>NZ_JBHUZJ010000052.1:0-65824 GCF_042667685.1 Streptomyces sp. NPDC057302 | reverse complement strand
GCACCGGGCGGGGCACCCCGCCCCTATGGTGGGGCCCCACGTGGGGTTCACACGGGCCTTGGAGGCCGGTGTCACCGCCAGTACCCTTGACGTGATCGACGATCGGCGCAGGGGACGTTCGGCACTGCCGAAGAACGGCATCCCCAGATCCGGTCGCTCACCGAGATCTCAGCTGTAAAGGGGAACGGCCCGGATGACACAGGCGACGCCCACCCCGGCGCAACCCGCCGGGCTCGACTTCCCCCTCGTCCGCAGGACCGGCTATCTGCTGAACAAGGCCGGGTCGATCCTGATGGAGGACGCGGAGCGCGTGCTCATGGCGCAGGGCATGCGCCTGCGCTACTTCTACGTCCTGGCAGCACTGGACGGCGATCTGAGCCTGTCCCAGCAGGATCTGAGCAGACTGCTCCATCTCGACCCGACGACCATGGTGGCTCTGATCGACGAGATGGAGCAGGCCGGCCATGTGGAGCGGCGACGCAACCCGTCGGACCGCAGGCGCTACATCCTGAGCCTGACCGGCGACGGCCGCGAGGCACTGGAGCGCGCCGGAAGCGCCGTCGACGCCGTGGAGCAGGACTTCCTCTCCGCCGTGCCCGAAAAGGACCGGGAGCGGCTGCGGGCGCTGCTCGGTGATCTGCTGGCCGACCGCTGGCCGCGCGTGATCGCCTGCGAGTGAGACCCGCCCCGATCCGGGAAATTCTTCCGTCCAAATGGAATTAATGAATCCCTTTTTGGGGCTTTCTTTATGTGGATCTGTGGAGGCCGTCACAGATTCCCTTTACTAATTGCTTTTCCGTTTCCTCGGCGGATAGTCTTTTTTCTGTCCGGGCCGCATGGTCCGCGACACGGGGGAAGGTAAACGGGGAATGAGCAACAAGGAATTATTATACGGATCTCTGGAAAGCTGCCTCGGACCTGGCAGCTCCCGCTTTTTCGGCAGCGGATACAAGCGCGTCATCCAGAGCCTCAAGGACATCACCACCGACGGTTCCGCGGAGCCGGGCGCGCTGGTCACCGCGCGCGGCACGCTCACGTATCCGAGTGACTGGTCCCGCAAGACGGGCGCCGGCGAACTGCGACCGCACCTGAGCAGCATCGACGCGCTGGTGCTCGCCGCGAACCTGGCGGAGACGCACATCGGCCGGGCCTTCGGGCTCGGTCCCGTCGAGCGGCGCAGGATCTGGCTGCGCCACGCCGACGTACGCGCCGGCAGCACGCCCCATGAGGATCTCGCGGGCTTTCCCGTGCGGGGCAGGCTCCTCGCCGTGGACGGTCCGACCGACGAACACGGCACCCTGGCCAGTACGTTCGACTGCCGGGTCGGGCGCCTCAAGGTGCGCTGCACACTCGTGCACGAACAGGGCGGCAAGGCGGGGGCGCCGGCCACGTACTCCGACGAGAAACAGGCGCTCGGACCGGCGCGGGCCCGCCACTACGGCGTGGGCTACAAGCAGCGCGAACAGCACGCCGAGCAGGTCCGCGTCGACCTCGACCGGCAGGAGATCCGAGGGCTGCAGCGTGTCGTCGCCACCGACGATGACGCGCCCACCTGCGGGGCGGAAGCGGCTTACGGGCCGTCGGTCTCCTTGGTCGACGCGCTGGTGGGCGTGGCCCAGCTGGCCCAGGTCCTGCTCTACGCACAGGACGGCCTTTCCCGCGGCAACAGCGACACGCTCTGGATGCGGCGCTTCGTGATCGGCGCGGGCACACCGGTGCGCCCCCTGGGGCGCACGTTCATCCCGACCGTGCGGACCGAGAGCTCCCGGCTCCTGTCCATGGGCGACGCCCGCTGGCGCACCGCGGAACTGGCGGTCGACGACTTCGCGGGAATCGACGGCCGTTGCTGGCTGGCGCACCGCCTGCCCGCCGCCGCCTGACTGCACGGCCGACTCCACCACCGGCGCATACCTATTCCATTTGCCGCTGAATTCCTCCCGTCCTTCATCGTGTTCCGGTGCGCCGGAATCATGAGGCGGGTGAATAGCGGTCCGGTGTGCCCGGACGCAAGAAACGAAAGAAACGAAAGAAACGCAACGGGGGAAAGAGATCATGCGCTTTACACCCACGCTCCGATTAGGGGACGTGCTCGTCGTACTCGAAGGACCGGCTCGCGTGCTCTGGGACGAGCCCGCTCCCGGTCCGGGAGCGCGACACTGGACACCGACGGGACTGTGGCCGGACGCAGCACAGCGTGCCGAGGTGCGCGAGCACCTGGACGGCGAACGGCCGCTGCTCGTCCTGCTCGACCAGGCCCGGAGCCGCGTACCCATGCTGCGCGAGGAGTGGCGGGCCGCGCCCTGCCGACTGCCGGGCGACCGGGTGGGCGCCGACTCCGCGGACCGCACGGACGACGAGGTGGTGGACGTCCGTCTGCCGTTCCTCGACTGGCTGCCCGAGGCACACAGGAAGCGCGCCCTGCGCTTCCTCGCGGAGAGCGACGCGGCCCTGTCCCGTACGCCGACGGCGTTCCTGCCGCCGCTGATGACCGAGGAACGGCGCGAGGGAGAGCCACCGAGCCCGCGCTTCGCCCGCAGGCTGCTGCCGAGCGCACTGACGGCGGACCGTCTGGCGGCCGCCGTGGAGCATCTGTTCGCCGATACGTCGCACAACTGCGCGGCAGCGACCGCCTCGGCGCGGTGATCCGGTGAACCAGCCAAGGCACACCGACAGCGGAGTGCTCGGCGTGCGGGTCACCGACCCGCACGCCGGCGCGGCGGTCGGATGCGACCCCTTCCCCAGCCTGGGGGAGATCGGCCTCCTGATCGTGGCGACGGCCGCACAGAACCTCACGCTCACCCGGCAGCGGACGGCCAAGGGCCGCGGCGGGCAGGCGAACGATGTCACCGACCCGAGGAGCCACTGATGGGACGATCGGTCATGGTCACCGGCGGCAACCGAGGTATCGGACTCGCCGTGGCGACCGCCCTGGCGGCCGACGGCGATCACGTGGCCGTCACCCACCGTGACGCCCCACCGCCCGACGGACTGCTCGGCGTACGCGCCGAGATGACGGACACCCAGAGCATCAACGCCGCATTCAAGGAAGCGGAAGCGGTGCACGGGCCGGTCGAAGTGCTCGTCGTCAATGCGGGCATCACCCGGGACACCTTGTTCCTGCGCATGGACGAGCAGGACTTCACGGACGTCGTCGACGTCAACCTGCACGGCGCCTTCCGTACGATGCGACGCGCCGTGCGCGGCATGGTGCGGGCGCGCTGGGGCCGGATCGTGCTGATCTCCTCCATGACCTACGCGTACGGAGCGCCGGGCCAGGTCAACTACGGGGCCGCCAAAGCCGGAATGCTCGGCATGGCCCGCTCCCTCGCCTGGGAACTGGGCCCTCGCAACATCACGGTCAACATCGTCGCACCAGGCCTGATCGACACGGACATGAGCCGGGAGATCACCGACAGCCGGCGCGAACACCTGCTGGCCATCACCCCGCTCGGCCGCGCCGGAGAGGTCGCCGACGTCGCGGCCGCCGTGCGTTTCCTCGCCGGTGATTCGGGCCGCTTCGTGACCGGAGCGGTCCTGCCGGTCAGCGGAGGTCTGGGCCTTGGCGGCTGACCACATCACCTCACGCCCGGCTGCGGCCGGGCCACCAACAAGGGGAAGAGAGCACTCCATGGGGGACACGAACACCCCGCAGCGCGGTCTGCACCTGGCGATCTCCGGAACGTACTCCAGCGGCAAGAGCACCACGACCGAGACACTGTCGATGGCGACGGGCATCCCCCGCACGCACGCGATGACGTCCCGGGAGATCCTCCTGGACCTCGTACCGGGCAAGCAGGTCCAGGAACTCACCGCGATGGAACTGACGATGCTGGGGTTACGCCGGCTCGAGGAGCGGATCCACAACGAGTCGGGCCAGGGGCCGTTCATCTCGGACGGCTCCGTGATCCACGAGTGGATCTACGGTGAGGCTCGCATGCGGGTTGGCATCAACCCAGGGGCGAACCTGCTCCTGCGAACGGTGAAGAACATCGCCGGGCTCCCGGTGAAGCGGTTCTACCGCCAGTACATGGACGCCTACGGAGCAGTCGCCAAGGCCCGTGCCAAGCGGATCTACGACGTCTACGTGCACCTGCCGGTCGAGTTCGAGATGAAGGCCGACGGCCACCGGCCCGTCTCCGAGCCGTTCCGGAAGATGTCGGACGACCTGTTGATCGAGACCCTGGAGGAGCTGGAGATCCCCTACCACGTGGTGGGCGGGACCGTCCGCGAACGCGTGGAGCGGATCGTCGAGATCTTCGACCTGCCGCTGGTGATGCCGCTCGACGAAGCGATCGAACGAGCCGGCACGAGGGTGCGCGAGGCCACCGAGGTCCTGGAGAAGGACGCCCGCTTCCACGAGGCCCAGCGGACCAAGTCCCTGCGGCGGCGCGTCTCGTACGCGGTGCGCTTCTGACCGCACCGGGGCTCCCGCACAGGGAATCTGGCGTCGGGTGGACCGTCCGGTGGGTGGCTTTCGCCGCCCACCGGATCGCCGAACACGAGAGTGCGGCGGCTGGGCCGGCTACGCGGTGGTGTGGGCGAGCTCCTGGCTGAGGTGATGGGCGAGCTGGGCGGGGGTGGGGTTCTCGACTATGGCGACCATCGCGATTTCCATGCCGGTCAGCCCCATGAGGGTCTTGGTGAGTTCGAGTGCGGTCAGGGAGTTGAGGCCGTTCTCGAGGAAGTTGCTGTCGTCGGCGAGCGCGGTGCTCAGGAGCGTGCCGGCCTGGGTGCGAATGGTGTCGGTGAGGAGCTGCTCGCGCTGCTCGGGGGTGGCAGCGGCGAGCTGCTGCTCCAGCTCGGTGCCGTCCTGGTCCGGGGTGTTGGCGGTGCTGGTCATGAACGCTCCTGTGTAAGTGGGTTGTCGGTGGGTCACTTGGTGGTGCCAGTGGTGTGGTCGTGCAGCCAGTAGCGGGTGGCCTGGAAGGGGTAGGTCGGGAGGTCGACGGTCCGGGGGCGGGGGGAGTGCTGGACGAGACGGGTCCAGTCGATGGTGGTGCCCGAGGTGTGGAGCCGGGCGAGGTCGGCCAGGAGGTCTTGCGCGGCGTCGGTGTCCGGCGCTGTCCCGGCCAGCTGGAAGAGCGTGTGGGTCTCGGTGGTGGAGGGGGCCGAGGGGGGCGAGGTGAGGTGGTGGTGCCAGTAGTCGGCGGTGGTGATGGGGGCGTCGTCCGGGGCGGTACTGGTCAGGGTGAGCGTGGGGGGATGGAACGTGAGCTGGTTCAGCACCGCCTCGTAGGTGTCAGGGGCGGGGGAATTCTCGGGGTCGGCGGTGGCATGGGCGACGGCCAGGCGGCACGCGTCGTCGAGGGTGAGGACCTGGGCCGCGTGGGCGGCGGCGATGTGGCCGACGCCGTCCCCGGTGAGGGTGTGGGGTCGGACCCCGGCTTCCACGAGCAGTCGGGCGAGCGCGACATGGAGCGCGAAGAGAAGGTGCTGTACGTGGGCGGGGTCGGGTGAGTCCAGGGGATCGGCCGGCAGGGGGTGAGCCAGATGCGAGCCGAGGAGGCCGCAGGCTTCGTCGAAGGCCGTGGCGAAGACGGGAAAGGTGGCGCAGAGATGGGCGCCGTGCGTGAGGGAGTCTGAGGGATGGCCGCCGAAGTGCCAGGCGATCCTCTTGGCGTTGCCGTCGAGGGTGCTCCGGGTCAGCTGGGGGTGATCGTCCCCGGCGGCCAGCGCGCGGGCGGCGGCGAGGAGTTCGGGGTGGCGCGAGCCGATGAGGACGGCGCGGTGGTCGAGGGGGGTTCGGGTGGCGGCCAGCGAGTGGGCGACCTCGGCGGGGGAGGGCGCGGGGTCGGCGGCGGCCAGGTGCGCGACGAGGGCTTCCGCCTGGGCCTGGAGGGCTTCGGGAGTACGGGCGGAGAGGGGCCAGGCCACGGGGTGGGCGGGTGCGGAGGCCGCTCCGGTCGGCGCGGCCGGTGAGCCGGTGGCCGCGGCGGGCATCGGAGGCTCTTCGAGGATGAGGTGGGCGTTGGTGCCGGAGGTGGCGAAGGCGGAGATGCCGATACGGCGCGGCTCGTCGCGGCGGGGCCAGTCGACCGCGTGGGTGAGCAGCTGGACCGCCCCCTTCTTCCAGGTGGCGAGCGGGGTGGGGCGGTCGATGTGGAGGGTGGGGGGCAGCGTGTCGTGCCGCAGGGCCTGGACCATCTTGATGAGTGCGGCGGTCCCGGCGGCGCCTTGGGTGTGTCCCGTGTTGGACTTGACGGAGCCGAGCCACAGGGGGCGGTCCGGGGAGCGGTGTGCGCCGTAGGTGGCGATGAGGGCCTGGGCCTCGATGGCGTCGCCGATGGGCGTGCCCGTCCCGTGGGCCTCGACGGCGTCGATCTGGTCCGGGGTCAGCTGGGCGTCGGCGAGGGCGGCGCGGATCACGTGCTGCTGGGAGGGGCCGTTGGGGGCGGCGAGGCCGTAGCCGCCGCCGTCCTGGTTGACCGCCGAACCGCGGATGACGGCGAGTACGGGATGGCCGTTGCGCCGGGCGTCGCCGAGGCGCTCGAGAAGGACGAGGCCGGCGCCTTCCGCGAGGCCCATGCCGTCCGCCGAGCCGGCGAACGACTTGCAACGGCCGTCGAGGGAGAGGGACTTCTGGTGCGAGAAGGCGAGGAAGGTGTGCGGGGTCGACATGATGGTGCCGCCGCCGGCGAGGGCGAGGTGGCATTCGCCGCGGCGCAGGGCCTGGCAGGCCAGGTGGATGGCAACCAGGGAGGAGGAACAGGCCGTGTCGACGCTGATGGCGGGGCCTTCGAGGCCGAGGGCGTAGGCGACACGGCCCGAGACGAGGCTGCCGGACGTGCCGCCGCCGAGGTAGGGCAGCAGCTCGTCGGGCGCGGTCTCCAGACGCGTCGCGTAGTCGTGCCCGGTGGCGCCCACGTAGACACCGGTCAGGGTGGAGCGCAGAGTGTGCGGGGCGATGTGGCCGCGCTCGACGGTCTCCCAGGCGAGGTGCAGCATGAGGCGCTGCAGGGGTTCGGTGGCCACGGCCTCGGTGGGGCCGATGTCGAAGAAGCCCGCGTCGAAGCCGGCCGCGTCGTCGACGAAGCCGCCGAGCTCCGCGTACGGCGGGTCCTCGGTGATCTCCCAGGCGCGGTCGTCGGGGAAGCCGGTGACGGCGTCGCGGCCTGCGGCCACCAGCTCCCACAGGTCTTCGGGGGTGCGCGTCTTGCCGGGCAGACGACAGGACATGGAGACGACGGCGATCGGCTCGTGCTGTGCGGCCTTGAGGTCGCGCAGCTGCTGCTGGGTCTGGTGCAGCTCCGCGGTCGTCCACTTGAGGTATTCGACGAGCTTCTCTTCGTTGGCCACGGGAATGGTCAGCCTTCCTGTCTCGCGCGTGAAGCCTCAAGTGTGGCGGGCAGGGGTGAGCCCCGCGCTGCCGTTGCCAGGGTTGCCGCGGCTGCTTAAGCGGCTCTAACCCCCGTCTTGCCGTCAGGCCGTCTCCACCGGGTGCGCGTTCGCGTCTCGAGCCAGCTGGAGGAGGTCCGCGGCGACCTGGTCGGGCGCGCCGGCGTGCAGATCGTGGTCGGTGCCGGGGTACCAGCGCAGGCTCACCTGGTCCAGGGCCGCCTCGGCGGCGCTCACCCAGTCGCGTACGGAGTCGGCCAGTTGGGGCATGGCAGGGATGACGGCAAGAAGCCGGACCGGCACGGTGATCTTGGGGTACCAGTCGCCGGGGGACTCGCGCTGGAGGCTGTCGACGATCGACATCACCTGAGTCGCGGTCAGACGGGGGATCAGCAGGCCGTCCGGGCTGAGGTGGTAGTCGGCGAGGCGCGCCTCGACGGCGGCGGGCGACCAGGCGGGGTGCGTGGACCTGAGGTAGGCGCGCATGTCGGCGGCGCTCGTCGTGCCTTCCTGCGCGCGCCGGACCACGTCGGCGGTGCGCTCCCAGAAGGCGCGCATCACCGGTCCGTCGAACTCGTACCAGCCGCCGTCGACCAGGGCCAGACCGGCCACCAGGCCGGGATGTTCCGCGGCCAGACGCAGGGCCAGGTGTCCGCCCCAGGAGTGTCCGGCCATCAGGACGTCCGACAGGCCCAGGGCGGCGAGCGCCTCGGCCAGGTCCGTGACGACGGCCGCGTTCTCGTAGCCGTCGGGCGGCGCGTCGGAGGCACCGTGCCCGCGCTGGTCGATGGCGTACACCGGGTGCCCGGCGGCGGCCAGCAGGTCGGCGACCTCGTCCCACATCCGGGCGTTCGACAGCATGCCGTGCAGCAGGACGAACGGCCGGTGCGCGGCCTGCGGCCCGCCCGCGGGCCGGTGCCGGACGTTGAGGGAGACGCTCTCTGACACGGGGATACGAAGGGATTTCACAGGCGGGCCCTTGGGATGGGGGGCGAGGCGATGACGTGGGGCGGGGACGGGGCCGGCCGTGCGCGGCGACGCACGGCCGGGGCCGGGTCCGGGCGGCACGGAGTCAGGGGCGCTGCGCCGTGGCGAAGATGTAGCCGAGCTCGGGCATCTTGCCGAGCGCTGCCTGGTTGTGCAGGAAGAGGTCGTATCCCTCGACGCCGATGATGTCGACGTACTCGTCCCGGTGGGCGCGGATCCACTCGACGTAGCCGTCGTAGGTCTTGGCGGTCTCACGGGTGATGTCGGTCAGCTCCAGGACCGTGAAGCCGGCCGCGCGGAAGATGCCGGGGTAGTCCCCGATGTCGGTCAGCGAGGCGTAGATGGTGGTGTCGCTGACGGTCGCGGTCCGCGGCTGGCCGGGGTCGGGGTTGAGATAGACCATGTCGGCGATGGGCATCCGCGCACCGGAGCACACCACGCGGTTCACCTGGGTGAGGACCTGCTGCTTGTCGGGCATGTGGAGCATGGACTCCAAGGCCCAGGCGTGGTCGAAGGAGCCGTTGTCGAACGGCAGGTTCATGGCGTCGATCTGCTCGAACCTGACCCGGTCGCCGAGGCCGGCCTCCTGCGCCCGCCGGTTGCCGCGCTCGACCTGCCGGGCGCTGACGGAGATGCCGACCACCTCGACGTCGCGGGCGCGGGCCAGCTGCATGGCCGGAGTGCCGTTGCCGCAGCCGACGTCGAGGATGCGGTCGCCGGGGCGCGGGTCGAGGCGCCGGATCATCTCGTCGGTCATCTGGACCATGGCCTGGTCGAACGTCGCCGTGTCGTTGTCGTCGAACCAGTAGCCGTAGTGCAGGTTGCCGTCCCCGAGCTGGGTCATCAGGTCGAAGACCTTGTGGTCGTAGTAGTCGCCGATCTTGCTGGGCTCGGGGGCGACGGTCTTGTTCACCGTCGGGGGCTTCTTGGTCGTCGCGTTCTTCGTCATGCCGCCAGCGTCACGGCGCCCCTGAGGCCGTCACAACCCCACCCCCGCCCCTCAACAACCCCACCCCGCCCCCACCCACCCCTTCTCGTGAAGGGGGTCCGTCGCGTTCTTGTCGGGATCCATACGGGGCCGGTGGTACCCAGCGGAAAAAAATGAGAGTACGCTCCGACTAGATATTGAACTCTCGTTAGGAGGTGGACTCTCGTGTCTGATCTGGGTTCCCGCAGGTGGTGGGCCGTCGGAGCGCTTGTGCTCGCGTCGATGGTCGTGGGCTTCGATGTGACGATCCTGAGCCTGGCGCTGCCGGCCATGGCCGACGACATGAACGCGAACAACGTCGAGCTCCAGTGGTTCGTCACGTCGTACACGCTGGTGTTCGCGGCCGGGATGATCCCCGCCGGGATGCTCGGGGACCGGTTCGGGCGCAAGAAGGTGCTGCTCACAGCCCTGGTGATCTTCGGCGTGGCCTCGCTGGCCTGCGCCTACTCCACGGACTCGGGCACTTTCATCGCCGCGCGTGCGGTGCTCGGCCTGGGCGCCGCGCTGATCATGCCGACCACGCTGTCGCTGCTGCCGGTGATGTTCTCCGACGAGGAGCGGCCCAAGGCGATCGGAGCCGTGGCGGGTGCGGCGATGCTCGCCTACCCCCTGGGGCCGATCCTGGGCGGGTACCTCCTCAACCACTTCTGGTGGGGATCGGTCTTCCTCATCAACGTGCCGGTCGTGATCCTCGCCTTCATGGCGGTGTCCGCGTGGCTGCCGGAGTCGAAGGCCAAGGAGGCCAAGCGGTTCGACGTGGGCGGCCTGGTGTTCTCCAGCGTCGGCCTGGCCGCGCTGACCTACGGAGTGATCCAGGGCGGCGAGAAGGGCTGGACGGACGTCACGACGCTGGCGCCGATGATCGGCGGTCTGCTCGCCCTGGTGGTGTTCGTGCTCTGGGAGAAGAGGGTGACCGACCCGCTGGTCGACCTGGCCCTGTTCCGCTCGGCACGGTTCACCTCGGGCACCGTGATGGGCACACTGATCAACTTCACCATGTTCGGTGTGCTGTTCACGATGCCGCAGTACTACCAGGCGGTCCTGGGCACCGACGCCATGGGCAGCGGATTCCGGCTCCTTCCGATGGTCGGCGGTCTGCTCGTGGGCGTGACGGTCGCCAACAAGGTCGCCAAGGCGGTCGGACCGAAGACCGCGGTCGGCATCGGCTTCGCGCTGCTGGCCGCCGCCCTGTTCTACGGCGCCACCACGGACACCAGCAGCGGCACAGGACTCGCGGCCGCGTGGACAGCGGCCTACGGACTCGGACTCGGCCTCGCGCTTCCCACGGTCATGGACTCGGCCCTCGGCGCGCTGTCGGAGGACAGTGCCGGTGTCGGCTCCGGCGTCAACCAGGCCATCCGTACGCTCGGCGGAAGCTTCGGTGCCGCCATCCTGGGATCCATCCTCAACTCCGGTTACCGCGGCCAGCTCGACCTTGACGGAGTGCCCGCAGCCGCCAAGGAGGCGACGCAGGACTCCGTGTTCGGTGGCCTGGGAGTGGCCAAGGCGATCAAGTCCTCGGATCTCGCCGACTCGGTGCGCTCCGCGTTCGTCCACGGTCTGGACATCGTCCTGGTGGTCTCCGCGGCCCTCGGCCTGGTCGGAGTGCTGCTGGCCGTCGTGTGGCTGCCGCGCAATGTTGGCCAGAGCACCCCGAAGACCGCAGAATCTGAGCATGAAGCCGCAGACGCAGTCTGACCAGGCCAAAACGGTGCCTGGCCTGAGAGAACGCAAGAAAGCCAGGACCAAGGCCGCAATCCAGCGGGAGGCGGTGCGGTTGTTCAGGGAACAGGGCTACTCGGCCACGACCATCGAGCAGATCGCCGAGGCCGCCGAGGTCGCTCCCAGCACCGTCTTCCGCTACTTCGCGACCAAGCAGGACCTGGTCTTCTCTCACGACTACGACCTGCCCTTCGCGATGATGTTCCAGGCACAGTCGCCCGACCTGACGCCGATTCAGGCCGAGCGGCAGGCGATCAGCTCGATGCTGAAGGACATCAGCGAGCAGGAACTGGCCCTGCAGCGTGAGCGGTGGGTGCTGATCATCTCGGAGCCGGAGCTCTGGGGGGCCAGCCTGGGCAACATCAGCCGGACCATGCAGGTGATGACCGAGCAAGTGGCCAAGCGGGCGGGACGCGCACCGGGCGATGCCTCGGTACGTGCCTACACCGGGGCCGTGTTCGGAGTGATGCTGCAGATCTCGCTGGAGTGGGCGAACGATCCGGAGATGGACTTCGCCACGGCCCTGGACGAGGCGCTGTACTGCCTGGAAGCCCTGAAGCCCTGAAGCCCTGACCAAGGCTGTCGCCGATATCGGACAGCCACCGAAGGAAGGGGCGGGACAGCACCCCGCCCCCACCAGAACGTCGTACGCGGCGGCCCCCCGTCCGCCACGTGCGGCCCCCGCGTGCCCCCGGAGCCAACCCGCGGGGCACGCGGGACCCCACAAGAAAAGACGACCGCGCGCGCCCACCGTCCCCCCGGCTGCCGCGTACGGTCCCCCCTGGCGCGCTCCGACCTCCCCCGGCCGAGCGCGCCAGGGACTTTCCCCGTCAGGTGCCCGTGACCGCCGGCGCCGTGGGGCGCCCCGCCCCCAGGGCGGCGGTGATGATGCCGGCCACCTGCTCCTGACAGGTGTCGAGATAGAAGTGGCCGCCGGGCAGCACCCGCAGGTCGAAGGCGGCGCTGGTGCGCTCCTGCCAGGTCGCGGCCTGCTCGGGCGAGGTCCGCCCGTCCGCGTCACCGATCAGCGCCGTGATCGGACAGCCGAGCCGCTCAGGACCGGGCGGCTGGTAAGTGCCCACGGCCCGGTAGTCGGCCCGCAGCGGCGGCAGGACGAGGGCCTGCAGCTCCGGGCTGCTGAAGAACCGCTCGTCGGTGCCGCCCATCGCCCGCAGATGCGCCAAGAGGTCCCCGTCGCCGAGCGCCCGCGCCGAGCCGGCCGGCCGGTAGGGCCGCGCGAGGCCCCCGGAGGCAAACAGGTGCGCCGGCAGACCGGGACCCGCCGAGTCACCAGGACCCGCCGTGTCCCGAAGCCGCCGCGCCACCTCGAAGGCGACGATGGCACCCAGACTGTGCCCGAACAGGGCGAACGGAAGCCCGTCGGAGGGCAGTTGGCCGACGACGCCGTCGGCGAGGGCGGCCACCGATTCCAGGCACGGCTCCTGATGACGGTCCTGCCGCCCCGGATACTGCACGGCCAGGACCTCGATGCCGGGGGCGAGCAGCCGCGAGAGACCGAAGAAGTAACTCGCCGAGCCGCCCGCGAACGGAAAACACACCAGCCGCACCGGTGCCCGCGCGGTGTCGTGGTACCGGCGCAACCACACCCCGGTCCCGGTCGTCCCCGCCGCCTGAACCGTGCCCCTGTCCATCGCTCTCCCTCTCGTCCTCGTCCCGCTGCCGGTGCCGCTCGCGGGCGATGCTGGCGGCAGGCCATAGCGCCCGGCTAAAGCGGCAGGCGGCAAGGCGCGGTTTGGTTCGCCTTTAGAGACCCCGCCCACGATGAGCCCGGTACTCGTAGCGATCTCCGATTTCGGACCGGGAGCGCCTTTAATGTTTTGTGGCAGCCAGTTGTCCCCCTCGCGACAGCAACTGACGTGATGGCCACGTCCTCCACCGGCACGGGTGTCAGCCACGAGCCGATCGCCGTCGTCGGGATGGCTTGCCGACTGCCCAAGGCGCCTGATCCGGCCACTTTCTGGCAGCTGCTGCGTGAGGGTCGCAGCGCTGTGGACGACGCCCCGCCCCGGCGTCGGCAGGAGGACTCGGGGCTGTACGGGCCTGGCGGCTACCTGGACCGCATCGACGGCTTCGACGCCGCCTTCTTCAACATCAGCCCGCGCGAAGCAGTGGCGATGGACCCGCAGCAGCGGCTGCTCCTCGAACTGAGCTGGGAGGCTCTCGAGGACGCGGGCATCCGCCCGCCGACCCTGGCACGAAGCCGCACCGGTGTCTTCGTGGGCGCGTTCTGGGACGACTACACCCACGTACTGCGGCGGCAGACGGCGCAGGGCGTCTCCCGGCACACCATGACCGGCGTGCACCGCAGCATTCTGGCCAACCGCGTCTCGTACACCTATCACCTGGCCGGGCCGAGTCTGACCGTGGACACCGCCCAGTCCTCCTCGCTGGTCGCCGTGCACCTGGCCTGCGAGAGCCTGGCGCGCGGCGAGTCCGAGCTCGCGTTCGCGGGCGGGGTCAACCTCAGCTGCTCCCCGGAGACCACGGAGCTTGCCGCGGCCCGCTTCGGCGGCCTCTCGGCGAGCGGCCGCTGCCACACCTTCGACGCACGCGCAGACGGTTTCGTACGCGGTGAAGGCGGCGGCCTCGTGGTGCTCAAGCCGCTCGCGGCGGCACTGCGCGACGGCGACACCGTGTACTGCGTGATCCGGGGCAGCGCCGTCAACAGCGACGGCGCCACCGACGGCCTGACCCTGCCCAGCGGGCAGGCGCAGCAGGACGTGGTGCGCCTCGCCTGCGAAGAGGCGGGGGTGCGGCCGGACGAGATCCAGTACGTCGAACTGCACGGCACCGGCACCCCGGTCGGGGACCCGATCGAGGCCGCCGCACTCGGCGCCGCCCTCGGCCGCGACAAGGCGCGCGCGACACCGCTGGCGGTCGGCTCCGCCAAGACGAACGTGGGCCACCTCGAAGCCGCCGCCGGGATCGTCGGACTGCTCAAGACGGCCCTGAGCATCCACCACCGGCAGTTGGTGCCGAGCCTGAATTTCACCACCCCCAATCCGGCCATCCCGCTGGGCGAGCTCGGTCTGGCCGTCCAGGAGGAACCGGGAGGCTGGCCGCGCCCCGATCAGCCCCTGATCGCCGGGGTGTCCTCCTTCGGCATGGGCGGCACCAACGCCCATCTCATCGTGGCCGCGGCACCCACCCGGCCCGTCGCCCCGGCACCGAAGGAGCCTGCCCGGCCCATGGCCGCGCCACCGGTGCCGTGGACGGTCAGCGCCCACAGCGCCCCCGCGCTGCGCGCACAGGCCGGCCGGCTGCGCGCACATCTGGCCGCCCGCCCCGCTCCCGACGCCGCGCAGGTGGGACACGCGCTGGCCGCCACCCGCGCACCTCTCGCCCACCGCGCGGTCCTGCTCGGCGGCGACACCACCGACCTGCTCGATTCCCTCGGCGCGCTGGCCGAAGGCGGCGAGAGCGCCTCCGTGGTGAGCGGCGAGGCGGACAACGACGGCAAGCTGGCCTTCCTGTTCAGCGGCCAGGGAGCACAACGCCTGGGCATGGGGCGTGAGTTGTACGCCGCGTTCCCGGTCTTCGCCGAGGCCCTCGACGAGGCGTTCGCGGCGCTCGACGTCCATCTGGACCGCCCGCTGCGCGAGATCGTCTTCGGTGGCGGCGACCGCGTTGGTGACGGCGACCCTGCTGCTGACGGCGGCGCTGCCCAGCAGCAGGCGCTGCTCGACCAGACCGCCTACACCCAGCCCGCGCTCTTCGCCATCGAGACGAGCCTGTACCGCCTGGTGACCTCCTTCGGCCTGAAGCCCGACTACCTACTGGGCCATTCGGTCGGCGAGATCGCCGCCGCCCACGTGGCCGGCTGCCTTTCGCTGGAGGACGCCAGTGCCCTCGTGACCGCACGCGGACGCCTCATGCAGGCGGTGCACGCGTCCGGCGCGATGGCGGCATGGCAGGCGAGCGCGGACGAGGCGGCCGACATGCTCGCCGGGCACGAGGAGTCCGCCACCGTGGCCGCCCTCAACGGCCCCGCCTCCGTGGTGATTTCCGGCGACCGCCACACCGTCGAGGAATTGACCGCCGCCTGGCGGGAACGCGGCCGCAAGGCGAGCCTCCTGAAGGTCAGTCACGCCTTCCACTCGCCGCACATGGACTCCGTACTCGACGACCTGCGCGCAGTCGCCGACCGCCTGACCTTCCGTACGCCGGTCATCCCTGTGGTCTCCAACGTCACGGGCCGGCCCGTGACCGGGGACGAGCTGGCCGGTGCGGACTACTGGGCGCGGCATGTGCGCGAGCCCGTGCAGTTCCTCGCGGGTGTGCGCGGGCTGTGCGAGAAGGGCGTGACCACCTTCGTGGAGCTCGGACCGGACGCGCCGCTGTCCGCGATGGCCCGCGAGTGCTTCCCCGTGGCCGCGGACACGAACCGACCGCGTCCCGCGGCCGTGGCGGTCTGCCGCCGAGGCCGCGACGAGCCGCTCACGTTGCTGACGGCCCTGGCGCAGGCGTATGTGCGCGGCGCCGACGTCGACTTCACGAGCGCCTGCGACGAGCCCGCCGCGGAGCGCCGCGTGAGCTTGCCCACGTACGCCTTCCAGCGCGAACGCCACTGGCCCGATGCGGCACCTGCCCTGGAACGGGCAACGCACGTCGAGGAAGCGGAGGCGGGGCGCGTCGAGGAAGCGGAGCACGCCGCTGGGCAGGCCGAGCACACGGTGCTCGCCGGGCGGCTCGCCGGGCTTTCGGTCGCCGACCAGGAGCGCACCCTGCTCGGTCTGGTCGCCAAGCAGGTGGCGGTGGTGCTCGGTTCCCCCTCCGGCACCGTCGAGACCGCCCGGACCTTCAAGCAGTTGGGCTTCGACTCGATGGCCGCCGCGGAGCTGAGCGAGCGGCTCGGCACGGTGACCGGCCTGCCGCTGCCCGCCACGCTCACCTTCGACCACCCGACCCCCCTGGCCGTCGCCGGACACCTGCGCGCGCAGATCACCGGTACGTCGGCCCAGGCCGCCTCCGTTCCCCTGCGCGCGAGCGATACCGACGTGGACGCGGGCACCGACGCGGACACGGATCCGGTCGTCATCGTGGCCATGAGCTGCCGGTATCCGGGCGGCGCCAATTCACCGGAGGACCTGTGGCGCCTTGTCGCCCAGGGAGGCGACGCGGTCGGTGCGTTCCCCACCGACCGCGGCTGGGACCTGGAGCGGCTCTTCCATCCCGATGCTGCGCAGTCGGGCACCAGCTCCACGCGCCAGGGCGGATTCCTCTACGACGCCGCCGACTTCGACGCGGAGTTCTTCGACATCAGCCCGCGCGAGGCACTGGCCATCGACCCGCAGCAGCGCCTGCTCCTGGAGTGCGCGTGGGAGGCGTTCGAACGGGCCGGCCTGGACCCGCGTGCGCTCAAGGGCAGCCCCACCGGCGTCTTCGTCGGCATGACCGGGCAGGACTACGGGCCGCGGCTGCACGAACCTTCCCAGTCCACCGACGGCTACCTCCTGACCGGCAACACCCCCAGCGTGGCCTCGGGCCGTCTCTCGTTCAGCTTCGGCCTGGAAGGTCCCGCCCTGACGGTGGACACCGCCTGCTCCTCCTCCCTGGTCACGCTGCATCTGGCGGCCCAGGCGCTGCGGCGCGGCGAGTGCGACCTGGCCCTGGCCGGGGGCGCCACCGTGCTTGCCGGACCGGGCATGTTCACCGAATTCTCCCGTCAGCGCGGGCTCGCCCCTGACGGACGCTGCAAGCCGTTCGCGGACGGCGCCGACGGCACGGGCTGGGCCGAGGGCGTCGGCCTGGTCCTCCTTGAACGTCAATCCGAGGCACGGCGCAAAGGCCACAAAGTCCTGGCCGTCCTTCGTGGCTCGGCCATCAACCAGGACGGTGCCAGCAACGGCCTGACCGCACCGAACGGCCCGTCTCAGCAGCGCGTCATCCGCGCCGCGCTCACGGACGCCCGTCTCGAGGCGGACGGGGTCGACGTGGTCGAGGCACACGGCACCGGCACCACGCTGGGCGACCCGATCGAGGCGCAGGCGCTGCTTGCCGTGTACGGGCAGGGCCGCCCGGCGGAACGGCCGTTGTGGCTGGGCTCGGTGAAGTCCAACATCGGTCATACGCAGGCCGCCGCCGGTGTGGCCGGTGTGATCAAGATGGTGATGGCGCTGCGGCGCGAACTGCTGCCCGCCACCCTGCACGTCGACGAGCCGAGCGGGCACGTGGACTGGTCCGCGGGTGCGGTACGGCTGCTCACCGAGCCGGTCGCCTGGGCGCGCGGCGAACGTCCGCGCCGTGCCGCGGTGTCCTCCTTCGGCATCTCCGGTACGAACGCGCATCTGGTTCTGGAAGAGGCGCGGCAGGAGGCGCAGGAGGAGGGAACGGAGCAGGAGGAAGGGCCGGGATCCGTGGACGGCGCGGTGGTGCCGTGGGTGGTATCCGGCCGCACCGCGGAGGCGCTGCGCGAACAGGCCCGCCGCCTGGACGAGTTCGCGGCCGAGGGTGCGTCCACGGTGGATGTGGGCCGGTCGCTGGCCACCACGCGGTCGGTGTTCGAGCACCGGGCGGTGGTCGTGGGCCGTGATCGGGAAGCACTCCTTGCCGGACTCGCGGCGCTGGCCGAGGGCAAGGTGTCGCCGGACGTGGTGTCAGGAGCGGCGGCCGGTGCCCCCGGTCCGGGGCCGGTCCTCGTGTTTCCGGGGCAGGGCTCGCAGTGGGTGGGCATGGGCGCTCAACTCCTGGCGGAGTCAACGGTGTTCGCGGCACGGATCGCCGAATGCGAGCAGGCTCTCTCTCCGTACGTCGACTGGTCCCTGGCCGAAGTGCTGAGCGGAGACGGCAGCGAACTGTCGCGCGTGGAGGTCGTGCAGCCGGCCCTGTGGGCGGTCATGGTCTCGTTGGCCGCCATGTGGGCCGAGTACGGGGTCATCCCGGCCGCGGTCGTCGGCCACTCCCAGGGCGAGATCGCCGCGGCCTGCGTGGCCGGTGCGCTCACCCTGGAGGACGGCGCCAAGATCGTGGCGCTGCGCAGCCTCGCGCTCAGGAAACTCTCCGGGTCCGGCGCGATGGCCTCCCTCGGGGTGGGTCAGGAGCAGGCCGCGAAGCTCATCGACGGGCACCCCGGGGTGGGCATCGCAGCGGTCAACGGGCCCTCCTCCACAGTCATTTCGGGCCCACCGGACCAGGTGGCCGCCGTGGTGGCCGACGCCGAGGCGCGCGAGATGCGGGGCCGCGTCATCGACGTGGACTACGCCTCGCACAGTCGGCAGGTCGACGCCATCACCGATGAACTGACCCGCACCTTGGCGGGCATCCGCCCCGCATCGGCCTCCGTCGCGTTCTACTCGGCGGTGACCGGATCCCGGATCGACACCGAGGGTCTGGACACCGACTACTGGGTCACCAATCTGCGCCGACCGGTCCGCTTCGCCGACGCCGTCGCCGCGCTCCTCACCGACGGCCACCGGATCTTCATCGAGTCCAGCAGCCACCCGGTGCTGACGCTGGGCCTGCAGGAAACCTTCGAAGAGGCAGACATCGACGCCGCAGTCACCGTCCCCACGCTGCGACGCGAGGACGGCGGACTGTCCCGCCTCGGCCTCTCGCTGGCACAAGCCTTCACCGCCGGGTGCGCGGTCAGGTGGGCGAGCTGGTTCCCGGCCACGCGCACCGCCGCCCTCGAATTGCCCACGTATGCCTTCCAGCGTTCCCGCTACTGGCTGGATGCCCCGGTCGGCACCCAGGACGCGGCCGGTCTGGGCCTGGCCACGGCCGGGCACCCGCTCCTCGGCGCGGCCGCCGACCTCGCCGAGGGCGGCATACGCCTGTTCACCGGCCGCATCAGCCGGCACAGCCACCCGTGGCTCGCGCAGCACACGCTCTTCGGTCACGCCGTCGTGCCCGCATCGGTCCTCACGGAGTGGGCGCTGCGGGCCGCGGACGAAGCCGGGTGCGCGGCCATCGACGACCTCACGCTCGAGTCCCCGCTGGTGCTGCCCGAAGCCGCGGGTGTGCAGGTGCAGATCGTGGTGGGCCCGGACGACCGGCAGGGCGGGCAGCGTCAGCGTGACCTCCACATCTACGCCCGTCCTGACGGGGCGGCAGCCCTCGACGGGGACGCGCCCTGGACCTGCCACGCCAGGGGTCAGCTGGTCGCCGAGTCTCCTGGGCAGCCGACCGCGAAGGCTCCGGACGCGGTGTGGCCGCCGTCCGGCGCCGAACCCGTCGACCTGAGCGGCTTCTACGAGCGCGCGGACGCGACCGGTGTCGGCTACGGTCCCGTCTTCCAGGGGCTGCGCGCCCTGTGGCGACGGGGTGCGGAGCTGTTCGCCGAGGCGGTACTGCCGCAAGAGGCACCTGACGCCGACGGATTCGGCATCCACCCCGCCCTCCTCGACGCCGTACTGCAACCGGCGGTCCTTGGTGTGCGCCCACCCGAGGCCGGTCAGGTGTGGCTCCCCTTCGCGCTGAGCGGGGTGTCCCTGTGGGCGACCGGCGCGACCTCCGTGCGTGTGCGTCTTTCGCCGCTGGACGGTCAAGCGGATCAAGCGGATCGAGTGGATCGAGTGGAAGGAGCGGGAGGAGCGGAGCGGGCGAAGTCGGCGGGATCGGAGGGGGAGCCCGGGGGCTTCGCCGACCAGGCCGGGCGTACTTGGCAGGTAAGTGTCAGTGATCCGACCGGGGCCGACGTACTCACCTGCGAGGGGCTCGTCCTCGTAGCGGCGGAATCGCGGCAGCTGCGGGCCGTCGGCGAGCGCACTCCCGATCTGTACGCGCTGCGGTGGATCCCGGTATCGGCCTCGGTACCGGCCTCGGTACAGGCGCAGGGTTCGGCCTCGGACCCGGCCGACCCGTCCACTTGGGCGAGCCTGGGTGAGGAGTACTCGGGCCTGGATGCCCTGATGGCGGCCCTGGACTCCGGGGCTCCGGCTCCGCCCGTCGTCCTTGCCACCACCGGCGGCAGCTTGACCGGGGACGAGGCAGCCGACGGCTTGGTCGCGGCGGAGCGGACCGACACGTTGATCGAGCGCTGGCTCGCCGACGCGCGCCTCGCCGGCACCCGTCTGGTGCTGACCACCCATGGTGCAGTCGCCACCGGCGACGGACGTCTCCCAGCCCCTGCGGCCGCCGCGGTCTGGGGCCTCGTCCGCAACGCGCAGGCCCAACACCCCGGCCACTTCATCCTCATCGACACCGACACCGACACGGGTGCTGGGATCGGGGCAGGCGCGGAGGCGCTGGAGCAAGCCGTGGCAACGGCGATCGCAGCCGACGAGCCCCAACTCGCCCTGCGCGCCGGTCGGGTCCTTGCACCCCGCTTTGCACCCCCCACTCAGCCCGCCGTGGACGAGCCGCAGCCGCTCGACCCGGAAGGCACCGTGCTGCTCACGGGGTCCGCCGGTGGCCTGGTAGGCGCGCTCGCCGAATATCTCGTACACACCGGGCAGTCAAGGAACCTGCTCATCGTCTCCGGTGGCGTGGGCGGTGAACTCGCGGAGGTTGCGGACCGGTTGATGGAGCAGGGTGCCACCGTTCAGTTGGCTGCCGCGGACGTGGCCGACGCGTCCGCCTTCGCCGAAACCATCGTGGAAGCCATCGCCGGTATCGACGCGAACCACCCCCTCACCGGAGTCATCCACGCCACCGCCACCGCCACCGACACCGACACCGACAACGAGACCGCCGCCAACCCCGCCGGCGACACTGCTACGGACAAGGACGCCTCCCTGCACGGCGCGTTCGGCCGGACATGGGCGGCGACGGCAGGGGCCGCGGCTGCCCTGGCCGCCGCGACGGCCCACTTGCCCCGGCCCCTCGCCCTGTTCGCCCACCTTTCCCCGGCCCAGGCGGCCCTCGGCATCCCCCAGCCGGCGGCAGACGCCGCAGCCGACGCCTTCTGCGAGGCACTCGCCCTGCAGCGGCACGTAACCGGCACGACAGGTCTGGCCCTGGCCTACGGACCGCCCGCCGCCCCGAGGCCCGGCATCCAGGAGACGGCACCCGGCCAGGTGCCCGCCCTGCTCGACACCGCACGCGCGCATGGCGGCCCCCTCCTGCTGGCGGTTCCGCTGGCAGCCCGAGCCCTGGCCGCAGAGGGCGCCGCGACCCTGCCCGCACCGCTGCGTGCCCTGGTCGCCGCGCAGACCCCCGTCCGGCGCACCGCCGCGAGCCGCAGGCCTCCCACGGACTGGGCAGGCCGCCTGGCCCCCCTGTCCGCCGCCGAACAGCTGCGCCTGCTCATCGATGCCGTACGCACGCACGCCGCCGGAGTCCTCGGCCGCACCGACCCGGGCGCGCTGCGCGGCGACGCGACGTTCAAGCAACTGGGTCTGGACTCGCTGACCGCAGTCGAGCTGCGCAACCGGCTGGTCGAGGACACCGGACTGCGCCTGCCCACCGCCCTCGTCTTCCGATACCCCACCCCCGCGGCCATCGCCGGGCACCTGCGCGAGCGGCTGACCGGGCAGGACAAGGACAAGGACCACGTCGGCGGGGAAGCCCCCCAAGCGCCCAGCGGACCTCTTACCGCCGGGTCCGTGCTGAGCGACCTGACCCGTATGGAGAACACGCTGACCGCGGCCGCCGACCAGCTTCCCCACGGGGACACGGGCGAGATCACCACCCGGCTCGAGGCGCTCCTGGCCCGGTGGAAGACCACGAACATCGGGGCGGACGACGACAGCGCCGCCCATCGGCTCAAGGCCGCGTCCGCGGATCAGATCTTCGACTTCATCGACAACGAGCTTGGTGTCACGCACGACACCTCGCGCGCGACCCCCACTCCGAAGGCCGGGTGACCCCACATGGCTAGCGAAGAGCAACTGGTCGAATATCTGCGCCGGGTGACCACCGAACTCCACGACACGCGGCAGCGCCTGTTGCAGGCGGAGGACCGACGGCAGGAACCGGTGGCCCTGGTCGGCATGGCCTGCCGCTTCCCGGGCGGCGTGGCCTCGCCGGAGGATCTGTGGGACCTGGTCGCTGCGGGCAAGGACGCGATCGAGGACTTCCCCACGGACCGGGGCTGGGACCTGGAGGGGCTCTACCACCCCGACCCCGCCCACTACGCCACCAGTTACGTGCGCCACGGCGGGTTCGTGGACGACGCGAGCTCCTTCGACGCCGACTTCTTCGGCATCAGCCCGCGCGAGGCGCTGGCGATGGATCCGCAGCAGCGCTTGATGCTGGAGACGTCCTGGGAGCTGTTCGAGCGCTCCGGCATCGACCCCGTCACCCTCAAGGGCAGTCGCACCGGCGTCTACGCCGGGGTGTCCAGCGAGGACTACATGTCCCAACTGCCGCGCATCCCCGAGGGGTTCGAAGGACACGCCACCACCGGCAGCCTCACCAGCGTCATCTCGGGCCGGGTGGCCTACAACTACGGCCTGGAAGGGCCCGCGGTCACCGTCGACACGGCCTGCTCCGCCTCCCTGGTGGCGATCCACCTGGCAGGCCGGGCGCTGCGCCAGCGCGAGTGCGACCTGGCCGTCGCGGGCGGTGTGCTCGTGCTGTCCAGCCCTCTGATGTTCACCGAGTTCTCCCGTCAGCGCGGGCTGGCCCCCGACGGCCGCTGCAAGCCGTTCGCAGCCGCGGCCGACGGCACCGGCTTCTCCGAGGGCATCGGCCTCATCCTGCTCGAACGGCTCTCCGACGCCCGCCGCAACGGCCACAACATCTTGGCCGTCATCCGCGGCTCCGCCGTCAACCAGGACGGCGCGAGCAACGGCCTGACCGCCCCCAACGACGCCGCGCAGGAACAGGTCATCCGTGCCGCCCTGGCCGACGCCCGGCTGGCCCCAGCCGATGTGGACGCGGTCGAGGCGCACGGTACCGGCACCAAGCTCGGGGACCCCATCGAGGCCGGAGCCCTGCTCGCCACCTACGGCCAGCACCGCGATCGCCCTCTCCTGCTCGGCTCCCTCAAGTCGAACATCGGCCACACCCACGCCACCGCCGGTGTGGCGGGCGTCATCAAGACCGTCATGGCGATCCGCAACGGCGTGGTGCCCGCCACCCTCCACGTCGAGGACCTGAGCCCGCATGTCGACTGGGACGCCGGAGCGGTCGAGGTGGTCACCGAGCCCACTATGTGGCCCGACACCGGCCACGCCCGTCGCGCCGGGGTCTCGGCGTTCGGGATCTCGGGTACGAACGCACATCTGATCCTGGAGCAGGCGCCTACGCCGGACGAGGAGTCCGACGAGGTCGTGCGGCGAAAGTCACCGGAGCCCTCGCAGGGTTCGGTGGTTCCGTGGGTGGTCTCCGGCCGGACCGAGGACGCACTGCGCGAACAGGCCCGCCGCTTGGGTGAGTTCGTGGCGGGCGACGCCGAGGCGCTGCCCGCGGAGGTCGGCTGGTCGCTGGCCACGACGCGGTCGGTGCTGGAACACCGGGCCGTGGTGGTGGGCCGGGATCGCGAGGCGCTGAGTGCTGGGCTTGAGGCGTTGGCTTCGGGTGAGGCGAGTGCCGGTGTGGTGTCGGGGGTGGCTGGGGACGTAGGGCCTGGTCCGGTGCTGGTGTTTCCGGGACAGGGTTCGCAGTGGGTGGGCATGGGTGCCCAGCTGCTTGATGAGTCGCCGGTGTTCGCGGCGCGTATCGGTGAGTGTGAGCGGGCTCTTTCGCCGTACGTGGAGTGGTCGCTGACCGGGGTGTTGCGCGGGGATGGCGCGGAGCTGTCGCGGGTGGAGGTTGTGCAGCCGGTGCTGTGGGCGGTCATGGTCTCACTGGCTGCTGTGTGGGCCGACCACGGGATCACCCCGGCCGCGGTCATCGGCCACTCACAGGGCGAGATGGCCGCCGCGTGTGTGGCCGGGGCGCTGTCTCTGGAGGATGCGGCACGCATTGTGGCTGTACGCAGTGACGCGCTGCGGCAGTTGGCCGGGCACGGCGACATGGCCTCTGTGGGCACGGGGGCCGAGCAGGCTGCTGAGCTGATCGGAGACCGGCCCGGAGTATGCATCGCCGCTGTCAACGGGCCCTCCTCTACGGTGATTTCTGGGCCGCCCGAGCACGTCGCTGCGGTGGTCGCCGAGGCCGAGGCACGCGGCCTGCGGGCCCGCGTCATCGACGTCGGCTACGCCTCCCATGGACCGCAGATCGACCAACTCCGCGACGAACTCACCGAACGGTTGAGCGGCATCCGGCCCACGGCCACCGAGGTGGCGTTCTACTCCACGGTTACCGCTGAACGTACCGACACGACTGCCCTGGACACCGAGTACTGGGTCACCAACCTGCGCCAACCAGTCCGGTTCGCGGACACCATTCAGGCCCTGCTCGAAGACGGCTACCGCCTCTTCATCGAAGCCAGCCCCCACCCCGTACTCAACCTCGGCATGGAAGAGACCATCGAACAGGCGCAGATATCCGCCTCCGTGGTCCCCACCCTCCGCCGTCACCACGGCGACACGACTCAACTCGCTCGGTCCGCCGCCCAGGCCTTCACCGCGGGCGCGGACATCGACTGGCGTCGCTGGTTCCCGACCGACCCCACCCCCCGCACCATCGACCTGCCCACCTACGCCTTCCAGCGTCGCCGCTACTGGCTTGCCGACACCGTGGGGCGTGACGCTGATGGGGCTCGGGCCGGGTCGGGGCACGCGCAGTTGCCCACCGCTGTCGCCCTCGCCGACGGGGGAGTGGTGCTCAACGGCAGGGTCTCGGCCAAGAGCGGTGACTGGCTGAGTGGGCATGTGGTGGCGGGCACGACGCTTGTGCCGGGTGCCGCGCTGGTGGAGTGGGTGCTGCGGGCTGCCGACGAGGCGGGCTGCCCCACTCTGGAGGAACTGACCCTTCAGGCACCGCTCGTGTTGCCCGAAACCGGTGGCCTACAGGTCCAGGTCGTCGTGGGCGCGGCGGACGAGCAGGGCCGACGCGACGTACGCGTACATTCGCGTCCGGAGCAGGACGCGGCGGTGTGGGTGTGTCACGCCGTGGGTGAGCTCGGCCGCGAGTCGGCTGTCCGGCCGTCCCAGCAGGTCGGGCAGTGGCCCCCGCCGAATGCCGAGCCGGTGGACGTGACCGGCTTCTACGAGCGAGTCGCCGCTGACGGATACGCATACGGCCCCGCGTTCCAGGGCCTGCGGACGCTGTGGCGGCACGGTCAGGATCTGCTGGCCGAGGTCGAGCTGCCCGAGCAGGCCGGTTCGTCGTCCGGATTCGGGATCCACCCTGCCCTGCTGGACGCCGCCTTGCACCCGCTCCTCGCGCAGCGAAGCCAGGCGGCGTCCGATGACGGGCAGGTGCTGCTGCCGTTCACCTGGGGCGGTGTTTCGCTGTGGGCCACCGAAGCGACCACCGTGCGGGTACGGCTTGCGGGGCTGAGCGGGGGCGCCGAGGAGACCGTGCGCCTGACGGTGACCGACCCCGCCGGCGGCCCTGTGGTGGACGTGGCGGAGCTGCGGTTGCGGTCGACCAGTGCCCAGCAGGTGCGGGCCGCCGCCGCGGGGGCGGGCACGGACGGGCTCTACGAACTGCGGTGGAATCCGCTCGCGCTGCCGGCTGCCGTGGACGGCCGTGGAGCGGTCGGCAACGCCGCTTCGGTGACCCTTGGCGATCTCGACTTGGGCCTGGAGAGTTACCGGGACATGAGTGCGCTCGCCGACGCCACGGCTTCCGGCACTCCCGCGCCCGACACGATCCTTGCGGCCGTTGACCCCACCAGTGAGGACGAACTCGCCGTCACAGTAGGCGTATTGGCACTCGTTCAGGAATTCCTGGGAGCGCCGAGCCTTGAGCAGGCGCGGCTCGTGCTGGCGACGCGTGGCGCGGTTGATGTGGCCGACCTAGGAGACGGCACAGGGACAGGCGAAGGCGCGGGCACGCTGCGTGCGCCCGACCTGGCGGGTGCGGCCGTGTGGGGTCTCGTGCGCAGTGCGCAGTCGGAGAACCCGGGGCGGTTCGTGCTGCTGGACACCGACGGGCCGCTCACTCCCGCGAGCCACGACTTCGTCGTGGACGCGGTGCGGTGCGCCGTGGACGCACAGGAGCCGCAAGTGGCCCTGCGCGGCGACCGGGTGTTCGTCCCCAGGTGGGCGCGGGCCACCGAACCCGCGGAGCTGGCGGGGCCTGACGGGACGCCGGCCTGGCGCCTTGTGGGCGGGCGGACCGGAACGCTGGACGCCGTCACGGCGGTCGCCTGCGAGGAGGTGCTGCTGCCGCTGGAGCCGGGGCAGGTCCGCATCGCCGTACACACGGCAGGCGTCAATTTCCGCGACGTGCTGATCGCGCTGGGAATGTACCCGGACGCGGGCGCACTGCCGGGTACCGAGGCGGCCGGTGTGGTGACCGGGATCGGGCAGGGCGTCACGCATCTGTCGGTCGGCGACCGCGTGATGGGAATGGCGGACGGCGTGTTCGGGCCGTGGGCGGTCGCTGACGCGCGGATGCTGGCCCCCGTCCCCGAGGGATGGGACATGCGGCAGTCGGCCGCTGCTCCGGCGGCGTTCCTGACGGCTTGGTACGGCCTTGTGGAGTTGGGTCGTCTGCGGGCGGGCGAGTCGGTGTTGATCCATGCCGGTACGGGTGGTGTGGGGATGGCGGCGGTGCAGATCGCCCGTCATCTGGGTGCTGAGGTGTATGCCACAGCGAGTCCTGCCAAGCATGGTGTGTTGGAGGGCATGGGTGTCGATGCCGCTCATCGTGCTTCCTCGCGCGACCTGGAGTTCGAGGAGTCGATCCGCCGGGCCACCGGTGGGCGAGGAGTCGACGTCGTACTCAACAGCCTCACCGGTGAACTCCTTGACGGATCACTGCGGTTGCTGGGCAGGGGCGGCCGGTTCCTTGAGATGGGCAAGAGCGACGTACGCGATCCCGAGCTGGTCGAGCTCGAGTACCGCGGGGTGGAGTACACGGCATTCGACCTGGTCGCCGATGCCGGGCCGGACCTGATCAAGGTCATGATGAGTGAACTGGGCGAGCGGTTCGCCTCCGGCGCCCTCGCACCCCTGCCCGTACGCGCGTGGCCGTTGGGCCGGGCGCGGGAGGCGTTCCGTTTCATGAGCCAGGCCAGGCACACCGGCAAACTGGTCCTCGACGTGCCCGCCCCGCTCGACCCCGACGGCACCGTCCTCATCACCGGCGGCACCGGCACCATCGGCGCAGCCGTGGCCGAACACCTGGCACGTACCGGCGAGAGCGCCCACCTGCTGCTGGTCAGCCGCAGTGGCTCCGCCGCCGACGGCGCGGCCGAGTTGGCCGCCCGCCTGGAAGCCCTGGGAGCAGAGGCCACCTTCGTGGCGGCCGACCTGAGTGAGCCCGGTGCGGTGGCCGAACTGATCGCCGGGGTCGATCCTGCGCATCCGCTGACCGGTGTGGTGCACGCCGCCGGGGTGCTCGACAACGCCCTGATCGGCTCGCAGAGCCCCGAGCGGCTTGCCCGCGTGTGGGCGGCCAAGGCGGCTGCCGCACGTCAACTGCACGAGGCGACAAGGGAGATGAGGCTGGCCATGTTCGTGATGTTCTCCTCCTTCGCCTCCACGCTGGGCACACCAGGGCAGGCCAACTACGCGTCGGCCAACGCCTATTGCGACGCCCTCGCCGTGCACCGCCGGGCACAGGGCCGGGCGGGCCTGTCCGTGGCATGGGGGCTGTGGGAGGCCGCCAGCGGTCTGACCGGGACACTGTCCGCGGCCGACCGGGCCCGCATCGACCGCTACGGCATCAAGCCGACCAGCGCGGCGCGGGGTTGTGCGCTGCTGGCCGCGGCCTTCGCCCATGGGCGGCCGGACCTGCTCGCCCTGGATCTGGACGCCCGTGTCCCGGCGAGCTCAGATGCGGCGGTCCCCGCCGTCCTGCGCGCCCTGGCGGCAGCCGGTGCGCCCACCACCGCCCGCCCCACGGCGGCAGCGGTCGGCGAGGCAGCGGACTGGCCCGCCAGGCTCGCCGCCCTGACCGGCGAGGAACGACTGGAGCTGATGGCCCGCCTGGTGCGCACCCACGCGGCCGGCGTGCTCGGCCATGCCGATCCGAACGCCGTGCAGCTGGACACGCCCTTCAAGGACCTCGGCTTCGACTCGCTGACCGCCGTCGAGCTGCGCAACCGGCTCGCCGCGGCGACCGGTCTGAAGCTGCCCGCGGCCCTGGTCTTCGACTATCCGCAGACCCAGGGGCTCGCCGCCCATCTGGTCCAGCGCCTGGCTCCCGACGGCGCACCGGCCCCGTCCGGTGATGTGACCGCCCAGGTCCTGCGGGAAGTGGCCCGGGTCGAGCACGCCCTCTCCGACGCCGTCGCGCAGGGCCTGGACCAGGCGGCCGTCGCGGCCCGCCTGGAGGAGCTGCTCGCCCGCTTCACGACGGCGGCGGACGGTGACGACGGCGCGGTGGACCAACTGGAGGCAGCCACGGCCGAGCAAGTCCTTGACTTCATAGACAACGAACTGGGGGTGTGAGGCGCGTGTCGGCCGAACACCTGGGGACCACGGGCGGGGAGCGGAAGCGCACATGGTGAGCGAAGAGAAACTGGTCGACTACCTCAAGCGTGTCTCCACGGACCTGCACGCCACCCGGCAGCGGCTGCGCGAGGCGGAGGAGCGCGGCCAGGAACCGGTGGCCGTGGTGGAAATGGCCTGCCGCTACCCCGGCGGAGTGCACACCCCCGAAGACCTGTGGAACCTGGTCTCGGCGGGCAGCCACGCCCTGGGCCCCTTCCCCGAGAACCGTGGCTGGGACCTGCGGCGGCTCTTCCACGCAGACCCCGACCACACCGGCACCACCTACGCGAGCGAGGGCGGCTTCGTCCACGACGCCGACCTCTTCGACCCGGAGTTCTTCGGCATCAGCCCGCGCGAGGCACAGGTCCTCGACCCGCAGCAGCGGCTGCTCCTGGAGTGCGCCTGGGAGGCCCTGGAGCGAGCAGGCATCGACCCTCACTCGCTGCAGGGAAGCCGCACCGGCGTCTACGCGGGCGCGGCCCTGCCCGGCTTCGGCACCCCGCACATCGACGCGGCGGCCGAGGGCTACCTGGTCACCGGCAACGCCCCCAGCGTGCTCTCGGGCCGCCTGTCCTACACCTTCGGCCTCGAGGGCCCGGCGGTCACCATCGACACGGCATGCTCGTCGTCCCTGGTCGCCGTGCACCTGGCGGCCCACGCGCTGCGCGGCCACGAGTGCGACCTGGCGCTCGCGGGCGGTGTCACGGTGATGAGCACTCCCTATGTGTTCACCGAGTTCTCCCGCCAGCGCGGTCTGGCCGCCGACGGGCGGTGCAAGCCCTTCGCGGCCGCCGCCGACGGCACCGCCTTCTCCGAGGGCGCGGGCCTGCTCGTACTGGAGCGGCTCTCCGACGCGCGCAAGGCCGGACACCGGGTGCTCGCCGTGATCCGCGGCTCGGCCGTCAACCAGGACGGCGCGAGCAACGGGCTCACCGCACCCAACGGCCCCTCCCAGCAGCGCGTGATCCGCGCCGCGCTCGCCGGGGCCAGGCTCTCGCCCGCCGAGGTCGACGCCGTCGAGGCGCACGGCACCGGCACGAGACTCGGCGACCCCATCGAAGCCGACGCGCTCCTCGCCACGTACGGCCAGGAACGGCACGAGAACAAGCCGTTGTGGCTCGGCTCGGTCAAGTCCAACATCGGCCACACCCAGGGCGCCGCGGGCGCCGCAGGGCTGATCAAGATGATCCTGGCGCTGCGGCACCAGACCCTGCCCGCCACCCTGTACGCCGACGAGCCCACCCCGCACGCCGACTGGGAGTCGGGCGCGGTGCGCCTGCTCACCGAGCCGGTCGCCTGGCCGCAGGGGGAACGCACCCGCCGCGCGGGCATCTCCTCCTTCGGCATCTCGGGCACGAACGCGCACCTCATCCTGGAAGAAGCGCCCGCCGCCGAGGCCGAAGAAGCCGTGGGAGCCGGACCGCGGGCCGCGACCCGCACGGGCGCCCGGAAGGACGAGGGCACCGACGACGGCATCCGGGAAGAACAGCGGCTGTTGCCGTGGGTGCTCTCCGCCCGCAACGCCCCCGCGCTGGCCGCCCAGGCAGAGGCCCTGTCCGGCCATCTCGCCACCCACGCGCAGAGCCCCGCGGCAGACATCGCCGGCACCCTGCTGCGCCGCTCCCTGTTCGAGCACCGTGCCGTGGTGCTCGGAGCGGACGGAGAAGAGCGGGCCGAGGCCCTCGCCGCCCTCGCGGCAGGCCGCACCCACCCCGCCCTCACGCGCGCCGCAGGCCCGGCCCGCCCAGGCGGCACCGCCTTCCTGTTCACCGGTCAGGGCAGCCAACGCCACGGCATGGGCGCCCAGTTGTACGCCACCTTCGACGTCTTCGCCCAAGCCCTGGACGAGGTCTGCGCCCACCTGGACCCGCTGCTCGAACAGCCCCTGAAAGACCTCCTGTTCGCCCCGGCCGACGCCCCACAGGCGGCCGATCTGCACCGGACCGGCGTGACCCAGGCCGCGCTGTTCGCCCTCGAAATGGCCCTGTACCGCCTTGTCACCTCCTTCGGAGTCACTCCCAGCCACCTGACCGGACACTCCGTCGGCGAGATCGCCGCCGCGCACGCGGCCGGCGTGCTCTCGCTGCCGGACGCCTGCACGCTGGTCGCCGCCCGCGGACGCCTGATGCAGGCCCTGCCCGCCGGTGGCGCCATGCTCGCCGTCCAGGCCGGCGAGGACGACGTGCTTCCGCTGCTCGCGGGCCGCGAGGAGACCCTCTCCCTCGCCGCGGTCAACGGCCCCGCGGCCGTCGTCGTATCCGGCGACGCCGACGCCGTCACGGACCTCGATCAGCTCCTGCGGGGGCGCGGACTCAAGACGAAGCGCCTCAACGTCAGCCACGCCTTCCACTCGCCTCTGATGGAGCCGATGCTGGACGACTTCCGCCGTGTCGTCCGCACGTTGACCTTCCACGCCCCGACGCTGCCCGTCGTCTCCAACCTCACGGGCCGAATCGCCGACGCGGAGCTCCTCTCCGACCCCGAGTACTGGGTACGCCACGTCCGCCGACCCGTGCGCTTCTTCGACGGGCTGCGCACCCTCGACGGCCAGGACGTGGTGCGCTACCTGGAACTTGGACCCGACCCCGTCCTCGCCACCATGGTCCAGGACTGCCTCACCCACCCCACGTCGGACGAGGCCGCCGAGCCGGCCGTCGCCGCCGCGCTGCGCGCCGGACACGACGAGGCCCGCACCTTCCTCACGGCTCTCGCCGCGCTCCACACCGACGGGCAACCGGCCGACTTCGCCTCCCTCCTCCCGGCCGACACCGTCCAACTGCCGCTGCCCACCTACCGGTTCCAGCGCAGCCGCTACTGGCGTGCCACCCCCGACGCCTCGGCCCCGGCCCGCGCCGCCGACCTCGGCGAGACCGGCCACCCGCTCCTGCCGGCCGTCATCCAGCAAGCCGACGGCGGCCTGCTGCTCGCCGGGCGCCTCTCGCTGCGTACGCACCCCTGGCTCGCCGACCACTCCATCGCGGGCAGCGTCCCGCTGCCGGGCACGGCCTTCGTGGAACTCGCGCTGCTCGCAGGCCGGTACGCCGACTGCGACACCATCGACGACCTGACGCTGGAAACCCCGCTGCTGCTCGACGACACCGGCACGATCAGCGTCCAGCTCGCCCTCGCCGCCCCGGACGCCACCGGCCGCCGCACCCTGACCATCCATGCCCGCCCCGCCGACGACGCCGACGACGGCGATGCGGACGGCGGCACCACGCACGGCTGGCGCAGGCACGCCACCGGCATCCTCACCACCGGCCAGGCCACCGAACCGCCCGCCCCCGACAGCGCCCCCTGGCCGCCCGCCGACGCCACCGCCCTCGACGTGGACACGCTGTACGCCCGCCTCGACGAGCAGGGCTACCGCTACGGGCCCGCCTTCCGCGCCGTCCACGCCGCCTGGCGGCACGGCGACGACGTGTACGCCGACGTCCGCCTCGCCGACGAACAACTCGACGACGCCGACGCCTTCGCGCTCCACCCCGCACTGCTGGACGCCGCGCTGCACGCCGTCGACGACCTCTACCGTGACCGCGACGGCGACGTGGACGCTCCGGTACGGCTGCCGTTCTCCTTCAGCAACGTCCGCCACCACGCCACAGGGCCGAAACGCCTTCGCGTCCACCTCAGCCCCCAAGGCGACGACCAACTGCGGCTGCACCTGACCGACACCGACGGCGCCCCCGTGGCCACGGTCGACGCCCTGCGGCTGCGGCTGATCCCCGCCGATCGCTGGCGCTCCGCGCGTCCCGCCACCACGACCCCCCTGCACCACGTGGACTGGCAGGAGCTGGCGCTGCCCGCCCCGGAGACGACCGCCGGTGCCTGGGCCGTGCTCGGAGCCGATGACGCGGGCCTCGCCCAGGCGGCGCACCACCGGGGTCTGACCGCCCTGATCGCTGCCGTCGCGGCGGGGGAGCCCGTACCGGACCTCGTCTTCGCCCCGTTCCCCACCAGCACATCCGGCAGCGTCCCCGAGCGTGCGCGGACCCACGCCCACCATGTCCTGGAGCTGCTGCGCGAATGGCTCGCGGCGGACAGCATCGCCTCCGCCAGGCTCGTCATCCTGACCACCGGCGCAGTCGCCGCCCACGCGGACGACGCACCGGCCGACCCCGCCACCGCACCTCTGTGGGGACTGGTCCGCGCAGCCCAGGCCGAACAGCCGGGCCGCATCCTGCTCCTGGACACGGACGCCGCATCGCCCCACGCCCTGCCCGCTGCCTCGGCCGCCGCGACCGCCCACGGGGAGTCAGAGGTCGCCCTGCGCGCGGGCACCGCCCTCGTACCGCGACTCGCCGTCACCGGTCCACAGCCCGACGCCCCCGCACCGCACCTCGACCCCGAGGGCACCGCGCCGCACCTCGACCCCGAGGGCACCGCGCCGCACCTCGACCCCGAGGGCACCGTGCTGATCACCGGCGGTACCGGCGGCCTGGGCCGGGCCGTCGCCCGCCACCTGGCCACCGCACACGGCTCCCGTCACCTGCTCCTCGCCAGCCGCCGGGGCGAGGCCGCCGACGGCCTCGCCGACCTGCGCTCCGACCTCGCGGCCGATGGCGTCGACGTACGCGTCGCGGCCTGCGACATCACCGACCCCGACGCGCTGGCCGGACTCCTGGCCGACATCCCCGCCGCGCACCCGCTGACCGCCGTCGTCCACACCGCGGGCGTCATCGACGACAGTCTCATCGCGACGATGACCCCCGAACGGCTCGACGCCGTCCTCGCGCCGAAGGTCGACGCCGCTTGGCACCTGCACGAACTCACCCGAGAGCGGGACCTGGCGGCCTTCGTCCTGTTCTCCTCCGCCGCCTCCGTCCTGGGCAACGGCGGCCAGGCCAACTACGCGGCAGCGAACACCTTCCTCAACGCCCTGGCCGAACACCGCCGCGCCCACGGCCTCGCGGCCACTTCGCTGGCCTGGGGCCTGTGGGAGTCCGCGTCCGGCGGCATGGCGGCCAGGCTCGGCGACACCGACCGTGCGCGCATCCACCGCACCGGCGTGGCCGGCCTCACCGACGCGCAGGCCCTGTCCCTCTTCGACGCGGCCCTCACGGCCCCGCATCCCACGGTCCTCGCCACCCGCTTCGACCGCGCCGTACTGCGCGGCCAGGCCGCCGCCCACACCCTGCCGCCCCTCCTGCGCGGCCTGGTGCGCGCTCCCCGCCCCGGCACGGCCACCGCGGAGGAGACCAGGACCTCCTCCTGGAGCGCCCGCCTGACCCTGCTGTCGGCCGCCGACCAGGACCGTGCCCTGAGCGATCTGATCCGCGAGCAGATCGCGACCGTCCTCGCCCACCCCTCACCCCAGTCCATCGAACTGGGCCGCGCCTTCCAGGAACTGGGCTTCGACTCGCTGACCGCCCTGGAACTGCGCAACCGGCTGTCCACGGCGACCGGCATCCGGCTGCCCGCCACCCTCATCTTCGACCACCCGAACCCCGGCGCCCTCGCCCGCCACCTGCGCAGCCACCTGCCCGACGCCGACCAGCACACCTCTCCGGCCACGCCCGTACCGGCGGTGCGCACCACGGCCACCGACGACGACCCCATCGCCATCGTCGGCATGGCCTGCCGCTACCCCGGCGGCGTGGCCTCGCCGCAGGACCTGTGGCAGCTCGTGGCCACCGGCACGGACGCCATCGGCCCGTTCCCCGCGGACCGCGGCTGGGACGTGGCCGACCTGTTCGACCCCGACCCCGACCAGGTCGGCCACAGCTACACCCGAGAAGGCGGATTCCTCTACGACGCCGCCCAGTTCGACGCCGGCTTCTTCGGCATCAGCCCGCGTGAAGCGGCCGCCACCGACCCGCAGCAGCGGCTGCTCCTGGAGACCACCTGGCAGGCCTTCGAGCATGCGGGCATCGACCCGGCCACCCTGCGCGGCACCCCGTGCGGAGTCATCACCGGGATCATGTACGACGACTACGGCTCCCGGTTCCTCGCCCGCAAGCCGGACGGCTACGAGGGACGCATCATGACCGGCAGCACGCCGAGTGTGGCGTCCGGCCGCGTCGCGTACACCTTCGGCCTCGAAGGACCCGCCATCACGGTGGACACCGCCTGCTCCTCCTCGCTGGTGGCGATGCACCTGGCGTCCCAGGCGCTGCGGCAGGGCGAATGCGACCTGGCCCTGGCCGGCGGCGTGACCGTGATGGCCACCCCGAACACCTTCGTGGAGTTCTCCCGCCAGCGCGGCCTGGCCCCGGACGGCCGCTGCAAGCCGTTCGCCGCCACGGCCGACGGGACCGGCTGGGGCGAGGGGGCGGGCCTGGTCGTCCTGGAGCGCCTCTCGGACGCCCGCCGCAAGGGCCACAACGTCCTTGCCCTGCTGCGTGGTTCGGCCGTCAACCAGGACGGCGCGAGCAACGGAATGACCGCCCCGAACGGACCCTCGCAGGAGCGCGTCATCCGCGCGGCCCTGGCCGGCGCCGGGCGGAGCCCCGATGACGTCGACGTGGTGGAGGCACACGGCACCGGCACCACACTGGGCGACCCGATCGAGGCACAGGCGCTGCTCACCGCGTACGGGCAAGGACGCTCTGCGGAGCGCCCGTTGTGGCTCGGCTCGATCAAGTCGAACATCGGCCACACGCAGGCTGCCGCGGGTGTGGCCGGTGTGATCAAGATGGTGATGGCGATGCGGCACGAGCAACTGCCCGCCACCCTCCACGTCGACGAACCGACCCCGCATGTGGAGTGGAGCGACGGCGGTGTGCGGCTGCTGACCGAGCCCGTCCCCTGGGCGCGCGGCGAGCGTACCCGCCGTGCCGGAGTGTCGTCCTTCGGCATCTCCGGGACGAACGCGCACCTGATTCTGGAGGAGGCCCCCGAGGAGGCACAGCTCAAGGAGTCGGAGCCCTCGCCGGGTTCGGTGGTTCCGTGGGTGCTCTCGGGCCGGACCGACGCGGCCCTTCGCGAACAGGCGGCCCACTTGGCCGAGTTCGCCACCGACCACGCGGATGAATCTGTGGTGGAGGTCGGCCGGTCCCTGGTCGAAAGCCGGTCGGTGTTCGAGAACCGGGCGGTGGTGGTGGGCCGGGACCGCGAGGATCTTCTTGCCGGTCTGCGGTCGTTGGCGGCGGGTGAACCGTCGTCGTATGTCGTCGAGGGCGTGGTGCAGGGCGCATCCGGCGCCGGTCCGGTGCTGGTGTTTCCGGGGCAGGGTTCGCAGTGGGTGGGCATGGGTGCCCAGCTTCTTGATGAATCCCCGGTGTTCGCGGCGCGTATTGGTGAGTGTGAGCGGGCTCTTTCGCCGTACGTGGAGTGGTCGCTGACCGGGGTGTTGCGCGGGGATGGCGCGGAGCTGTCCCGGGTGGAGGTTGTGCAGCCGGTGCTGTGGGCGGTCATGGTCTCGCTCGCCGCAGTGTGGGCCGATCACGGGATCAAGCCTGCTGCGGTCATCGGTCATTCGCAGGGCGAGATGGCGGCCGCGTGTGTGGCTGGTGCGCTGTCTCTGGAGGATGCGGCGCGGATTGTGGCTGTACGCAGTGACGCGTTGCGGCAGTTGGCCGGGCACGGCGACATGGCCTCTGTGGGTACGGGGGCCCAGCAAGCCGCCGAGCTGATCGGAGACCGGCCCGGAGTATGCATTGCCGCCGTCAACGGCCCCTCTTCTACGGTGATTTCGGGGCCGCCCGAGCACGTCGCTGCGGTGGTCGCCGCAGCCGAGGCGGAAGGCCTGCGGGCCCGGGTCATCGACGTCGGCTACGCCTCCCACGGACCCCAGATCGACCAACTCCGCGATGAACTCACCGAACGGCTCTCCGGCATTCAGCCGACGGCCACCGGGGTTGCGTTCTACTCCACGGTCACCGCCGAACGTACTGACACGACCGCCCTGGACACCGAGTACTGGGTCACCAACCTGCGTCAACCAGTCCGGTTCGCGGACACCATTCAGGCCCTGCTCGAAGACGGCTACCGCCTCTTCATCGAAGCCAGCCCCCACCCCGTACTCAACCTGGGCATGGAAGAGACCATCGAGCAGGCGCAGATTTCCGCCTCCGTGGTTCCTACTCTGCGCCGCGACCATGGCGACACCACCCAGCTCGCTCGTGCCGCCGCCCAGGCCTTCACCGCGGGCGCGGACATCGACTGGCGTCGCTGGTTCCCGAGCGACCCCACCCCCCGCACCATCGACCTGCCCACCTACGCCTTCCAGCGCCAGCACTACTGGCTGGAGGCACCCGCAGGGCTCAACGGTGACGCCGCCGATCTCGGCATGGCTTCTGCCGGTCACCCGCTTCTTGGCGCCTGCGTGGAACTGGCCGAAGCCGACTCGTACTTGCTCACCGGTCGCCTCTCCCGCAAAGCTCCCTCCTGGCCCGCCGATCATGTGGTGGCCGGTGCCGTCCTCGTACCTGGCGCGGCGCTGGTGGAGTGGGCGCTGCGGGCCGCCGACGAGGCGGGCTGCCCCACTCTGGAGGAACTGACTCTCCAGGCACCGCTCGTGCTGCCCGAAACCGGTGGCCTACAGGTCCAGGTCGTCGTGGGCGCGGCGGACGAGCAGGGCCGACGCGACGTACGCGTGTACTCGCGTCCGCAGGAGCAGTCGGGCGGCACCGCCTGGCTGTGCCATGCCGTCGGGCTGCTGAGCCCCGAGCCTGCCTCTGTGCCGGACGAGCTGAGCGGGCAGTGGCCCCCGGCCGGTGCTGAGGCGGTAGACGTCGAGGACTTCTACGCCAAGGCGGCGGAGGCCGGTTATGCGTACGGTCCGGCGTTCCAGGGGCTGCGGGCACTGTGGCGGCACGGATCGGAGCTGCTCGCCGAGGTGGAGTTGCCCGAAGTGGCGGGCGCCCACGACGGCTTCGGTATCCACCCGGCGCTGCTGGACGCGGCTCTGCATCCGCTGATGCTCCTTGAACGGCCCGGAGACGGGAAGCTGTGGCTGCCCTTCGCATGGAGCGGGGTGACGTTGCACGCGGAGCAGGCCACCCATGTCCGTGTCCGGTTGTCCCCTCAGGGTGAGTCAGCCGAGCAGGATCTGCGGGTGGTGATCGCCGACGGTACCGGCGCAACTGTCCTCGGTATCGACGCGCTGACGTTGCGGGCAGCCGACCCCGCTCAGTTGGCGGCGCCGCGCGGTGGTGGTGTGGACGGGCTCTACACCGTGGATTGGACGCCCCTTCCGGTGCCAGAGCGGTGGGACATGCCGGATGCCGGCGGCTGGCTGACACTCACAGAGGGTGTCGGTCCGGCTGGTGTGGTGCGGGCTGGTGGTGAGGCTCCGTGGGCGGTCGTTGCTCCGGTCGCAGCGGCCGCTGCCGGTGATGGTCTCTTGGTGGCTGAGCAGGTGCTGGCCCTGGTGCAGGAGTTCTTGGCGGCGGAGGAGTTGTCGGAGTCACGTCTGCTGGTGGTGACGCGAGATGCGGTGGCTGTTGATCGTGACAGCGCGGTGGATGCGTCTGCCGCCGCGGTGTGGGGCTTGGTGCGTAGTGCCCAGTCGGAGAACCCGGGCCGCTTCGTCCTGGTCGACGACGGGGATCACGACGGCGCTGAGTTGCCGCAGGCCCTCCTCCGTCACGCCGTCGAAGAGCTGGAAGAACCCCAACTCGCCCTGCGTGACGGCATTGTGCTCGTACCCCGGATGATGACCGCAGGCCTCCCCGAGGAGCTGGTCGCGCCGGTCGGTACGCCCGCCTGGCGCCTCGGCACCGCGGGCACGGCCACCCTGGAGAACCTGGCAGTGGTCGACGCCCCGGAGGCGCTGGTGCCGCTGGAGCCCGGCCAGGTGCGGATCTCCGTACGGGCGGCCGGCATGAACTTCCGCGATGTGTTGATCGCGGTGGGCATGTATCCCGACAAGGGCACGTTCGCGGGCAGTGAGGGTGCGGGTCATGTGACGGAGGTCGGTCCCGGCGTCACCCACCTGTCGGTCGGTGACCGTGTGATGGGCCTGTTCGAGGGCGCGTTCGCCCCGCTGGCGATCGCCGACGCCCGCATGGTGGTCCCCGTGCCCGAGGGCTGGAGCCTCCAGGAGGCCGCAGCCGTGCCCGTGGTGTTCCTGACCGCCTGGTACGGACTGGTGGACCTGGGCCGCCTCCAGGCGGGCGAAGCGCTGCTCGTCCACGCCGGAACCGGCGGGGTGGGCATGGCAGCCACCCAGATCGCCCGCCATCTGGGCGCCGAGGTGTACGCCACGGCGAGCCCCGCCAAGCACGGTGTCCTGGAGGACATGGGCATCGACGCCACTCACCGGGCCTCTTCCCGTGACCTCGACTTCGAGGAGACCCTGCGGGAGGTCACCGGAGGGCGGGGCATGGACGTCGTACTGAACAGCCTGGCCGGTGAGTTCACCGACGCGTCCCTTCGGCTGCTCGCCGATGGCGGGCGCATGGTCGACATGGGCAAGACCGACAAGCGTGACCCCGAACAGGTCGCGGCCGACCATGCGGGAGCGTGGTACCGGGCGTTCGACCTCGTGCCGCACGCCGGTCCCGACCGGATCGGGGAGATGCTCGCGGAGATGGGCGAGTTGTTCGCCTCCGGTGTCCTGGCCCCGCTGCCGGTCACCACCTGGCCGTTGGGCCGGGCGCGGGAGGCGTTCCGGTTCATGAGCCAGGCCAGGCACACCGGGAAGCTGGTCCTGGAGATCCCTCCCGCCCTCGACCCGGACGGCACGGTCCTGATCACCGGCGGCACCGGCGTCCTCGCCGCCGCGGTGGCCGAGCATCTGGTGCGGGAGTGGGGAGTGCGGCATCTCATGCTGGTGAGCCGCCGCGGTCTTGAAGCCTCTGGTGCTACTGAACTAGCTGCCAGGCTGAGCGAGTTGGGTGCCGACGTCGCCGTCACCGCAGCCGATGTCAGTGACCCGGAGTCGGTGGCGGAGCTGGTCGGCAAGACCGACCCGGACCACCCGCTGACCGGTGTGATCCATGCAGCGGGCGTTCTGGACGATGCCGTGGTGACGGCACAGTCGCCGGAGGGTCTTGCCCGGGTGTGGGGGGCGAAGGCTACTGCCGCGCGTCATCTGCATGAGGCGACGCGGGGGATGCGGCTGGGTCTGTTCGTGGTGTTCTCCTCGGCTGCCGCGACACTCGGCAGCCCGGGGCAGGCCAACTATGCCGCGGCGAACGCCTATTGCGATGCGCTGGTGCAGCAGCGCCGGGCCGACGGCCTGGCCGGGCTTTCGGTCGGCTGGGGCCTGTGGCAGGCCGCCAGCGGCATGACCGGCCATCTGAGCGAGGCGGACCTGGGACGCATGAAGCGCACCGGGTTCACCCCGTTGAGTACCGGAAACGGACTGGCGCTCCTTGACGCCGCCCGAGCCCACGGCCGCCCCCATGCGGTCGCGGTCGACCTCGACGTACGGTCCTTCGCCGCACAGCCCATCGCATCCCGGCCCGCGCTCCTGCGCGCCCTGGCCACCACCGCCACAGGCGGCCGGAACAGCCGGCGGACCGCCGCAGCGGGCTCCGCCCCGGCCGAGGGTCTCGTCGCCCGGCTCGCCGGACTGCGGCCCGCCGAACGGCGGCGCCTGCTGCTCGACCTGGTCCGCGGCAACGTCGCCGGGGTCCTCGGCCACTCCGATCACGACGCCATCCGTCCTGACACCTCGTTCAAGGAGCTCGGCTTCGACTCCCTGACCGCCGTGGAACTGCGCAACCGCCTGTCGGCGGCGACCGGACTCAAGCTGCCGCCGGCAGTCGTCTTCGACTACCCGGAGTCCGCCACCCTCGTCGACCACCTCCTGGTGCGTCTGTCGCCCGACGGCGACCCGCCGCCCCTCAAGGACGCGGCCGATCCCGTACTCAACGAACTGGGCCGGATCGAGTCCACCTTGGACGCCCTCGCCCTGGACGACGAGGCACGCGGCCGGGTCACCAGACGACTCAACACCCTGCTGTCGAAGCTGAACGGCGCCGCGGGCTCCGCGGCGGGCGTGGCGGACCTCGACGGACTCGACGCCGTCTCCGACGACGAGATGTTCGAGTTCATCGACCGAGAGCTGTGACCTGCTGTTCCTCCAGTTCCTTTCTCTCAGTTTCGTTCTCTCAGTTCCTTCTGGGCCCTTCGCTGATGGAGAAGTGACGTTCGATGTCGACTACTGAAGAAAAGCTTCGTCAGTATCTGAAGCGGGTGACGGTGGACCTCGGCCAGACGCGCCAGCGTCTGCGCGAGGTGGAGGAGCGCGCCCAGGAGCCGATCGCCATCGTCTCCATGGCGTGCCGCTTCCCCGGCGACACCAGCTCGCCCGAGGCTCTGTGGGAACTGGTCGCCGACGGCGGCGACGCCATCGGCGACTTCCCCACGAACCGGGGCTGGGACCTGGAAAGCCTCTGCCACCCGGACCCCGAGCACCCGGGCACCAGCTACGTGAGCCGCGGCGGATTCCTGTACGACGCCCCCGGCTTCGACGCCTCCTTCTTCGGGATCAGCCCGCGCGAGGCGCTGGCCATGGACCCGCAGCAGCGGGTGCTCATGGAGACGGCCTGGCAGCTCCTCGAACGGGCCGGCATCGACCCCGCCACGCTGAAGCTGAGCCCCACCGGTGTCTACATCGGCGCGGGCGTGCTCGGATTCGGCGGGGCGCAGCCGGACAAGACGGTGGAGGGCCACCTCCTGACCGGCAACGCCCTGAGCGTCCTGTCCGGCCGCATTTCCTTCACCCTCGGCCTTGAGGGCCCGTCGGTGAGCGTCGACACCGCCTGCTCCTCCTCGCTGGTGGCGATGCACCTGGCGTCCCAGGCGCTGCGGATGGGCGAGTGCGACCTGGCCATGGCCGGTGGCGTGACCCTGATGTCGACGCCCGGCGCGTTCACCGAGTTCTCCCGCCAGGGCGCGCTGTCGCCCGACGGCCGGTCCAAGGCGTTCGCGGCCTCGGCCGACGGCACCGGATTCTCCGAGGGCGCGGGGCTGCTCCTGCTGGAGCGGCTGTCCGACGCCCGTCGCAACGGCCACCAGGTCCTCGCGGTGATCCGGGGGTCGGCCGTCAACCAGGACGGCGCGAGCAACGGCCTGACCGCCCCCAACGGGCCCTCGCAGGAACGCGTCATCCGCGCCGCCCTCACCAACGCGGGCCTGGGCGCGGCCGAGGTGGACGCGGTCGAGGCGCACGGCACCGGCACCAAGCTCGGCGACCCCATCGAGGCCGGAGCCCTGCTCGCCACCTACGGACGCGACCGGGAAGAGGACCGGCCGCTGTGGCTGGGCTCGGTCAAGTCGAACATCGGCCACCCGCAGGGCGCCGCAGGTGTCGCGGGCGTCATCAAGATGGTCATGGCACTGCGGCGCGAACTCCTGCCCGCCACCTTGTACGTCGACGAGCCCACCCCGCACGTGGACTGGTCGTCGGGCACGGTCAAGCTCCTGACCGAGCCGGTCCAGTGGACGCGCGGTGAACGCGCGCGTCGCGCCGGGGTCTCCGCCTTCGGCATGTCGGGCACGAACGCCCACGTGATCATCGAGGAAGCGCCCGTGGAGGAAGCGCCAGTGGAGGAGGCGCCCCTGGAGGAAACTCCCCCAGAGGCGCTCGCGCCCGCATCGCGGGAACCCGTGGCGAGCCTCCTGGTGCCGTGGGTGGTCTCGGGGCGCGGCGAGGACGCGTTGCGGGCCCAGGCCGCACTGCTCGCCGAGCGCGTGAGCGACGACCCGCGGCTGACGTCGCCCGTGGAGGTGGGCTGGTCGCTGTCCACGACACGGTCGGCGTTCGAGAACCGGGCCGTGGTCGTGGGCCAGGACCGCGAGACGCTCCTCGACGGACTGCGGTCGCTCGCCGCGGGCGAGGCGTCACCGGACGTGGTGTCCGGCGCGACCGGCACCACGGGCCCGGGGCCGGGGCCGGTCCTGGTCTTCCCCGGGCAGGGGGGACAGTGGGTCGGCATGGGCGTCCGGCTCCTGGAGGAGTCGCCGGTGTTCGCGGCCCGGATCGCCGAGTGCGAGCAGGCCCTTTCGCCCTACGTGGACTGGTCCTTGACCGACGTGCTGCGTTCGGACGGGGCCGAGCTGGCCCGGATCGACGTGGTCCAGCCGGTGCTGTGGGCCGTCATGGTCTCGCTCGCCGCCGTCTGGGCCGACCAGGGGATCAAGCCCGCCGCGGTCGTCGGGCACTCGCAGGGCGAGATAGCCGCCGCGTGCGTCGTGGGTGCCATCTCCCTCGAAGACGCGGCACGCATCGTCGCCGTACGCAGTGTCCTTCTGCGGCAGTTGTCAGGACAGGGGGCCATGGCGTCCCTGGGCGTGGACCAGGAGCTGGCCGCCGAGCTGATCGAGACACATCCGGGTGTGGTCGTCGCCGCCGTCAACGGGCCCTCCTCCACGGTCATTTCAGGACCGCCCGAGGGTGTCGCCGCCGTCGTCGCCGAAGCGCAGGCACGCGAGCTGCGCGCCCGCGCCGTCAACTCGGACGTCGCCGGCCACGGCCCGCAGATCGACCAGCTCCGCGAGGAACTCACCGAGCGGCTCTCCGGCATCCGGCCCGCCGGGACCGATGTCGCCTTCTACTCCACCGTCACCGCGGGGCACCTCGCCGACACCACCACCCTGGACACCGAGTACTGGGTGACGAACGTGCGTCAGCCGGTGCGCTTCGCGGACACGGTCGACGCCCTCATCGCGGACGGCTACCGCCTCTTCGTCGAGGTCAGCCCCCACCCCGTACTCAACCTGGCGATGGAGGGCCTCTTCGAGCGTGCGGACGTGTCCGCCACGGTGGTGCCGACCCTGCGCCGTGACCACGGCGACGCGACCCAGCTGGCCCGCGCCGCGGCGCAGGCCTTCGCGGCGGGCGCCGCGGTGGACTGGCGGCGCTGGTTCCCGGCCGACCCCACCCCTCGCACCGTCGACCTGCCCACCTACGCCTTCCAGCACCAGGAGTTCTGGATCGCACCCTCCAGCGGGCGGGCCGGTGACCCCGCCGGGCTCGGCCTCGCCGCGTCGGGCCACCCGCTCCTGGGCGCGTCCGTGGGCCTCGCCAGCGGGGACGTACATCTGCTGAGCGGCAGGGTGTCCCGGCAGTCGGCCTCCTGGCTGGACGACCACGTCGTGGCCGGCCACGCCCTTGTGCCCGGCGCGGCGCAGGTGGAGTGGGTGCTGCGGGCCGCCGACGAGGCGGGCTGCCCCGCCCTGGAGGAGCTGACGCTCCAGACGCCGCTCGTCCTGCCCGAATCCGGCGGCCTGCAGATCCAGGTCGTCGTGGCAGCGGCCGAGGCAGGCGGGCGACGCGACGTTCAGGTGTTCTCCCGCCCCGACGACGACACCTTCACCGCGTCGCAGCCGTGGACCTGCCACGCGACCGGTGTGCTCGGCCCCGAGCAGACGGACGAAGCGGCCGAGGCCCTGGACGGAGCGTGGCCCCCGCCCGGAGCCGAGTCGGTGGACGTCGCCGACCTCTACGCGCAGGCCGACCGGACCGGATACGGATACGGTCCCGCGTTCCGCGGGGTGCGGGCGCTGTGGCGCCACGGCAAGGACGTTCTCGCCGAGGTGACGCTGCCCAAGGAGGCCGGCGACCCGGACGGGTTCGGTATCCACCCGGCCCTCCTCGACGCGGTCCTCCAGCCCGCCGCACTGCTGCTCTCGCCCACCGACAGCGGGCAGATCTGGCTGCCATTCGCCTGGAACGACACCGCGCTGCACGCGGTGCGGGCCACCACGGTCCGCGTACGCCTCACGCCGCTCGGCGAGCGGGTGGACCAGGGGCTGCGGATCACCGTGGCCGACGCCGTCGGCGCCCCGGTGCTCACCGTGCGCGACCTGCGCTCACGCCCGACCGACACCGGCCGCCTCGCCGCCGCGGGGACCCGCGACCGGCACGGCCTGTTCGACCTGGAGTGGATCGCGCCTGAAGGCGCCGATGGGGTGCTCCAGGCCACGCACGACGACTGGGTGACGCTCGGCCAGGAGACCACCGCCCTCACCGACCTGGTGGCGTCCGTCGCGGCAGGCGCCCCGGTGCCGTCGCTGGTGGCCAGCTCCGTCGAGCCCGGCCCGGACGACGACGGCCTGTCACTCGCCACCCGCGTCCTGAGCCTCGCACAAGCCTGGCTCGACTCACCTCAACTCACCGACTCACGCCTCGTGTTCGTGACACGAGGCGCCATGGCCGTGGACGGCGACAGTACTGTGGACGCGGCGGCCGCAGCTGTCTGGGGCCTCATCCGCAGTGCCCAGACGGAACACCCCGACCGCTTCACGCTGATGGACCTCGGCCCGCACGACGAGCTGCCCACAGCCATGGCCGCCGCCCACCTGGGCGAGCCCCAACTCGCCGTGCACAACGGTGAGATACGCGTGCCCCGCTTGACCCGCGCCACGACCGCGGCACCGAGTGAGGAGCTCGACACGGCCGAGGGGCTCGACCCCGAAGGCACCGTCCTGATCACCGGCGGAAGCGGGGTGCTCGGCCGGGCAGTGGCCGAACACCTGGTGCGGGAGTGCGGCGTACGCCATCTGCTACTGGCCGGCCGAAGCGGTGCGCAGGCGCCTGGCAGCGCCGAACTGGCCACCCTGCTCACTGAGTTGGGTGCCGAGGTCGTCATCGCCTCAGCCGACGTCAGTGATCCGGACTCGGTCGCCGACCTGGTCGCGGCGGTCGACCCGGACCATCCACTGACCGGCGTGATCCATTCCGCGGGTGTTCTGGACGATGCCGTGATCACGGCGCAGACGCCCGAAAGTCTTGCCCGGGTGTGGGGGGCGAAGGCCGCCGCCGCGCAACATCTGCACGAGGCGACACGAGAGCTGCGGCTGGGTCTGTTCGTGGTGTTCTCCTCGGCTGCCGCGACACTCGGCAGTCCGGGACAGGGCAACTACGCCGCAGCGAACGCCTACTGCGACGCTTTGGTCCAGCAGCGCCGCGCCGACGGCCTGGCCGGGCTCTCGATCGGCTGGGGCCTGTGGCTGGCCGCCAGCGGCATGACCGGGCAACTGGGCCAGACGGAACTGGCCCGCATCAAGCGCACCGGGTTCACCCCGCTGAGCACCGAAAACGGACTGGCACTCCTGGACGCCGCCCGCACACACGACCACCCGTACGTGATCGCGGCCGACCTCGACCCGCGCGCCACGACCGGTGACCTCTCCCCGCTGCTCCGCACACTCGCCGCCCCGACGACGCAGCGCCGCGTGGCATCGGCGGGCCAATCCGAGGGGGCACTCGCCGCGCGTCTGACAGGCCTCGACGCGGACGGACGCCAGCAGGTCGTCACCGATGTCGTACGTGAGTACGTCGCGGCAGTGCTCGGCCACGGCTCGGCGGCCCAAGTGAAGGTCGAAACCGCCTTCAAGGACCTGGGATTCGACTCGCTGACGGCGGTGGAGCTGCGCAACCGCCTGTCGGCGGCCTGTGGCGTGCGGCTGCCCGCCACCCTCATCTTCGACCACCCCACCCCCCAGGCGCTGGCCGCCGAACTGGTGCGCCGCCTGGCCGGCACATCCGCTGCAGCGGCCAAAGCCCCGGCGCCGAAGCCGACACCGACCGGCGCCGACGAGCCGATCGCCATCGTCTCCATGGCCTGCCGCTTCCCGGGCGGGGTGACCTCCGCCGACGAACTGTGGAACCTGGTCGACTCGGGCAAGGACGCGATGGGCGCCTTCCCCACCGACCGGGGCTGGGACCTGGAGCGGCTCTTCCACCCCGACCCCGAGCACGCGGGCACCAGCTACGCCGACCAAGGCGGATTCCTCCCCGACGCGGGCGACTTCGACGCCGCGTTCTTCGGGATCAACCCGCGCGAGGCCCTGGCGATGGACCCGCAGCAACGGCTGCTCCTCGAGACGTCCTGGGAGGTGTTCGAGCGTGCGGGCATCGACCCGACCACGCTCAAGGGCAGCCTGACCGGTACGTACGTGGGCGTGATGTACCACGACTACGCCAAGTCGTTCCCCGAAGCCGACGCCCAACTGGAGGGGTACGCCTACCTGGCGAGCTCGGGCAGTGTGGTGTCGGGTCGGGTTTCCTACACCTTGGGCCTGGAGGGTCCTGCGGTGACGGTGGACACGGCGTGTTCTTCCTCGTTGGTGTCGATCCACTTGGCGGCGCAGGCGTTGCGTCAGGGCGAGTGCAATCTCGCCCTCGCGGGCGGCGTGACCGTCATGGCCGACCCCGACGTGTTCGCGGGCTTCTCACGTCAGCGAGGCCTCGCCCCCGACGGCCGCTGCAAGCCGTACGCCGCCGCAGCCGACGGGGTCGGCTTCTCCGAGGGCGTCGGCATGATCCTGCTCGAACGCCTCTCGGACGCACGCCGGCACGGGCACCAGATACTCGCGGTGGTGCGCGGATCGGCGGTGAACCAGGACGGTGCGAGCAATGGTCTGACGGCTCCGCATGGTCCGTCGCAGGAGCGGGTGATTCGTCAGGCGTTGGCCAGTGGCCGTCTGGCGGCGGCTGAGGTGGACGCGGTCGAGGGTCATGGCACGGGTACGACGTTGGGTGATCCGATTGAGGCGCAGGCGTTGTTGGCGACGTATGGGCAGGGTCGGTCGGTGGAGCGTCCGTTGTGGCTGGGTTCGGTGAAGTCGAACATTGGTCATACGCAGGCTGCGGCGGGTGTGGCGGGTGTCATCAAGATGGTGATGGCGATGCGGCATGGTGTGGTGCCGGGGAGTTTGCATGTGGATGAGCCGTCGCCGCATGTGGATTGGGATGCGGGTTCGGTGCGGTTGGCGGACGAGTCGGTGCCGTGGCCGGAGGTGGATCGTCCGAGGCGAGCGGGTGTCTCCTCCTTCGGCGCCTCGGGAACCAACGCCCACCTGATCATCGAGTACGTTCCCGAGTCGACGGATGGCTCGGAGGCCATCGATACACAGGACGGTGGGGGCACGCTGGTGCCCTGGGTGCTTTCGGCTCGAAGCCCGCACGCCCTGCACAACCAGGCGCGTCGCCTGAGCACCTTCGCCGAAGACGCGTCCCACGCACCGGTCGCCGATCTGGGTTGGTCGTTGTTGAAGTCGCGTGCGGTGCATGAGCATCGGGCTGTGGTGGTGGGTGCGGAGCGTGCTGAGTTGGTGGCCGCTCTGGAGGCGTTGGCCGCCGGTGAGACGCATCCCGCACTGATCGGTCCTAGCGCTTCGCCGGCTGTTGCGGGCGGGGATGTGGTGTGGCTGTTCAGTGGCCAGGGGAGCCAGCTGGTCGGGATGGGTGCTGGGCTGTACGAACGCTTCCCGGTGTTTGCGGGGGTGTTCGATGAGGTGTGTTCCCTTGTGGAGGGGGAGTTGGGGGTTGGGTCGGGGGCTCTGCGGGAGGTGGTTTTCCGTGGCCCTGCCGAGCGGTTGGATCACACGATGTGGGCGCAGGCGGGGTTGTTTGCGCTGCAGGTGGCTTTGGCTCGGTTGTGGGAGTCGGTGGGGGTGCGTCCCGATGTGGTGATCGGGCATTCCATCGGGGAGATCGCGGCTGCTCATGTGGCGGGAGTTTTCGATCTGGCTGATGGGTGCCGTGTGGTGGGTGCGCGGGCCCGGTTGATGGGTGGGTTGCCTGCGGGTGGTGCGATGTGTGCGGTGCAGGCGACACCTGAGGAGTTGTCCGATGGGCTTGAGGGTTCGGGTGTGAGTGTGGCGGCTGTCAATACGCCTGAGTCCACGGTGATTTCGGGTGCGACAGCAGATGTTGAGCGGATCGCCGAAGTGTGGAGGGGGCGGGGGCGCAAGACGAAGGCCCTGAAGGTCAGCCACGCTTTCCACTCCGCGTTGATGGAGCCGATGCTGGAGGAGTTCACCGAGGCGATCGGCACGGTGGAGTTCAAGGCACCGGTCATTGAGCTGATCAGCAATGTGTCTGGTCTGCCTGCGGGCGAGGAGATCACGTCCCCGGAGTATTGGGCTCGGCACGTGCGGCAGGCGGTGCTGTTCCAGCCCGCGATCGCCCAAGTGGCCGAGCGCGCCGGTGTGTTTGTCGAGCTGGGCCCGGCGCCGGTACTGACCACCGCCGCCCAGCACACCCTGGACGATGCGGTCCGGGGCGATGGGTCCGAGCCGGTTCTTGTGTCCTCGCTGGCGGGAGAGCGGCCGGAGGATGAGGCGTTCTTGCAGGCGATGGCCCGCCTGCACACGGCGGGGATGGCGGTGGACTGGACCGGCTGGTTCCCGTCTGATCCTGCGCCTCGTGTTGTCGATTTGCCGACGTATGCGTTTCAGCGGGAGCGGTTTTGGCTGGCGGGTAGGTCTGGTGGTGGGGATGTTGCGGGTCTGGGGTTGGTGGCGGCTGGGCATCCGTTGTTGGGTGCGGCGGTGGAGTTCGCTGACCGGGGTGGTTGTCTGCTGACGGGTCGGGTGTCGCGGTCAGGTGTGTCGTGGCTGGGCGACCACGTCGTGGCGGGCACGGTGTTGGTGCCGGGTGCGGCGTTGGTGGAGTGGGCGCTGCGGGCCGGTGATGAGGTCGGCTGTGCGCTGCTGGAGGAGTTGATGTTGCAGGCGCCCGTGGTGGTGCCTGAAGCATCCGGGCTGCGGGTGCAGGTCGTCGTGGACGCTCCTGCGGAAGACGCACGCCGCGAGGTGCGGATCTACAGCCGCGCCGACGCGGAAGCCGGGGCCGACGACTCCTGGGTGTGCCACGCCACCGGCGTGCTGAGCCCCGAACCTGTCGCTGTATCCGAGGAGATGAGCGGCCAGTGGCCGCCCGCCGATGCCGAACCCGTCGATGTGGAGGGCTTCTACGCGCAGGCGGCGGAGGCCGGCTACACGTATGGGCCGTCGTTCCAGGGGCTGCGCAAGGTGTGGCGGCACGGCAAGGACCTGTTGGCCGAAGTCGCCTTGCCGGAGGCCGCAGGCGTCCACGACGGCTATGGCATCCACCCCGCACTACTGGACGCAGCGCTCCACCCGGCCCTGGCCGCCCGCTTCCAGGAGGGCACTGACGGCGACGACCAGATCCACGTGCCCTTCGCGTGGAGCGGCGTATCGCTTCAGGCGGTGGAAGCCACGACCGTCCGCGTACGGCTCCGCCCGGCCGGCGAGAGCGCAGAGCAGGGACTGCAGCTGACGGTCACCGACGCGACCGGCGGCTCGGTCCTGAGCGTCGATGCAGTACAGACACGCCCCGTGAGGCCCGGCCAGCTTCTGGCTGCCCAACAGCGTGATGTGCGCGGCCTGTTCACGGTGGATTGGACGCCGCTTCCGGTGCCTGAGCTGCTGGATGTGTCGGATACCGGTGGTTGGGTGAGGCTCGCAGAGGGTGTGGGTCTGGCTGGTCTGGTGCGGGCTGGTGGTGAGGCTCCGTGGGCGGTCGTTGCTCCGGTCGAAGCGGTCGCTGCCGGTGATGGTCTTCCGGTGGCTGAGCGGGTGTTGGCTCTGGTGCAGGAGTTCTTGGCGGCGGAGGAGTTGTCGGAGTCGCGTCTGCTGGTGGTGACCCGGGGTGCGGTGTCTGTTGATGGTGACAGCACAGTGGATGCGTCTGCCGCTGCTGTGTGGGGTCTGGTGCGTAGTGCCCAGTCGGAGAACCCGGGCCGCTTCGTCCTGGTCGACGACATGGACTACGACGGCGCTGAGTTGCCGCAGGCCCTCCTTCGTCACGCCGTCGAAGAGCTGGACGAACCCCAACTCGCCCTGCACGAAGGCCGCGTGTACGTACCTCGACTGACCCAGGCACGTCGGTCGGACGCACTGATCGCCCCGCCCGGCGAACCGGCGTGGCGCCTCCAGATGCTGACGGGAGGCTCGCTCGAGGACCTGTCAGTGGTCGCCTGCCCCCAGGTCCTTGAGCCCCTGGCACCCGGGCAGGTCCGGGTCTCGGTGAACATCGCGGGAGTCAACTTCCGTGACGTACTGGTCGCGTTGGGCATGGTCTCCGCGTACGGAGCCATGGGCGGTGAAGGCGCTGGTGTCGTGACGGAGGTCGGCTCCGGGGTCACACACCTGTCGGCAGGAGACCGCGTCATGGGTGTGTTCGAGGGCGCGTTCGGCTCCTTGGTGGTCGCCGAGGCGCAGATGGTCACCCCCATCCCGCCGGGATGGGACGTGCGCGAGGCGGCGGGTGCCCCCGTGGCGTTCCTGACGGCTTGGTACGGCTTGGTGGAGTTGGGTCGTCTGCGGGCGGGCGAGTCGGTGTTGATCCATGCCGGTACGGGTGGTGTGGGGATGGCGGCGGTGCAGATCGCGCGTCATCTGGGTGCTGAGGTGTATGCCACGGCGAGTCCTGCCAAGCATGGCGTGTTGGAGGGCATGGGTGTCGATGCCGCTCATCGTGCTTCCTCGCGCGATCTCGATTTCGAGGAGTCGATTCGCCGGGCCACTGGTGGGCGAGGTGTCGACGTCGTACTCAACAGCCTGACCGGCGAGTTCATCGACGCCTCGCTGCGACTCCTGGCGGACGGCGGCCGGTTCCTGGAAATGGGCAAGACGGATGTGCGCGACTCCGAAGAGGTCTGTGCCACGCGTTCCGGAGTGACCTATCAGGTCTACGACTTGATCGCGGATGCGGGCGTGGAGCTGATCGGACGGATGCTGGAGCACCTCGCCGAGTTGTTCACCTCAGATCGGCTTAAGCCGCTCCCGGTACGTTCCTGGCCGTTGGACAAGGCGCGGGAGGCGTTCCGGTTCATGAGCCAGGCGAAGCACACGGGCAAGCTGGTCCTTGAGGTCCCGCCTGCCCTCGATCCCGAGGGCACGGTGCTGATCACCGGTGGTACCGGTGCGCTGGGGCAGCAGGTCGCCGAGCATCTCGTACGGGAATGGGGAGTACGGCACCTGCTGCTCACCAGCCGGCGTGGCATCGAAGCGCCTGGGGCCGAAGAGCTTGCCGACAAGTTGGGCGGGCTGGGAGCCGAGGTCTCCATCGTGGCGGCCGATGTCAGCGACGCCGACTCGGCTGCCGAGCTGGTGGGGAAGACGGACCCCGCCCACCCGCTCACCGGCGTGATCCATGCCGCGGGTGTGGTGGAGGACGCGGTGGTGACGGCGCAGACTGCCGATGGTCTTGCCCGGGTGTGGGGGGCGAAGGCCGGTGCCGCGCATCATCTGCACGAGGCGACACGAGAGCTGCGGCTGGGTCTGTTCGTGGTGTTCTCCTCGGCTGCCGCGACACTCGGCAGCCCGGGCCAGGCCAACTACGCGGCGGCGAACGCCTACTGCGACGCCTTGGTCCAGCAGCGCCGGGCCGACGGCCTGGCCGGGCTTTCGGTCGGCTGGGGCCTGTGGCAGACGTCGAGTGGAGCGTCGGGCGGTATGACCGCCGGGCTGAGCGACACCGACGTCGCCCGGATGGGCCGCAGCGGGGTCAAGGCCATGAGCAGCGAACAAGGCCTGGCCCTGCTGGACGCCGCGCACCGGCACGGTCGCCCCCACCTCGTGGGACTCAACCTCGACCTGCGGACTCTGGCCACCCACCCCGTGGACACCCGTCCCACCCTCCTGCGCGGCCTCGCCGCCCCCGTCAAGGGCGGCTCGAACAGGCCGACCGCGACGGCTGGCGGGCAGCCCGCGGATCTGGCCGGCCGACTGGCCGCCCTGCCGCCGTCCGACCGGCACCACGCGCTGGTGAGGATCATCCGGGAGCAGGCCGCCACCGTCCTTGGGCAGCACACCGACAGCCTCACCACGGGCAGCACCTTCAAGGAACTCGGCTTTGACTCCCTCACCGCGGTCGAACTGCGCAACAGGATGTCCGCCGCCACAGGCCTGCGCCTGCCTGCCGGGCTCGTCTTCGACTACCCGGACGCCGACACACTGGCCGACCACCTCGGTGAGCAACTCGCTCCCGACGGTCATGCACCTGCCGGGCAGGAAGCCACTGACCCGATCCTCCGGGAGATGGCCAAACTCGAGAACACCCTGTCCTCCGCCCTCATCGAGCACCTCGACGCCGACGCGGTCACGGCCCGGTTGGAAGCCCTCCTGTCGAAGTGGAAGGCGGCCGGCGCGTCGCACGACTCGGGCAGTGCGAAGGAACAGCTCCAGGTCGCCACGACCGACCAGGTCCTCGACTTCATCGACAAAGAACTGGGTGTGTGATCCGACCGTGCAGGGCGCGACAACCACGCTGAAGGCTGGGGTGAACTCTCATGGCGAGTGAAGAGCAACTGGTCGACTACCTCAAGAGGGTCGCCGGCGAACTGCATGACACCCGGCAGCGACTGCGTGAGGTGGAGGAGCGCCACCAGGAGCCGGTGGCCGTCGTCGGCATGGCCTGCCGTTTCCCCGGCGGCGTCGAGTCGCCGGAGGGCCTGTGGGATCTGGTCGCCGAGCGCGGCGACGCCATCGAGGCGTTCCCCACCGACCGGGGCTGGGACCTGGAGGGCATCTACCACCCGGACCCCGACCACCCGGGTACCTGCTACGTCCGCGAGGGCGGATTCCTCGGCGCCGCCGACCAGTTCGACTCCGGGTTCTTCGGTTTCAGCCCGCGTGAGGCCCTGGCCAGCAGCCCACAGCTGCGCCTGCTCCTGGAGACGTCCTGGGAGGCGCTCGAACGGGCGGGCATCGACCCCGCCTCGCTCAAAGGCAGCCCCACCGGTGTCTACGTCGGCGCCGCGACGACCGGCAATCAGACCCAGGGCGACCTCGCGGGCAAGGCGACCGAGGGGTACGCGGGCACGGCGCCCAGCGTCCTGTCCGGCCGGGTCTCCTTCACCCTCGGCCTCGAGGGCCCGGCGGTGACCGTCGAAACCGCCTGCTCCTCCTCACTCGTCGCGATGCACCTCGCGGCGCAGGCGCTGCGCCAGGGCGAGTGCGATCTGGCCTTCGCGGGCGGCGTGACCGTGATGTCCACGCCCGAGGTGTTCACCGGCTTCTCGCGCCAGCGCGGCCTGGCCCCCAACGGCCGCTGCAAGCCGTTCGCCGCCGCCGCGGACGGCACCGGCTGGGGCGAAGGCGCAGGGCTGATTCTCCTGGAGCGGCTGTCCGACGCCCGCCGCAACGGCCACCAGGTCCTCGCGGTGATGCGCGGTTCGGCCATCAACCAGGACGGTGCGAGCAACGGCTTCACCGCCCCCAACGGGCCGTCGCAGCGCCGGGTCATCCGCCAGGCGCTCTCCAGCGCGCAGCTCTCCACCTCCGAGATCGACGTCGTGGAGGCGCACGGCACCGGCACCAAGCTGGGTGACCCCATCGAGGCCGAAGCTCTCATCGCGACGTACGGCAAGGAGCGCGAGGAAGAGCGGCCGCTGTGGCTCGGTTCGGTGAAGTCGAACATCGGTCATACGCAGGCCGCCGCCGGTGTGGCCGGTGTGATCAAGATGGTGATGGCGCTCCAGCGTGAACTGCTGCCCGCCACCCTGAACGTCGACGAGCCGACCCCGCACGTTCAGTGGGAGGGGGGCGGCGTACGGCTGCTCACCGAGCCGGTCCCGTGGGCACGCGGCGAACGCCCGCGCCGCGCGGGCGTGTCGTCCTTCGGTATCTCGGGCACGAACGCGCACGTGATCCTGGAGGAGGCACCGGAGCAAGCGCCCTCAGGCACGGAGCAGGTCAGGCCCGAGCCCGCGCAGGGTGCGGTGCTCCCGTGGCTGATCTCCGGGCGGACAGAGGGGGCGCTGCGGGAACAGGCGTGTCGTCTGGGCGAGTTCGTGGGTGCGGATACACATGCGGAAGCGGCGGAGGTGGGCTGGTCACTCGCCACCGGTCGATCCGCCTTCGAGCACCGGGCGGTCGTCCTTGGCCAGGGCCGGGAGTCGCTGAGTGCTGGGCTTGAGGCTTTGGCTTCGGGTGAGGCGAGTGCCGGTGTGGTGTCGGGGGTGGCTGGGGACACGGGTCCCGGTCCGGTGCTGGTGTTTCCGGGGCAGGGTTCGCAGTGGGTGGGCATGGGTGCCCAACTCCTGGATGAATCACCGGTGTTCGCGGCTCGGATCGACGAGTGTGAGCAGGCTCTTTCGCCGTACGTGGAGTGGTCGCTGGCCGAGGTGCTGCGCGGGGATGGCACGGAGCTGTCCCGGGTGGAGGTCGTGCAGCCGGTGTTGTGGGCGGTCATGGTCTCACTGGCTGCTGTGTGGGCTGATCACGGGATCAAGCCTGCTGCGGTCATCGGTCACTCGCAGGGAGAGATGGCCGCCGCGTGTGTTGCCGGGGCTTTGTCGCTGGAGGATGCGGCACGCATCGTCGCCGTACGCAGTGACGCGTTGCGGCAGTTGGCCGGGCACGGCGACATGGCCTCTGTGGGCACGGGCGCAGAGCAGGCCGCCGAGCTGATCGGAGACCGACCCGGAGTCTGTATCGCCGCCGTCAACGGGCCCTCCTCCACAGTGATTTCGGGCCCGCCCGAGCATGTCGCTGCGGTGGTCGCCGAAGCCGAGACGCAAGGCCTGCGGGCCCGCGTCATCGACGTCGGCTACGCCTCCCACGGACCCCAGATCGACCAACTCCGCGACGAACTCACCGAACGACTCTCCGGCATCCAGCCCATTTCCACCGACGTGGGCTTCTACTCCACCGTCACCGCCGAACGTACCGACACGACCGCCCTGGACACCGACTACTGGGTCACCAACCTGCGCCAACCGGTCCGCTTCGCCGACACGATCGAAGCCCTGCTGCAAGACGGCTATCGCCTCTTCATCGAAGCCAGCCCCCACCCCGTACTCAACCTCGGCATACAGGAGACCATCGACGAGACCGGCACTGCGGCCACCACAATCCCTACCCTGCGCCGTGACCACGGAGGCCGTACCCAGCTCGCCCACGCCGCCGCCCAGGCATACGCCGCGGGCGCGGACATCGACTGGCGTCGCTGGTTCCCGACCGAGCCCGTCCCCCGCACCGTCGACCTGCCCACCTACGCCTTCCAGCACAAGCACTACTGGGTGGAAGGGCCCGCGGCAGTGACATCGTCGGGCAGTGGTCACGATGCGGTCGAGGCCCAGGTGTGGCAGGCGATCGAGGACTTGGACATCGACGCCCTCGCCGCCAGTCTGGAAATCGAGGGCGAGGCGGAGACGGTACAGGCGCTGGAGCCCGCGCTGCCGGTTCTCTCGGCCTGGCGGCGACGGCATCGGCTGCAGTCCACGATCGACTCCTGGCGCTATCACGTCACGTGGAAGCATTTGGCCGACACCGTGGCGCCGGAACTGAGCGGGGCCTGGCTGCTGCTCGTCCCCGCCGCTCACCCCGATCACCCCGCCGTCCTCGCGACCGCGCAGACGCTGGCCACCCACGGCGGCGAGGCAAGGCGACACGTGGTCGACTCACGGGCCGTGGAGCGCGACGCCTTCGCCCAGGAACTTCTCTCCCTGATGGGTGACGACTCGTACGTCGGGATCGTCAATCTGTTGGCCTTGGATGAAGAAGCCCATCCCGACCACCCGGCCGTGCCCGCCGGGCTGGCCGCGACGACCGCGCTCGTGCAGGCCCTCAGCGACAACGGCGCCACCACTCCCGTTCACACCATTACCCAGGGCGCCGTCTCCACCAGCGCCACCGACCCCCTCACGCACCCTGTCCAGGCACATGTCTGGGGGCTTGGTCGCGTCGCCGCCCTGGAGCACCCCCACCTCTGGGCGGGGCTCATCGACCTGCCCGCGCGTATCGACCACCACACGCTCACACGCCTGGCCACCAGTCTGACCCCGCAGGACGAGGACCAGATCTCCATCCGGCCGTCGGGCGCCCACGCACGGCGCCTCACCCATGCCCCCGCCACGACCGGCACCCCCCTTGCCGACAGGATCAGTTGGCGGCCGGAGGGCACCACCCTCATCACCGGTGGAACCGGCGGCATCGGCGCCGTCCTGGCCCGCTGGCTCGCCCACCAAGGCGCACCCCACCTCCACCTCACCAGCCGCCGCGGACCCCACGCCCCCGGCGCCCAGGAACTCACCACCGAACTCACCCAACTCGGCACCACCGTCACCATCACCGCCTGCGACGTCAGCGACCCCGACCAAATCCAACACCTCCTCGACAACATCCCCGACCAACACCCCCTCACCGCCGTCATCCACGCCGCAGGCGTGCCGAACTACATCGCGTTGGGTGATCTGTCGGGCGCCGAGCTGGACGAGGTGTTGCAGCCCAAGTCACGTGCCGCGCTGAATCTGCATGAGATGACACGGGACCTGGACCTGTCGGCGTTCGTCATGTTCTCCTCCGGCGCCGGCGTATGGGGCAGCGGCCAGCAAGGCGCCTACGGAGCCGCCAACCACTTCCTCGACGCACTCGCCGAACACCGCCGCTCCCAGGGACTCCCCGCCACCTCCATCGCCTGGGGACCCTGGGCCGAAGCCGGTATGGCCTCCGATCAGGCCGCGTTGACGTTCTTCAGCCGATTCGGTCTGCACCCGCTCGGCCCGGACCTGTGCATCAAGGCATTGCAGCAGGCCCTCGACTCGGGCGAGACCACGCTGACCGTGGCCAACTTCGACTGGGCACAGTTCACGCCGACGTTCACCGCACAGCGGCCCAGCCCCCTCCTTGCCGATCTGCCCGAGAACCGGCGGACGAGCACGCCCGTGTCGCAGGAGGAGTCGGCGGAGACGTCGTCGCTCCAGCGGGAGCTGACCGAGGCGAAACCGGCACAGCAGCGGCAGTTGCTGCTCCAGCATGTGCGCTCGCAGGCCGCGGCGACGCTGGGGCACTCGGATGTCGACGCCGTACCGGCCACGAAGCCGTTCCAGGAACTCGGCTTCGACTCGCTGACCGCAGTGGAGCTGCGCAACCGGCTCAACAAGAGCACGGGCCTGACGCTGCCGACCACGGTGGTCTTCGACCACCCCACACCCGACGCGCTCACCGACGTCCTGCGGGCCGAGCTGTCGGGTGACACGGCGAGCGCCGACGCGACGCACGCGGCCACCGCCGCGGCCAACGACGAGCCGATAGCGATCGTCGGCATGGCCTGCCGCTATCCGGGAGAAGTCCGCTCCCCCGAGGAGCTGTGGGACCTGGTCGTGGCCCGCAAGGACGCCATGGGGGACTTCCCCGAGGACCGGGGCTGGGACCTGGAGGCGCTGTACGACCCGGATCCGGAGAGCCGCGGCACGAGCTATGTCCGCGAGGGTGGGTTCCTCTATGACGCGGGCGACTTCGACGCCGGGTTCTTCGGCATCAGCCCGCGCGAGGCCATCGCGATGGACCCGCAGCAGCGGCTGCTCCTCGAGACGGCGTGGGAGGCGATCGAACGCGCCGGGCTCGACCGCGACACCCTCAAGGGCAGCAACGCCGGGGTGTACGCCGGGTTGACCATCTTCGACTACCTGGCGCTCGTCGGTGAGCAGCCCACCGAGGTGGAGGGGTACATCGGAACCGGCAACCTGGGCTGTGTCGCCTCCGGCCGGGTGTCGTACGTCCTGGGCCTCGAAGGCCCTGCCATGACGCTGGACACCGGATGCTCGTCCTCTCTGGTGGCGATCCACCAGGCGGCGCACGCGCTGCGGCAGGGCGAGTGCTCGCTGGCGCTCGCGGGCGGTGCGACGGTGATGGCCACGCCTGGCGCGTTCGTCGAGTTCTCCCTGCAGCGGGGCCTCGCCAAGAACGGGCGGTGCAAGCCGTTCGCCGCCGCCGCGGACGGCACCGGCTGGGCCGAGGGAGTCGGCCTTGTCGTCCTCGAGCGGCTCTCCGAGGCACGGCGCAACGGCCACAAGGTCCTCGCGGTGATCCGGGGCTCGGCCATCAACCAGGACGGCACGAGCAACGGGCTCACGGCGCCCAACGGACAGGCGCAGCAGCGGGTGATCAGGCAGGCGCTCGCCAACGCCCGCCTTTCCGCCGATGAGGTCGACGCGGTGGAGGCGCACGGCACCGGCACCATGCTGGGCGATCCCATCGAAGCCGGCGCGCTCGTGGCGACGTACGGAAAGGACCGGCCCGAGGACCGGCCGCTGTGGCTCGGCTCGATCAAGTCGAACATCGGCCACGCGCAGGCTTCGGCCGGTGTCGCCGGTGTGATCAAGATGGTGATGGCGATGCGGCACGAGCAGCTGCCCGCCTCGCTGCACATCGACGCGCCCACACCGCACGTGAACTGGGACGGCAGCGGAGTGCGGCTCCTGTCCGAGCCGGTCGCCTGGCCGCGCGGCGAACGCCCGCTCCGGGCCGGGGTGTCCGCCTTCGGGATCTCGGGCACGAACGCGCACGTGATCCTGGAGCAGGCCCCGGACGTTCCGGAGCCGGTGAGCGCGCCCACGGCCGACGCACCGGCCGGGGTGGTGCCGTGGGTGGTGTCGGGCCGCGGCGAGGAGGCATTGCGGGCACAGGCCGGACTGCTCGCCGAGCACGTGTCCACGGATGCGCAGCCGGCGTCGCCCCTCGATGTGGGCTGGTCCCTGGTCAAGAGCCGGTCGGTGTTCGAGAACCGGGCGGTGGTGGTGGGCCGGGACCGCGAGGATCTTCTTGCCGGTCTGCGGTCGTTGGCGGCGGGTGAACCGTCGCCGTATGTCGTCGAGGGCGTGGTGCAGGGCGCATCCGGCGCCGGTCCTGTGCTGGTGTTTCCGGGTCAGGGTTCGCAGTGGGTGGGCATGGGTGCCCAACTCCTGGATGAATCACCAGTGTTCGCGGCACGTATCGATGAGTGTGAGCAGGCCCTTTCACCGTACGTGGAGTGGTCGCTGACCGAGGTGCTGCGCGGGGACGGCACGGAGCTGTCCCGGGTGGAGGTCGTGCAGCCGGTGCTGTGGGCGGTCATGGTCTCACTGGCTGCCGTGTGGGCCGACCACGGGATCACCCCGGCCGCGGTCATCGGCCACTCGCAGGGCGAGATGGCCGCCGCGTGTGTGGCCGGGGCGCTGTCCCTGGAAGATGCCGCACGCATCGTCGCCGTACGCAGTGACGCACTGCGACAGCTGGCCGGGCACGGCGACATGGCTTCTCTGGGTACGGGAGCCGAGCAGGCAGCCGAGCTGATCGGAGACCGGCCCGGAGTATGCATCGCCGCCGTCAACGGGCCCTCCTCCACCGTGATTTCAGGACCTCCCGAGCACGTCGCGGCCGTGGTCGCCGCAGCCGAGGCGGAAGGCCTGCGGGCCCGGGTCATTGATGTGGGCTACGCCTCCCACGGACCCCAGATCGACCAACTCCGCGACGAACTCACCGAACGGTTGAGCGGCATCCGGCCAACGGCCACGGACGTGAGCTTCTACTCCACCGTCACCGCCGAACGCCTCGACGACACGACCGCCCTGGACACCGACTACTGGGTCACCAACCTGCGCCAGCCTGTCCGATTCGCCGACACCATCCAGGCCCTGCTCGAAGACGGCTATCGCCTCTTCATCGAGGCCAGCCCCCACCCCGTACTCAACCTCGGCATGGAAGAGACCATCGAGCAGGCAGACATGCCCGCCACCGTGATCCCCACCCTCCGTCGCGACCACGGCGACACCACCCAGCTCACCCGTGCCGCCGCCCAGGCCTTCACCGCGGGTGCCGACATCGACTGGACGGGCTGGTTCCCGGCCGTTCCTCTGCCGCAGGTGGTGGATCTGCCGACGTACGCCTTCCAGCGGGAGCGGTTCTGGCTGGAAGGCGGCAGGGTGCTCGCCGGGGATCCGGCGGGGCTCGGGCTCTCCTCGGCGGGACATCCGCTGCTGGGGGCCGCAGTCGAGCTTGCCGACGGCAGCAGCCATCTGCTGACCGGGCGGATCTCTCCCCGGGACCAGTCGTGGCTGGCCGAGCACCGGGTCATGGACACCGTGTTGCTGCCGGGTTCGGCCTTCGTGGAGCTCGCGTTGCAGGCCGGTGTGCGCAGTGGCTGCGAGCGGCTGGCGGAGTTGACGCTGCACACACCGCTGGCCTTCGGGGACGAGGGTGCGGGGGCGGTCGACCTACAGGTGACGGTCGGCGCCTTGGCCGGGGACGGGCAGCGCCCCGTGTCCGTCTACTCGCGGCCCACGCGCGAGGAGGAGGCCGTGTGGACCCGGCACGCCGCGGGTGTGCTGGCACCCGGCGCCCGTGACACCGCGGACGCCCCGCTCGGCGGTGCCTGGCCGCCGCCCGGTGCCACGCCGGTCGCCGGGCCCGACCCATACGGCGAACTCGCCTCGTACGGCTATGACTTCGGGGCCTCCTCTCAAGGGCTGACGACTGCCTGGCGGCTCGGGGACGACATCTTCGCCGAGGTGCAACTGCCCGAGACGGAGAGCGGCCGGGCCGACCGCTACCAGGTGCACCCGGTGCTCCTCGACGCCACGTTGCACGCGCTGATCCTGGACGCGGTCACGTCGTCCGCCGACACCGATCAGGTGCTGCTGCCGTTCTCCTGGAGCGGATTGCAGGTGCACGCTCCGGGTGCGCAGAGGCTGCGGGTGCGTATCGCGCGGACCGCGCCGGATCAGCTGGCCCTGACGGCCGTGGACACCGCCGGGTCTCTGGTCCTGACGCTCGATGCGCTCACCGTACGTCCGGTCGCGGCGCATCAGATCGCGGGTGCGCGGGCCGTGGATCGTGACGCGCTCTTCCGGCTGGTCTGGACGGAGTCGGCCGCGCGGGCGGAGGAGGGCGACGATGCCACGCGTTGCGCCCTCGTCACGCCGGACGGGGACCCGCTGGGCGCGGCCCTTGCCCGTACGCTGCCCGCCGAAGGCGTCCAGGACTCGTTCACCGAGCTGCGGGCGCGGGTGGCGGCCGGGGCCCAGGCGCCTGATGTCGTACTCGCCGTGTGTGCCACTTCCGAGGAGGGGGCGAGCGGCGATACCGCTAAGTACGCGCGGCTGGCGACCGTTTCTCTGCTGTCCTTGCTCCAGGAGTGGCTCGACGACTCCGCGTTCGAGGCGAGTCGGCTCGTCGTCGTCACTCGGGGCGCGGTTGCCACGCGGCCCGGCGAGAAGACCGGTGATCTGCCCGGCGCGTCCCTGTGGGGTCTGGTGCGCAGCGCACAGGCCGAGAACCCGGGCCGCCTGGCGCTGCTGGACGTGGACGGGTCGGAGGCTTCCCTCTCTGCGGTGGCGTACGCGTCGGCGTCCGGTGAACCGGAGTCGGCGCTGCGCGAGGGGCAGGTGTTTGTCCCGCGGCTCGCACGCGACGACGCCTCCAGGCGGCTCGCACCGCCGGTCGGGTCCCTCACGTGGCGTCTGGCGCAGGTCGAGGGCGAGGGTGCGGGGCGGTCCCTGGCCCTCGTCGACGCTCCCGAGGCCGGGCGCGCACTGGCCCCGCACGAGGTGCGGGTGGCGCTGCGGGCCGCCGCGCCCGATCCGGGCTTCCCGGACGCGCCCCGGGTCGAGGGCGCCGGTGTGGTGACCGAGGTGGGCGCCGAGGTGGCTGCCGTGGCCGTGGGCGACCGTGTGATGGGCGTGTTCGGCGCGGTGGGGCCGGTGGCCGTCACCGAGGCGGGCCTGCTCACGCCGGTGCCGGCCGGCTGGAGTTGGGCGGAGGCCGCCGGGGCCGTGGGCGCCTATGTGGCCGCGTTCCACGCCCTCGCGGACGTGGCGGCGCCGCGCGCCGGTGATTCGCTGCTCATCGAGGAGGGGACGGGCCCCGTGGGCTGGGCCGCGATGCGCCTCGCCCGCCATTGGCAGGCGGATGTCGTCGACGGCACGCCGCTCACGGGCGGCGCGGTCCGCGACCACGATCCGGCGGTGGTCCTCGTCCAGCAGGACGGCGACGGTGCGCTGGTGATCAGCCGTGTGGGTGGCGCGGACGCCGGGCAGGTGGTGCAGCCGCCCGCACCCGAGCGCGTACGGGAAATCCTTTACGAACTGGCGGAGTTGAGTGCGCAGGGCGGTCTGACGCCGCTCGATGTGACCGTGTGGGACATCCGGCAGGCGCCCACGGCGTGGGCCGCACCGTCCACCGCGGGCAGGACCGTGTTCACGCTGCCCGTCGCGTTCGATCCCGAGGGCACGGTGGTGATCACCGGCGGTACGGGCGCCCTGGGCGCCCTGACGGCCCGCCACCTGGTCGGCCACTACGGAGCCCGGCACCTGCTCCTGTCCAGCAGGCGCGGCGCCGATGCCCCCGGAGCGCTGGAGCTCGCGGCCGAACTGGCCGCGCTCGGCTCGCGGGTCACCTTCGCCGCCTGCGACCCGGGCGACCGGGACGCGGCCGCCGCCCTGCTGGAGTCCGTGCCGAGGGAGCATCCGCTGAACGCCGTCTTCCACTGCGCGGGCACCGTGAGCGACGCGGTGGTGCAGAACCTCACGGCCGAGCAGGTCGAGGAGGTGATGCGGGTGAAGGCGGACGCCGCCTGGAACCTGCACGAGCTGACGCGCGACGCGGACCTGTCCGCCTTCGTCCTGTACTCCTCGGTCGCCGGGTTGCTCGGCGGTCCCGGCCAGGGCAGCTACACGGCCGCCAACGCCTTCCTGGACGCCCTGGCCGGGCACCGGCACAGCGGCGGGGCCTCGGCGACGTCCCTGGCGTGGGGCTACTGGGACCTGGAGAGCGGGATGTCCGGTCGGCTCACCGATGCCGACCGGGCGCGCCATGCCCGCGCCGGTGTGATCGGGCTCGGCGCCGACGAGGGTCTCGCCCTCCTCGACACCGCGTGGGCCAGTGGTCTGCCGCTCCTCGCGCCGGTCCGCCTCGACCTGGCCCGGATGCGCAGGCAGGCCCAGAGCCACGCCGCTCCGGCGCTGCTGCGGGACCTGGTGCGCGGCGAGAGCAGGAGCGGCGGCTCCGGCACGGCGGGCACGTCCGCGCTCCTCAAGGCGCTGGGCGCGATGTCCGACGCGGAGCGGGAGCAGACCCTGCTCGACCTGGTGTGCACGAACATCGCGGCGGTGCTCGGCTACGACGCGGCCACGCCCGTCAACGCCACCCAAGGGCTGCGGGACCTCGGCTTCGACTCGCTGACCGCCGTGGAGCTGCGCAACCGGCTCGCTGCGGCGACCGGCCTGAAGCTGCCCGCCACGTTCGTCTTCGACCATCCCAACCCGGTGGAGCTGGCCGGTCATCTGCGGCAGGAGCTGACGCCGCGCGCGGCGGATCCGCTCGCCGACGTCCTGGAGGAGTTCGAGCGCCTGGAGACCTCACTGCTCTCGGTCTCCTCGAAGGACGGCACGGCGCGGGCCGAGCTCGCGGGGCGGTTGCGCGCCACGCTGGCCCGTCTCGACGTGTCGGAAAGCACCGCCGACGAAGCCGCGGTGGCAGCCCGTATCCAGGACGCGTCGGCCGACGAGATCTTCGCGTTCATCGACCGGGACCTCGGCAGGGACAGCGGCAACGGACAGGGCAACGGACAGACAGTGGAGGGACAGCGATGAACGAGTTCGCGCGCAAGAAGCGCGCCCTGGAGCACAATCGCCGGATCAACGCCGGGGACCTGGACGCGATCGTGGAGCTGTACGCGCCCGACGCCGTCGTCGAGGACCCGGTCGGCCTGCCGCCGCTCGGCGGGCACGACGCCCTGCGCACGCACTATGGGCTGCTCCTCGCCGCGCACCTGCGCGAGGAGGCGGCCGAGCCCGTGGCCGGGCAGGACGGCACGCACGTGCTGCTCCAGGTCACCTCGGTCATGGACTACCTGCCCGTGGGCCCGCCGTACGCCGAGCGGGGTTGGCTCAAGGGTCCCGACGCCCCGGAGGCGGCGCGTCTTCGGCGCACGGCCATGCTCGTGATGCGCCTCGACGCGTCCGGCCTGATCCGGCACCTGAAGTCGTACTGGGGCACGTCCGACCTCACGCTCCTCGGCTGACCCGCAGCCCGCATCTGTCCATTCCTGTTGGAGTCCTGTTGGAGGAGCCGTGCCCGACGAGGCCGCGCGCAAGAAGATGGCACTGGATTACGCCCAGCGGATCAACGCCGGCGACATCGAAGGCGTTCTCGACCTGTTCACGGACGACGTCGTCTTCGAGGACCCGGTGGGACGCCCGCCCATGGTGGGCAAGGACGATCTGCGCCGGCACCTGGAACTGGCCGTCTCCTGCGGGACGCACGAGGTTCCGGGACCGCCGATGACCTCGATGGACGACCGCTTCGTGGTGACGCCGACGGTGGTGACCGTGCAGCGTCCGCGGCCGATGACCTTCCGCATCGTCGGCATCGTCGAACTCGACGAGGACGGGCTCGGCCGCCGGGTCCAGGCGTTCTGGGGAGTGACGGACGTGACCATGGACGAGCCCGCCGACACCAGCCACTCCGAAGGGATCCGCGCGTGACCACCACCCGACCAGCACACGCCGTCGTACTGGGCGCCAGCATGGCAGGAACGTTGGCGGCCCATGTCCTGGCCCGCCACGTGGAGAGCGTCACCGTCGTGGAACGTGACGCCCTGCCCGACGAGCCCCGGCACCGCAAGGGAGTTCCGCAGGGCCGCCACGCCCACTTGCTGTGGTCCAACGGTGCCCGCCTCATCGAGGACATGCTGCCCGGCACCGCCGACAGGCTCCTGGCGGCGGGCGCCCGCCGCCTCGGATTCCCCGAGGACCTGGTGACCCTGACCGGGCAGGGCTGGCAGCATCGCTTCCCCGCCACCCAGTTCGCGCTCCTCGCCAGCCGCCCGCTGCTCGACCTGACCGTACGTCAGCAGGCCCTGGCTCCCGCGAACATCACCGTCCTGCAGCGCACCGAGGCCGTCGAGCTGACCGGTGGCGAAGGCCGCGTCACCGGCGTCGTCGTACGAGACCTCGACAGCGACCGCCGTACGCCGCTGCAGGCCGACTTGGTGATCGACGCCACCGGCCGCGGCTCCCGGCTCAAGCAGTGGCTCTCGGCGCTCGGGGTTCCCGCCCTCCAGGAAGACGTGGTGGACGCGGGCGTCGCCTACGCCACGCGGCTCTTCCAGGCGCCGCCCGGAGCGACGGCGCGCTTCCCCGCCGTCAACATCGCCGCCGACGACAGGGTCCGCGAGCCAGGCCGCTTCGGCGTGGTCTACCCCATCGAGGGCGGGCGCTGGATCGCGACACTCTCGTGTACGCGGGGCGCCCATCTGCCCACCGACGAAGAGGGGTTCCTGCCGTTCGCGCAGAACCTGAGCCACCCTCTCGTCGCCGAACTGCTGCGGGACGCCGAGCCGCTCACCCCCGTCTTCGGCTCCCGCTCCGGCGCCAACCGTCGCCTGTACCCGGAGCGGCTCGAACAGTGGCCCGACGGTCTGCTCGTCGTCGGTGACTCCTTGACCGCGTTCAATCCGATCTACGGTCACGGCATGAGCTCGGCCGCGCGCTGCGCCGCCACCCTGGATCGCGAACTCGGCCGCGACGGGCAGCTGGACTCGGGAGCCGGTGTCGGCCGCCGTATCCAGCAGGCGATCGGCGCGACCGTCGACGACCCGTGGATCCTCGCCTCGTCCAAGGACATCGACTACGTCAACTGCCGTGTGGACGCGGCGGATCCACGGCTCATCGGTGTCGACACGGAGCAGCGCCTGCGGTTCGCCGACGCCATCACCGCCGCGTCGATCCGCTCCCCGAAGGCGTCCGAGATCGTCACGGACGTGATGAGCCTCAACGCCCCGCAGACCGAGCTCGGCTCCAACCGCTTCCTGATGGCGATGCGCGCCGACGAACGCCACCCGGAGCTGACCGCCCCTCCCCTGCTCCCCGAGGAACTGGCCCTGGTGAACCTGGATCCCGCCGCGCTCACACCTGCGGCGGCGCGCTCCTGACCTCGGTCTCTTCGCACGCGTACGGCGGCCCCCACATCGGATGCGATG
>NZ_JBHUZJ010000051.1:0-66006 GCF_042667685.1 Streptomyces sp. NPDC057302 | reverse complement strand
CCGCGGTCGCGGCCACCCCCCTCTCGTTCAGCCGTCGCTCAGCCCTGCGCCGCGTCCTCCGCGTGCAGGCTCATCGGCCCATAGATCTTGTTCGCGTCCTCGAAGAGCGACACCTGGTCGGCGCCGCCCTCGGCGAGCTCTTTCCAGTACTCGCCGACCCACGACTCCGCGTCCCCCTGAGTCGTGAACTCCTCGGGCGTCAGTGCGGGCTGGACCTCAGTCCCGTCCGCCTTCTCGAACCGCCACGTCCATGCCGCCATGCCAGCCTCCCGATGGTCCGACAGCTCTGTGAAGCCGCTTGAAGCCTAGCCGGGCGAGCGTCGCTCGCGCTGACGCGGGAGGATCTTCCTGTGGAACTGACTCTGCTCGGCACCGGTGACCCCGAAGGCCTGCCCCGCCCCGGCTGCCCCTGCGCGGCCTGCGCGACCGCGCTCGGCGGCGCCCCGCGCGCCGCCACCGCACTCCTGGTGGACGGCGTCCTGCTGCTCGACCTCACCCCTGGCGCCGTCTTCGCGGCCGCCCGCTCCGGGCACTCGCTCGGCGGCGTACGCCAGGTTCTGCTCTCCCACCCGCACGACGGCCCCTCGGTGGAGGTACCGGCAGGGCTTCCGCAGCCGGGCCGGGTGCCCGACGGGCGGGAGCTCGCGCTGCTCACCGGGCACCGGGTGCGCGCGGTGGCGATGGACCACCCCGGCACGGGGTACGAGGTGGTGGGTCCCGACGGGCAGCGGCTGCTGTACCTGCCGCCGGACGGTGCGCCCGCCGGGCTCTTGGACGAGCAGCCCGCGTACGACATGGTCCTCGCGGACGTCGTGGGGCGCCCCGACGCGCTCGCGCGGCTGCGGGCGAGCGGCGCCGTCGGACCGGCCACGGACGTCATCGCCGTCCACCTGGGCCATGAGGCGCCGCCGGGCGCCGAGCTGACCCGCAGGCTGGCGGCCGCCGGTGCGCGGGCCGTGCCGGACGGGACGACGCTGGTGGTCGGCGCCTACGAGGACGTGCCGGACGTGCCCCGGCGCACGCTCGTCCTGGGCGGGGCGCGGTCGGGGAAGTCGGTGGAGGCCGAGCGGCGCCTGGAGGCGTTCCCCGAGGTGCTGTACGTGGCCACGGGCGGGACCAGGAACGGCGACTCCGAGTGGGCCGACCGGGTGAGCGCCCACCGTGAGCGGCGGCCCGGTTCGTGGAGCACCGCCGAGACCTGCGACCTCGTGCCGCTGCTCGCCGAGGACGGCCCTCCCCTGCTCATCGACTGCCTGTCGCTGTGGCTGACGTACGCCATGGACGAGGTGAACGCGTGGGACGACGACGAATGGGCGGGCGGCGGCGAGCGGGCGCTGCGCAAGCGGGTCGCCGAGCTCACGGACGCGGTGCGCGCGACCCGGCGCACGCTCGTCGCCGTGTCGAACGAGGTCGGCTCCGGCATCGTCCCGGCGACCGCGTCGGGCCGCCGCTACCGCGATGAACTGGGCCGTCTGAACACGGCGTTCGCCTCGCAGTGCGAGCACGTGCTGCTGGTCGTGGCGGGCCAGGCGCTCACCCTGCGGGGCTGAGCCGGGGCCGCACGCGTCGCGCCTCACCAGCCGGGCTCACGCGTCGGGGTTGCGCCTCGCGACGACCCGGCAGGCGTTGGCGAACCGGGTGCGGCTGACCAGCGGGGCGAGGATCCGGTCGGCCAGGGCCGCGGCGGCGAGGAGCGGGGCCGCGACGCGGGCCGTGGCCCGGATCCGGCCGAGCGCGAAGGCGAGGCCCGCGGTCAGGTCGAACGGAATGTGCGGCTCGCGCCGCTCGGTGGCCACGACCGTGTAGCCGAGGCTCTCGAGATCGCGGCACAGGGCGTCGAGCGGGATGCGGTGGTAGGGCTCCGGGCGCAGCCACCCCTTGCCGAGGAGTTTGGCGTACCGGCTCTCCGGTACGGGCACCTCGATCATCAGATGGCCGCCGGGCCGCAACACCGTGCGGGCGGCGATGAGTTCGATGCGCGGATCGGCGCTGCGCTCCAGGTAGTGGAACATGCTCAGCGCGTCGTAGCGTCCCGCGAGCCTGGGCGCCAGGTCGGCGAGGAGCCCCTGGTGCGCCTCCTCCACGCGCCCGGCCCTGCGGCCCTCCGCGACCCGCTCGGTGAGGTCGAGGCCGTCGAAGGCGGTGTACGGGTGCACCTGCTGGGCGACGGCGGGGAAGTGCCCGAGCCCGGTGTCGATGTCCAGCCAGCTCTCGGGCTCGATGAAACGGCCCATCGCTCGGGCCCGTGCCCGGTGGCGGCGGGTGGAGTGCGGGACGGCGAAGATCTTCTCGGCCTGGGCGGCGGCGGCCTGAGCGGCGTCCATGGGCGTGGCAGGCTCCTCTGTCGGGCGGTGCGAGCGGTGCGAGCGATACGAGCGGTGCTCATGCGAGTAACACGACAACCCGCCCCAAACGGTACGTAAAGGATCTTCGACACCGGCGCAGCGACACTGACGCAACGTCATCGGCGCAGCGGCACCGCGGAGGTGCCGCGCCTCCCGCTTCCGGGCCGTGCGAACCGAGGTCAGGCCCTGCCGGTACTGTTCGGCGAATGAGCTCGCTGAATCTCGACGACTTCACCGACCTGATCGAGCGGCCCGACGGCGGGGTGCGCCGCGACGCCGAGGAGCGCAGGGAACGGCAGAGCGTGCCGCCCGGGGCGCTCGGCCGCCTGGACGAGCTGAGCGAATGGCTCTCCGCGGCCCAGTCCTCGGTGCCGGTCAAGCCGATCGAGCGCCCCCGCGTGATCCTCTTCGCGGGTGATCACGGGGTCGCCGGGCTCGACGTGTCCGCGCGGCCCGCGGGCAGTGCGGCCGATCTCGTGCGCGCCGTGCTCTCGGGGGCGAGCCCCGTCGCCGTCCTCGCGCGCCGCCTCGACGTGCCCGTCCGGGTCGTCGACGTGGCCCTGGACTGCGACCCGGCCGAGCTGCCCAAGGAAGTGGCGGGGCACCGGGTGCGGCGCGGCTCCGGGCGCGTGGACATCGAGGACGCGCTGTCGGCCGAAGAGGCCGAGGCGGCGGTGCGGGCCGGGATGGCCGTCGCCGACGAGGAGGCGGACTCAGGGACCGACCTGGTCGTGCTCGGCGACGTGAGCGTCGGCGGCACGACGCCCGCGGCGACGCTGGTCGCCGCCCTGTGCGGGACCGACGCGTCCGTGGTGACCGGGGGCGGCGGCTCGCCGATCGACGACCTGGCCTGGATGCGCAAGTGCGCGGCGGTCCGGGACTCGCTGCGGCGGGCCCGGCCCGTACTCGGGGACCAGCTCGAACTGCTCGCGACGGTGGGCGGCGCGGACATCGCCGCCATGACCGGGTTCCTGTTGCAGTGTGCGGTGCGGCGTACGCCGGTGATCCTGGACGGGGTCGTGGCGTCGGCGGCGGCGCTCGTGGCCCAGCGGGTGGCCTTCCGGGCGCCGGACTGGTGGCTCGCGGGACACAACAGCGGGGAGCCCGCGCAGGCCAAGGCCCTGGACCGGATGGCGCTCGACCCCGTCCTCGAACAGGGCGTGCAGGTGGGCGAGGGCCTGGGGGCGCTGCTCGCGCTGCCGTTGGTGCGGGCGGCGGCGGCGCTCTCCGCCGAGCTGCCGGAGCGCACGCCGGAGCCGGAGGCCGAAGCCGACCCCGAGGCCGCCCCCGAGGACAAGCCCGAGGACAACCCCGAGGACAAGCCCGAAGCGGAGTAGGCGGCGCGGCTGGTCACAGCCGAGGGTGACCCGGCACGCCCCATATGATCCCTTTTCATGGGAGATGAGCAATCTGCTGCCGGGCGCCGTCAGCGTCTCGCCGCGGCCTTCAGTGTCTGGTACCTCCGCGCCGTCACCTTCATCAACTTTCTGAGCGCGGTCTGGGTCTCCCTGGGGCAGGATCTGCGGCGGCACAACACCGAGAACTACTTCACGCCGTATCTGCTCACCGCGGGCTTCGCCTCCGGCGCGTTCACGATGTTCCTGGCGATCACGATGCGCCGCCGCAAACGCGCCGCCTGGATTCTCAACCTCGTACTCAGTGGGCTCTTTCTGCTCCTCTTCGCGTTCGCGATGGTCTTCCCGGAGATCCGCCGGTACGCGCAGAACTGGATCTCCCTCGTCCTGACCGCCGCGTTCGTCGCCTCGCTGATCGTGGGGCGGCGGGAGTTCTACGCCAAGGGCGACCGCTCCAATCCCAAGCTCGCCGCCGCCGTCGCCGTCGGCGGGCTCCTGGTGACCTCGCTGATCGCCGCGTTCCTGGTCACCGTGACCAACCGCGCGCACGACGACTTCCGTTCGACCTTCCTCGACCGCTGGCGCTACGGCACGATGCGCCTGGTCTCGCTGGCCGCCGACGACACACGCTTCGAGGGCATCACCACGCCCGGCTGGGTCAACGTCACCATCAACGTGCTCAGCACGCTTCTCCTCCTCGCCGTCCTGTACGCCGCGTTCCGCTCGCGCAAGGCGGTCGACCCGCTCACCGAGGACGACGAGCACAAGCTGCACGAACTGCTCGACAAGTACGGCGAGCGCGACTCGCTCGGCTACTTCGCGCTGCGCCGCGAGAAGAGCGTCGTGTGGTCGCCGAGCGGCAAGGCGGCGGTCGCCTACCGGGTCATCGGCGGCGTGTCGCTGGCCTCCGGCGACCCGATCGGGGACCCGGAGGCCTGGCCCGGCGCCATCGAGCCCTGGCTCGCCGACGCCCGCGAGCACGGCTGGCTCCCCGCCGTGATGGGCGCGAGCGAGGAGGCGGGCACGATCTACGCCCGGCACGGCCTCGACGCCCTTGAGCTGGGCGACGAAGCCATCGTCGAGACCGCCGAGTTCACGCTTCAGGGCCGGGCCATGCGGACGGTCCGCCAGGCGTACAACCGGGTCGAGCGGGCCGGCTACCAGGTGCGGATCCGCCGCCACGAGGACATCCCGGCCGACGAGATGGCGTACCTGCTCAAGCGGGCCGACGACTGGCGCGACGGGGCCACCGAGCGCGGCTTCTCCATGGCGCTCGGGCGGCTCGGCGACCCGGAGGACGGGCGGTGCGTGATGCTCGAGTGCAGCGACGGGGACGGCGAGTTGAGAGCGGTGCTCTCCTTCGTGCCGTGGGGGCCGCACGGGCTCTCCCTCGACCTGATGCGGCGTGACCGCGACTCCGAGAACGGCCTGATGGAGTTCATGGTCATCGAACTCCTCCAGCGCGCCGCCGAGATCAAGATCACTCAGGTGTCGCTGAACTTCGCGATGTTCAGGTCGGTCTTCGAACGTGGCTCGCGGCTCGGCGCGGGCCCGGTCCTGCGGCTGTGGCGCTCGCTGCTCACCTTCTTCTCGCGGTGGTGGCAGATCGAATCGCTCTACCGCGCCAACGCGAAGTACCGCCCGATCTGGGAGCCGCGCTTCCTTCTCTTCGAGAAGAGCGGCGACCTGCCGCGCATCGGCATCGCGTCGGCCCGCGCGGAGGGCTTCCTGGAAGCCCCGGGCCTGCCGAAGTTGCTGCACCGCAAGCACCTGGAGTCCCGACGATGAGATCCACGGCCACGGGCCGCGCGGCCCGCGCGGCGCGTGCCGAATGGGGGCCGCTGTACGCCGCCGTGCGCGCGGGCGTCGCCGAGCGGCGGTGGCGGGCGGCGCCGATGACGCTGGCCGCCGTCTGTCTGACGGCCCTCCTCCAGTTCACCCAGAACCAGCCCTGGGGCTACCAGTTCGTGCAGAACATCGGCTCCGTACGGGCCGAGGACCCCCTCCCGCCGGCCCTGCTCCGCACCCCGCTCTCGCTCTTCGTACCGGCGCTCGACCTGCCCGTCTGGGGCGCGCTCGCGCAGATCCTGCTGGTGTTCGGCATCGCGGAGATCTGTATCGGCTGGTGGCGCACGCTCGTCGTCGGCTATGTGGCCACCCTCGCGGGCACGCTCTACGCGCGCGTGGGCATCGAGTGGGGTCCCGGCAGCCCGCTGGGGCTGCCCGCCTCCGACGCGCAGGTGGTCGACACCGGTCCGTCCGCCGCGGTGGTCGGCCTCGCGGTCTACGTGTGCTGGCGCTACCGGGCGTGGTTCACGGCGGGGCTCGTGATCGCCGTGATGGCCGGTGAGGTGCTGGTCAAGGACAACCTCGCGGGCAGGGAGCATCTGGCGGCGATCGCGGCGGCCCTCGTGCTGTGCGCCTGCTCGGCGGTGCTTCAGCGGCGTGGGCGCGAGCGGGTCGGTTCCGGGTCGGGCTTGCCGCCGATCAGATCCTGAAACGTGCGGCGGGGGCCCGTCCAGCGGCGGTCGTGGTGGAAGACGCGCAGGCCGGCGCGGGCGCGGGCGCGGGGCCGGTTGCGGTAGAAGCGCCTGGCCCATGCCGATCCCGGGCGGGCGAGGCGGATCGCGCCCACCATCGCGACCAGCGGGATCACCATGCCGATCAGGGCCGTCCGCAGCTTGCCCTTGGCCAGGGCGACCAGGGCGAAGCAGCAGTTGACGGCGATGTTCAGGGCGAGGCCCGCGCGGTTGCCGCGCTCCTCGGGCGTCAGGTCGTTCACGCCGAAGGGTGTGAAGCCGGTGAGCACGAGCACCACCAGGGCCGCGGTCAGCATCACCACCTCGACGCTCTTGCGGCCCTGTTCGCTCCAGTAGACGTCGTCGAGGTAGAGGATCAGCGCGAACTCGTCGAGTACGAGACCTGCGCCGATGCCGAAGATGACCGCCGCGAACATCGAGGCGAGGCTGTGCCTGCCCGCCGCGACCGCCCAGAAGCCGCCCACGAGCATGAGGAAGATGCCGGGCACCACGTGGTGGATGTGGACGTCTCCCGAACTGATGTTCCTAAAGGGGCCCTTGCCGGCCCGGATGAGGCGCGTGATGGTTCTCGTGACGAGGAAGCAGCCCACGAAGGAGAGCAGGGCCAGGAGGAGCGGCAGCTTCCCCGGCTCCACGATGTTCCGGTACCACCAGTCGGCCATGGGGCCATCCTGCGACGCCGTCCAGCGTCACGCAGGGCGAGAAGGGCCTGCGGGGTAATCTTCCGCGGTGCCTCGAACCTCCCCCGCCGACGCCCTCCGCTTCGCCTTCGGCACGCTCACCGCGCTCCCGGTCAAGGTCACCCGCTGGGACCGTGCAGCCGCCCGCGGCGGCATGCTCTGCGCCCCCCTGGCCGGGCTCGTCATCGGCCTCTGCGCCGCCGCGCTCGGCACCGCGCTCATGGCCCTCGGGGCAGGCCCGCTCCTCGCCGCCACCGCGACCGCCGCAACGCCCGCCGCCCTGACCCGCGGCCTCCACCTCGACGGCCTCGCCGACACCGCCGACGGCCTCGGCAGCGCCAAACCCGCCGACCAGGCGCTGCGGATCATGAAGCAGTCGGACGTCGGCCCCTTCGGCGTCATCACGCTGCTCTTCACCCTGCTCGCCCAGGTGGCCGTCCTCTTCCAACTGTACGAAGCCTCCTGGACCCGGGGCGCGCTCGCCGCGGTCGTCTCGGCCGCCGCCGCCCGCCTCGCCCTCACCCTGGCCGCCCGCAACGGCGTCCCGCCGGCCCGCCCGGAAGGTCTCGGGGCCGCGGTGGCCGGGACGGTTTCCCAGCGGGCCGCGCTGCTCACGGCGGCGCTCGTCACCGTTGTGGCCGCGCTCGCCGCCGTGCCTTTCGGGGCGTACGAGGCCGTGCGGTACGCGGCGGCCGTGGTGCTCGCGGTGGGCGCCGCCGAGCTGCTCCTGCGGCACTGCGTCCGCCGTTTCGGAGGCATCACCGGGGACGTCTTCGGGGCGCTCGCCGAGACCGCCGCCACGGCCGCCCTGGTCGTCCTGGCCCTCGGCTGAGCCACGTCGCCGTACGCGCCTTTGAAACATAAATGCGGCGCCACGTACGGATGAATCTCTTCCGACACGATCGAATGGGCGCGACGCGCGTAGGCTCATGTTCGGTGCCTTTCCGGCCCGTTCTAGGCTGGCGCCGGGCGGGTCGACCCACCCCATCGGCCAAGGAACTCTACGGAAGCGAGAATTCACCACCGTGACTGCTCTGACTCTCAGCACTGCCGCCGCGTCCGGCCTCCGTGCCGACGCGCTCGTCGTCGGCGTCGCGAAGGGCGCCAAGGGTCCGGTCGTCGCGCCGGGCGCCGAAGCCGTGGACAAGGCCTTTGACGGCAAGCTCGCGGCCGTCCTCGAGACCCTCGGCGCCACAGGCGGCGAGGGCGAGGTGACCAAGCTGCCCGCGCCTTCCGGCTTCAAGACGCCGGTCGTCCTCGCGGTCGGCCTCGGCACGGTGCCGGAGAAGGACGAGACGTACGGCACCGACGCCCTGCGCCGCGCCGCCGGCAGCGCCGCACGTGCCCTGTCCGGCTCCAAGAAGGCCGCGTTCGCGCTGCCCGCCGAGGACGCCGGCGACACCGGCGCGATCGCCGAGGGCGCGCTGCTCGGCGCGTACTCGTTCGACGCGTACAAGGAAAATGGTTCCTCCAAGGGCAAGAACGGCAAGGACGCCAAGGGTCCGCTCGCCGAGATCGCCCTGCTGGGCGGCAAGCCCCGCGACAAGGCGTACAAGGCCGCCGTCGAGCGCGCCATCGCCGTGGCCGAGGAGCTCAACCGCGCCCGCGACCTCATCAACACCCCGCCGAACGACCTGAACCCCGAGGCCTTCGCCGCGGTCGCCGCCGCGGCCGCCAAGGAGCACGGCATCAAGGTGCAGGTCCTGGACGAGAAGGCGCTCACCAAGGGCGGCTTCGGCGGCATCCTCGGCGTCGGCGTCGGCTCGGACGCCCCGCCGCGCCTGGTCAAGCTCTCGTACACGTCGTCCAAGGCGAAGAAGCACCTCGCCTTCGTCGGCAAGGGCATCACGTACGACTCGGGCGGCATCTCGCTGAAGCCCGCCGGTCACAACGAGACGATGAAGTGCGACATGGCCGGTGCCGCGGCCGTCTTCGCCGCCGTCGTCTCCGCCGCGCGCCTGGGCCTCGAAGTGAACGTCACCGGCTGGCTGGCGCTCGCCGAGAACATGCCGTCGGGCTCGGCGACCCGCCCCGGCGACGTCCTGCGCATGTACAGCGGCAAGACCGTCGAGGTGCTCAACACCGACGCCGAGGGCCGTCTGGTCCTGGCCGACGCGATCGCCAAGGCCTCCGAGGACAATCCCGACGCGATCGTCGACGTGGCGACGCTGACCGGCGCCATGATGGTGGCGCTCGGCAGCCGCACCTTCGGCATCATGGCCAACGACGACGCGTTCCGCGCCGCGATCCACGACGCCTCCGAGGAGGCGGGCGAGCCCTCCTGGCCGATGCCGCTGCCCGAGCACCTCCTGAAGGGCATGGACTCCCCCACCGCCGACATCGCCAACATGGGCGAGCGCATGGGCGGCGGCCTGGTGGCCGGTCTCTTCCTGAAGGAGTTCGTCGGCGAGGGCATCACCTGGGCGCACCTGGACATCGCGGGTCCGGCCTTCAACGAGGGCGGCCCGTTCGGCTACACGCCCAAGGGCGGCACCGGCACCGCGGTCCGCACCCTGGTCCGCCTGGCGGAGCGCACCGCCGCGGGCGACCTCGGCTGATCTTCGTACGCAGGCCGGGGCCCGGACGTCCAGATGTCCGGGCCCCGTCTGCGTCCGTCCGATTTCGCCCTCGACGAAATCCGTACGTTCATACGCCTGAGCAAGGCCTGGACGTGGCGAATCAGACGTCTCACAGCCCGGCCCGCCGTCCCGCCTTCCGCCGACAAGTGCGAAGATGGGTTCTCGGCAGGACAGGGCCCCCACCACAGGGCCGAAACAAGAGCGGCCGATACCAGCCGACCGACCGGTCGTCCCCCGAGAAAAGGGGTCCGGCGTACGGCGCACATGCATGGAGGACGTGACGTGGCGAACGACGCCAGCACCGTTTTCGACCTAGTGATCCTCGGCGGCGGTAGCGGCGGTTACGCCGCGGCACTGCGCGCGTCGCAGCTGGGCCTGGACGTCGCCCTGATCGAGAAGGGCAAGGTCGGCGGCACCTGCCTGCACAACGGCTGCATCCCGACGAAGGCGCTGCTGCACGCCGGCGAGATCGCCGACCAGGCTCGCGAAGCCGATCAGTTCGGCGTGAAGGCCACCTTCGAGGGCATCGACATGGCGGCCGTCCACAAGTACAAGGACGACGTGATCTCCGGCCTCTACAAGGGCCTGCAGGGACTCATCGCCTCGCGCAAGGTGACGTACATCGAGGGCGAGGGCAAGCTTTCGTCCCCGACCTCCGTGGACGTGAACGGCCAGCGCGTCCAGGGCCGCCACGTGCTCCTGGCGACCGGCTCCGTGCCGAAGTCGCTGCCGGGCCTGGAGATCGACGGCAACCGCATCATCTCCTCGGACCACGCGCTCACCCTGGACCGCGTGCCGAAGTCCGCGATCATCCTGGGCGGCGGCGTCATCGGCGTCGAGTTCGCCTCGGCGTGGAAGTCCTTCGGGTCCGAGGTGACCGTCGTCGAGGGCCTCAAGCACCTCGTGCCGGTCGAGGACGAGAACTCCTCGAAGCTTCTTGAGCGCGCGTTCCGCAAGCGCGGCATCAAGTTCAACCTCGGCACCTTCTTCGAGAAGGCCGAGTACACGCAGGACGGCGTCCGCGTGACCCTCGCCGACGGCAAGACCTTCGACGCCGAGGTGCTGCTCGTCGCCATCGGCCGCGGCCCGGTCTCCCAGGGCCTCGGCTACGAGGAGCAGGGCGTCGCGATGGACCGCGGCTACGTCCTGGCCGACGAGTACATGCAGACCAACGTCCCGACCATCTCGGCTGTGGGCGACCTGGTGCCGACCCTCCAGCTCGCGCACGTCGGCTTCGCCGAGGGCATCCTGGTGGCGGAGCGCCTGGCCGGTCTCAAGACCGTCCCGATCGACTACGACGGCGTGCCGAAGGTGACGTACTGCCACCCCGAGGTCGCCTCCGTGGGCATCACCGAGGCCAAGGCCAAGGAGATCTACGGCGCGGACAAGGTCGTCGCCCTCAAGTACAGCCTGGCGGGCAACGGCAAGAGCAAGATCCTCAAGACCGCGGGCGAGATCAAGCTCGTCCAGGTCAAGGACGGTGCCGTGGTCGGCGTCCACATGGTCGGCGACCGCATGGGCGAGCAGGTCGGCGAAGCCCAGCTGATCTACAACTGGGAAGCGCTGCCCGCCGAGGTCGCCCAGCTCATCCACGCCCACCCGACGCAGAACGAGGCGATGGGCGAGGCTCACCTGGCCCTCGCGGGCAAGCCTCTCCACTCCCACGACTGACCCTTCAGTTATCGGGCGCGACGACCAGACTTCCGCAATTTTCGTAAGGAGCAACTGAAACCATGGCGGTTTCCGTATCCCTTCCGGCGCTCGGCGAGAGCGTCACCGAGGGCACTGTCACCCGTTGGCTGAAGGCCGAGGGCGAGCGCGTCGAGGCCGACGAGCCGTTGCTCGAGGTCTCGACCGACAAGGTCGACACCGAGATCCCCTCCCCTGCCGCCGGCATCCTGGCCTCCATCAAGGTCGCCGAGGACGAGACCGTCGAGGTCGGCGCCGAGCTGGCCGTCATCGACGACGGCAGCGGCGCACCCGCGGCCGAGTCCGCTCCGGCCGCCGAGCCCGCGCAGGAGGAGGCTCCGGCCCCCGCCGCCGAGGCCCCCGCGGCTCCGGCTCCCGCCGCCGAGGAGCCTGCCGCCCCGGCAGCCCCGGCCGGTGGCGCCTCCGGTACCGACGTCACGCTGCCCGCACTGGGCGAGTCGGTCACCGAGGGCACCGTCACCCGTTGGCTGAAGGAGGTCGGCGAGGAGGTCGCGGAGGACGAGCCCCTGCTCGAGGTCTCCACGGACAAGGTCGACACCGAAATCCCCTCCCCGGTCGCGGGCGTGCTGCTCGAGATCGTCGTGGGCGAGGACGAGACCGCCGAGGTGGGCGCCAAGCTCGCCGTCGTCGGCGCTCCCGGTGCCGCTCCGGCCGCTGCCGCTCCGGCTGCCCCGGCCGCTCCGGCCGCCGAGAAGCCCGCTCCGGCCGCCCCTGCGGCTCCGGCTCCCGAGCCCGCTGCCCCGGCCGCGCCCGCCGCTGCCGCTCCGGCTCCGGCCCAGCCCGCGGCTCCGGCCGCGCCGGCCGCGCCCGCCCCGGCGCAGCCCGCCGCTCCGGCTCCGTCGGCGCCTGCCGCACCGGCTGCCCCGGCCTCCCCGTCGGACGACGGCGCGTACGTCACGCCGCTGGTCCGCAAGCTGGCCAACGAGCACGGCGTGAGCCTGTCGGACGTCAAGGGCACCGGCGTCGGTGGCCGCATCCGCAAGCAGGACGTCATCGCGGCCGCCGAGGCCAAGGAGACCGCTCCGGCTCCGGCCGCCGCTGGTTCTGCCGGGGGCCCTGCCGCTTCGAAGGCCCCGTCCATCGAGGCGTCCCCGCTGCGCGGCCAGACGGTCAAGATGACCCGCATGCGCAAGGTCATCGGCGACAACATGATGAAGGCGCTGCACTCGCAGGCCCAGCTGACCTCGGTCGTCGAGGTCGACATCACGAAGCTGATGAAGCTGCGCGCCAAGGCGAAGGACTCGTTCGCGGCTCGCGAGGGCGTCAAGCTCTCCCCGATGCCGTTCTTCGTCAAGGCCGCCGCCCAGGCGCTGAAGGCCCACCCGGTCGTCAACGCCCGGATCAACGACGACGAAGGCACCATCACGTACTTCGACTCGGAGAACATCGGCATCGCCGTTGACGCCGAGAAGGGTCTGATGACGCCGGTCATCAAGGGTGCGGGCGACCTGAACATCGCCGGTATCTCCAAGAAGACCGCCGAGCTGGCCGGCAAGGCCCGTGGCGGTGGCCTCACCCCGGACGACATGTCCGGCGCCACCTTCACGGTCTCCAACACCGGCTCGCGCGGTGCCCTGTTCGACACGGTCATCGTGCCGCCGAACCAGGCCGCCATCCTCGGCATCGGTGCCACGGTCAAGCGCCCGGTCGTCATCAACCACCCGGACCTCGGTGAGACCATCGCGATCCGTGACATGACGTACCTCTCGCTCTCCTACGACCACCGTCTGGTGGACGGCGCGGACGCCGCCCGCTACCTGACCACGGTCAAGGCGATCCTTGAGGCCGGCGAGTTCGAGGTCGAGCTCGGCCTGTAGTCCTGCGGCCCCAGGGCTGTAAGACTCGTCTCATCAGCACGTACGCCCCCGTTCGGAGGTTTCCGAGCGGGGGCGTCGCCGTATTGTCTAGGGGTCACCACGCCCTGGGGCGCTGCCCCCGCCGGAGGAGCCCACATGACCGCGCCCGTCGTTCACTCGCTGCGCGAACAGATCCGCGAGCACATCGTGGAGGGGATCGTCAGCGGGCGCTGGCAGCCGGGCGAGCGGATCGTGGAGCGGCGGATCGCCGTGGAGCTGGAGGTCTCGCAGACACCCGTACGGGAAGCCCTGCGGGAGCTGGAGACGCTGCGGCTCATCGAGTCCGCTCCCAACAAGGGCGTGCGTGTACGGAACTTGACCGCGGCGGACCTGGAGGAGAGCTACCCCGTCCGCGCGGGCCTTGAGGCCATCGCCGCCGAGCTCGCGGCCGGGAGCCTGGCCGAGGACTGCTCGGCCCTGGAGCCCCATGTCGCCGCCCTGTACGAGGCGGACCGCGCCGCCGACGGCACCTCGCAGGTGCGGCACACGGTCGGTTTCCACCGGGAGCTGGTGCGGGCCGCGAACAACTCCGTTCTGCTGCACACCTGGGAGGGCCTGGGCATCGAGGTCTTCACCGCCCTCTCGATCCGGTGGCTCGGGACGGTGCAGCAGTCGTACGCGGAGGAGCACGAGGCGCTCGTGTCCGCCTTCCGGAGCCGGGATCCCGCGATCGCGGAGCTGGTGAAGGCCCATGTGCTGGGCTGCGCGCCGCGTCCCTGACGTGCGCCCGCCGGGTCGCGCTCATCCGTGGGCGAGCCGCTCATACGTGCTCTCACCTGCGCTGATGCTTGCTCGATCCTTGCTCGATCCTTCGATTTGAAGGCACCGCGTGCCCGCATCAATGGCACCGGATGCCTACTTTCTGAATATGAAGGAGTTTTCGCCTTCAACCCTTTGATCGATCATCGATCACGGAGTTACAGTCTTCGACGGGGTTGTGGCGGAGCCGCACAAACGAATCCGTACCAGAGCCTCACGCCCTGTCCTGCCAAAGACTTCGGGCACCCCCACCCCTTACCGAACAGGGGACCCCCTCCGACTCAGGAAGGCGGCGACATGACCGACCCCTCCGCAATCCAGCCGAGCGAGCTCGACCAGCTCCCGGACCGCGACCCCGAGGAGACCGCCGAATGGCAGGCCTCTCTGGACGCCGTTACCCAGGCGGCCGGGCCGCACCGTGCCGCGTATCTGATGCGACGCACGCTGGAGCGCGCCGAGGGCGCGGGCCTGGCGCTGCCCAAGCTCCTTGAGACCGATTACGTCAACACCATCCCCACCTCCGCCGAGCCGGCCGTCGAGGGCGACGAGGCGCTGGAGCAGCGGATCGCCGCGTGGAACCGCTGGAACGCGGCCGCGATGGTGACCCGGGGCAGCAAGCACGGCGTCGGTGGCCACATCGCCACCTTCGCCTCCGCCGCCTGGCTGTACGAGACCGGCTTCAACCACTTCTTCAAGGGCAAGGAGGGGGACGGCTCCGGCGACCAGCTCTACATCCAGGGACACGCCTCCCCCGGCATCTACGCCCGCGCCTTCCTCGACGGCCGTCTGAACGAGGCGCAGCTCGACAACTTCCGCCAGGAGGCGGGTGGCAACGGTCTGCCGTCCTACCCGCACCCGCGCCGCCTGCCCTGGCTCTGGGAGTTCCCGACCGTCTCCATGGGCCTCGGCCCGCTGTCGGCGATCTACCAGGCGCGCTTCAACCGCTACCTGACCAACCGCGGCATCAAGGACGTCTCCCCCTCGCACGTGTGGGCGTTCCTCGGTGACGGCGAGATGGACGAGCCCGAGTCGACGGCAGCCCTCGCGCTCGCCGCGCGTGAGGGTCTCGACAACCTCACGTACGTCATCAACTGCAACCTGCAGCGCCTCGACGGCCCGGTCCGCGCCAACTTCCGCGTGGTGCAGGAGCTGGAGGCCCAGTTCCGCGGCGCCGGCTGGAACGTCATCAAGGTCCTGTGGGGCAACGCCTGGGACGAGCTGTTCCAGCTCGACACCACGGGCGCGCTCGTCCGCCGCCTCCGTGAGGTGCCGGACGCGCAGTTCCAGACGTACGCCACGCGTGACGCCGCCTACATCCGCGAGCACTTCTTCGGCGCCGAGCCCGCGCTCGTCGAGCTGGGCAAGCTGCTGAGCGACGACAAGATCAGCGAGTGTTTCCACCTCTCGCGCGGCGGCCACGAGGCCCGCAAGGTCTACGCGGCCTACCGTGCGGCGCTCACCCACAAGGGCGCGCCGACCGTGATCCTGGCGCAGACGGTCAAGGGCTTCACGCTGGGCAAGGGCTTCGAGTCCAAGAACGCCAACCACCAGATGAAGAAGCTCACGGTGGACGAGTTCAAGGACATGCGCGACCTCCTCGAGCTGCCGATCTCCGACAGCGACTTCGTCGACGGCCAGGTGCCCTACGGCCACCCGGGCGCCGACTCCCCCGAGGTCCGCTACCTCCAGGAGCGCCGCGCCGCCCTCGGCGGTCCGGCCCCGGCCCGTCGCACGCAGCCGCTCGCGCCGCTGCCCGCCCCGGCCGACAAGTCGTTCGCCGCGTTCGACAAGGGCTCGGGCTCGCAGTCGATGGCGACGACGATGGCCTTCGTACGCCTGGTCAAGGACCTGATCCGCGACAAGGAGACCGGCAAGCGCTGGGTGCCGATCGTCCCCGACGAGGCGCGCACGTTCGGCATGGAGTCGCTCTTCCCCTCGCTCGGCATCTACTCGCCCAAGGGCCAGACGTACGAGCCGGTCGACCGCGACCAGCTGATGTACTACCGCGAGGCCAAGGACGGCCAGATCCTCAACGAGGGGATCACCGAGGCCGGTTCGATGGCGGACTTCATCGCCGCGTCGTCGTCGTACGCGACGCACGGCGAGGCCATGATCCCGTTCTACATCTTCTACTCGATGTTCGGCTGGCAGCGCACGGCCGACCAGATGTGGCAGCTCGGCGACCAGCTCGGCCGTGGCTTCCTCGTCGGCGCCACCGCCGGTCGTACGACGCTGACGGGTGAGGGCCTGCAGCACGCGGACGGCCACTCTCCGGTGATCGCCGCGACGAACCCCGCCGCCATGTCGTACGACCCCGCGTTCGCCTACGAGGTCGCGGCGATCGTCAAGGACGGTCTGCGCCGGATGTACGGCGAGGCGGCCCCCGGTGAGGACCAGAACGTCTTCTACTACCTCACCGTCTACAACGAGCCGATGCCGCAGCCCGCGAAGCCCGCGGGTGTGGACGAGGGCATCGTGCGCGGTCTCTACCGCTTCAACACCGCCGAGACGGCGGGTCACTCCCCCGCCGCGAACGCCTCGCGCATCCAGCTGATCGGTTCGGGTACGGCCATCCACTGGACCCTCTCCGCGCAGAAGATGCTCGCCGAGGAGTGGGGGGTGGCCGCCGACGTGTGGTCCGCGACCTCCTGGACCGAGCTGCGCCGCGACGCCCTGGAGGCGGACGAGGCGATCTTGCGCGGCGAGGAGCGCACTCCCTACGTACGTTCGGCTCTTGAGGGTGCGCAGGGTCCCGTCCTTGCCGTCTCCGACTACATGCGGCAGGTTCCCGACCAGATCGCGCAGTGGGTCGAGCAGGACTACTCGTCGCTCGGCGCGGACGGGTTCGGTATCTCGGACACGCGTGACGCGGCGCGGCGCCACTTCGGCATCGACGCCGAGTCCATCGTCGTGGCCGCGCTCGCGCAGCTCGCCCGCCGCGGTGAGGTGCCCGCTTCCGCGGTGAAGGAGGCTCGGGCCAAGTACGGTCTGTAGCCTTCGGCCTGATGTGGGTACGGGTCTCTGCCGTTCTGGCAGGGGCCCGTTCCCGTGTGCGGGTGCGCTTCTTGTTCCGCCCCGCTTCGCGGCGGATGCTTTCCCGCCCGCCCACCCATTACTGGTAGCGGTCAGCCATTCTGTGTGCCGCCTGTGCGAATCGCTCCCTGAGCGTCGCCGGCGCCAGGACCTCCGCCTCCGGGCCCAGTGACATGAGCTGGGTGTACGCGACCATTTCGTTCTCCACGGCGAGGGTGAGCGTCACCCGGCCCTCGTCGTCCGGGGGGCTCGCGCTCTCCATCGCCTCGCGCGTCGACGCGGAGTCGGTGGCGTACGGGAGCTGTCGTACGCCTGCCTCCGAGAGGCGCAGCACGACCTCGGAGCGCAGGATCGCCCGCGCGAACTGCGCGGCCCGTTCCTCCCAGAAGCCCGGCAGGTCGAACTCCTCGTCGCGTACGAAGCGGTCCTCGCCCGCGGCGATCGCGGTGAAGCGGTCGATGCGGTACACCCGGAACGAAGCCGTGTCGGGAACCCGGGCGCACAGATACCAGACACCCGCCTTGAGCACGAGGCCGTAGGGCTCCAACTCCCTTTCCACCTCGGTGTCCTGGCGGCGGTAGCGGGCGATGACGCGGCGGTCGTCCCACACCGCGTCCGCCAGCGGGGGCAGCAGTTCGGGCGCCGGTGTCTCCTGGAACCAGCCGGGGGCGTCCAGGTGGAACCGCTGCGAGGCGTTCTGCGAGGCGTCGCGCAAGGAGGGCATCAGGGCCGCGGACACCTTGAGACGGGCCGCGGAGGAGGCGTCCTCCAGGCCCATCTCCCGCAGCGCGCCCGGCACTCCGGACAGGAACAGCGCCTCCGCCTCGCTGCGGCCGAGGCCGGTGAGACGGGTGCGGTAGCCGCCGATGAGGCGGTAGCCGCCGGTCCGCCCGCGGTCGGCGTACACCGGGACGCCCGCCTCCGAAAGGGCCTGGGCGTCCCGCGTGATGGTCCGCTCGGACACTTCGAGCTCGCCCGCGAGCTCGGCTGCGGTCATGGAGGGGCGGGCCTGGAGCAGAAGCACCATCTTGATCAGGCGGGCAGCGCGCATCCCCCCATGATGCCGCCCGCCGGGGGGCACCTGCGCGACTCGGGGTGACTAGCGGTAACCCGTGACGTCCGCGGGCTTGCCCTTCTGCTCGACCTCCGCGATGTACCGCCAGGCGTCCGGCGCCGTACCGTCGACGTCCGTGAAGCCGTACTCCTTGGCGAGACCGCCGCTGGAGAGCGACTTCCCGTTCCAGCGGGCCACTTCGGGGTCGGAGGCAAGCGCGACCAGGGCCCGGCCGACGAAGGTGGGGGTCTCGGAGATGGCGAAGTGCGGGTTCTGCTCGCAGCCGTCCTGCCAGTTCTCCTCGGTCACGCTGAAGGCCGTGTCGAGCATGAACTCGGAGCGCAGCCAGCCGGGGGACAGACAGAGCGCCGTGCAGCCGTACTCCTTGAGCTCCTCGGCGAGACCCCATGCCATCCGCAGCGGGGCCGACTTCGCGAGGTCGTAGTAGAAGGGCTTGCGGTAGTTGGGGCCGTTGTACTCCTCGGTCCCGTCGGTGACCTCGACGACCAGGCTGCCGGGGTTCTTGATGAGCAGCGGGAGCGCGTACCGGCTGGTGACGATGTGGGTCTCGATGCCCAGGCGCATCAGGCGCAGCCCCTTGTCGAGGTCGTGCTCCCACATCTTCTTGTCCCACTCGACGTGGACGTCGCCGCCCCAGATGTCGTTGACCAGGATGTCCAGACGGCCCTGCTCCCGGTCGATCCGCTCGACGAGGGCCTCCACCTGATCGGGCTCCAGATGATCGGTCGGTACGGCGATTCCGGTGCCCGCTCCGCCCGCCTCCCGGCCCGCGGCGGTGACCAGCTCCGCGGTCTCCTCGATGGTCTCCGTGGTGCGGCCGACCTCGCTGGTGTGCGCGCGGGTCGTGCGCCCCGTCGCGTAGACGGTGGCTCCGGCGCGGCCGAGCTCCACGGCCATGGCCCGGCCCGCGCCTCGGGTGGCACCGGCGACGAGGGCGATCTTCCCGGTCAGTGACTGGGCGATCGCCGGGGTGCTGTCCATGTCATTTCCCTCCGTGCTCTCCTTGTGCTCCATGTTCTGGAGGCTGCCACTCAATACCGACACCTGCTGTCGGGTTTTCCATGGGCATGTGCACGCATAACGAGACAGCCGCATCCGCCGCACTCCGCGTGCGTACCCACCCCCCAGGACCGATGCTTGTCCCGTGATGGACGAGACGGAGTTCTGGGAGATCGTGGACCGCACCCGCGTGGCCGCCGAGGGCGACCCCGAGGACCACGCCGACCTGCTCACCGAGAAGCTGCTCGAGCTCGAACCGGACATGGTGCTCGACTTCGCCCGTCACTTCGAGGCCCGCTACAACCGTGCGTACCGCTGGGATCTGTGGGGAGCTGCCTGGGTCCTCCTCGGCGGTGCGAGCGACGATGCCTTCGACTACTTCCGCTGCTGGCTGATCGGTCAGGGCCGTGAGGTCTTCGAGGGAGCCCTGCACGACCCCGACTCGCTCGCGGATCTCCTCGACGACTTCGACGAGGAGATCGACGGCGACGGCGAGGAGCTCGGCTTCGCGGCGGACGAGGCCTACGAGCAGCTCACCGGCGTCGTCACCCCCGACCTCGGCATCGCTCCCGCCCCTCAGGAACCGGAGGGGACATCGCCCGACTTCGAGGACGAGGCGGCGATGGCCCGGCGCTACCCCAAGCTCTGGGAACGCTTCGGCGAAGTCGACTGAACCGAGGCACGGCTGAACCGAGGCACGGCTGAACCAAGGCATGGCTGAGCCAAGGCACGGCTGACCGGTGCACGGCCGTCACACCCACGATCACCCCCACGATCACCCCCTCTACCGTCCCCCACCGGCTCTCTGCCGGTGCTGCAGCCGTGCGGCCTTCTCCCTGATCGCGGGGAGCGCGGCCGTCAGGGCCGCCCCCGGGCAGTGCGTGTAGTACCCGTCGTTGTGCCCGGACACCGCGCTGAAGCGTCCGCTCGTCCCCGCCGGGTACTTGCTGAGGCTGTGCGAGGAGACCAGCCGCACCGTGGAGCGCGGGTCCACGTCCGAGAGCCCGAGCTTCCACGCGGCCAGCGCCGCCACGGCATCGGTCATCGCCCGGGGAACGGGGACCCCGGCCGTGAACGTCCCGATCGCCGCGATCCCCACCGACCCCTGGTTGAAGCCCTGCGTGTGCGCCCCGACCACGGCCCGTTCGATACCGCCCGCCCGCCCTTCGTAGACGGTCCCGCACCGGTCGACGAGGAAGTTGTAGCCGATGTCGTCCCAGTGCTTGCCCTCGGTCTGACCCGTGTAGAGATAGCGGATGATGCGCGGGGCGTCGGCGCAGTCGTAGCCGTTCGGCGAGTCCGTGTGGTGCACGAACACCGCCCGGACCCGGTCGGCATACCGGATCGGCGGCTTGCGCACCGCACCTTCGAGCCACTTGGAGCGCGGCACGATGCGAGGCTGCGCGGCGGAATGCTTCACGGCCCGCCGCCCGTCGGCCGCCCGCCCCTGCTCCTGCGAGGCCCCCTCGCCGTCCCCCGCGCGCAGCGCGCCCATCAGCAGGAGCCCTACGGCCGCGACACCGAGCACGCAGCACAGCGCCACACGCACCGCGGTCGGCACGCGCGCCGCGGAGACCCCACGGAAGACACGCATGGTCCGACTCTCCGACCCGCCCGCACCCCCCGCGATCCACGCTCCGCCATTCGACTGAACGTCAGAAGTGGGTGCCGCCGTCGACCCGGACCTCGGTGCCGGTGATGAACTTGCCGTCCTGCGAGCCGAGCAGGGCGACCACCGAGGCCACGGACTCCGGTCCCGCGAAGCCCTGGCCGATGGCAGGGGCCAGCTTCAGGAAGAGGCTCATGTCGGCGTCCTCGGGCAGGCCGGGGCCGACGCTCTGCTTGCTGGCGCCGCTGCCGTCGGTCATGCCGCTGGATATGGAGCCGGGCTGGACGGAGTTGAAGCGGATGCCCTGCTTGCCGTACTCGGCGGCCAGCGCGTGCGTCATGGACTGGATGCCGCCCTTGCTCGCCGCGTACGCCGCCATGTACGGGTGGGCGAACGCCGCGGAGGTGGAGCTGAAGTTGATGACGGCGGCGTCGTCTCCTTCGAGCAGCGCGGGGATCGCCTCGCGGATCACCAGGAACGTGCCCACCAGGTTGACCTGGATGACGCGGTTGAAGGAATCCAGGCTGGTCTCGTGCGTGTGCGAGGAGCGGAGCACGCCCGCCGCGTTCACCAGGACTTCCAGGCCGCCGAGGGCGGTGACGGCGGCGGCGACGCCCTCGCGGACCGAGGCCTCGTCCGCGATGTCGACCGCGAGGGTGGTGAGGCGGCCGGCCGCAGCGCCCGCCTTCTCGGCGGTGTCCTTCAGACCGGCCTCGCTGACGTCGGCGGCCACGACCTTGCCGCCCTCTTCGAGGATCCGGAGGACGGTGGCCTGTCCGATGCCCGAGCCACCGCCGGTGATGAGTGCACGACGGCCTGCGTAGCGGTTCATGAAATGCCTCCGATCAACTCCGGGCTCCCGGATCCGCCCATGGATCCGGCCTTCCCGATCTGATTTCAATGTATGCCTCTCTGGCACGTTTTGCCACGGCGACAATTCATGTATCAGGGTGAGAACCGCGCGTAGGCTGCGACGGTGAGCACCCACTCGTCGCAGTCACCGCAGTCACCGCAGTCACCGCCGCAGTCGCCGCCGCCGTCGCTGACCGAGCGCCGCAAAGCGGCCACCCAGCTCGACATCGCCCGCGCCGCCGCCGAACTCTTCGCCGAGCGCGGCCCGGACGGCACCACGGCCGAGGAGATCGCGGGGCGGGCAGGAGTGGCGCTGCGCACCTTCTACCGGTACTTCCGCAACAAGCAGGACGCGGTCGCGCCGCTCCTCGCCGGAGGCGCCGCCGAGTGGCGGGCCCACCTGGCGGACCTCGACCCGTCCGCCGGAGTGCCGACGGCCCTGGAGCAGTCCGTCGCGGACGCGCTGACCGCGGCGGACGACCGCGCGGCCGAGTCCCTGGAGTGGACCCGCGGCCTGCTGCGCGCCGCTCAGGACGATCCGGCGCTGCGCGCGGTCTGGTACCGCGTCAACCAGGAGTCCGAGGAGCAGCTCGTGCCCGTGCTCGCCCGCCTGGCCGGGGCGGACGCCGACGAGCTGGACGTGCGTCTGGCGGCCGCTGCCGCCACGGACGCCATCCGTCTGGCCCTGGAGACCTGGGCGGCCACGGACGCCCCCACCGAGGGCCCTGGCTCCCCCGCCGTCCTCGCGGTGCGCTGTCTGCGCGAACTGACGGCCGGGCTACGGCTCCTGCACGCCCGGGACGGTGCCGGCTGACGCTCAGCCCCTCCCCTCCCCGCCGAGCGCCCGCTATAGCACCGGATCCACCCGCAGCTCGGGCCCCACGTCCAGCGAGAGCGCCAGCAGCGCCACGTCGTCCCCGACCCCGCCGGAGAACCGCACCAGGTCCCTCCACACCGCGGACGTCAGCGCCGCCGGGTCGTCCAGTACGTCGGCGGCGAGCACCGAAAGACGCTCGACCAGCGGGTAGAAGGCACCGGACGCGTCCCGCGCCTCGGTCACCCCGTCCGTCACCACGAGCAGCCGGTCGCCGGGCTTCAGGCCCACGGTCACCTCTTCGGGCGGCGCGATACCCGCGATCCCCAGGCCGAGCGGGGCGCCCGGCGCCACGTCGAGCTCCTCGACGGCTCCGCCGCGCAGCAGCAGCGGTGGCGGATGACCGCAGGAGACGATCCGCAGCTCGGATGCGTCGCCCCGGAATTCCAGGAGCACGGCGGTGGCGAAGAGTTCGGCGTGCTCGGCCTCCTCGGAGTCGACCACCAGGCGCCGGTCGAGGCGGGCGGCCACCCCCTCCAGGTCGGGCTGGTCGAGCACCGCCTCCCGGAAGGCACCGAGCAGCGCGGCGACGGTCCCGACGGCCGCGAGGCCGTGCCCCTGCACGTCGCCGACCAGCGCCCGTACACCGGAGGGGCCCTTTCGTACGTCGAAGAGATCGCCGCCGACCAGGGTCCCGCCCTGCGCGGCGCGGTAGAGGCCCGCGCAGCGCACCGGGCCCACGCGCGCCGGAAGGGGCGGAAGGACGGCGAACTGGGCCGCCTCGGCGACGGTGCGGACGGTGACGAGCTGGGCGTCGCGCCGACTGCGTACCCAGGCGAACAGGATGCTCAGGAGCGCCACGAAGGCGACCGTCAGGAGATCGCCGTTACCCGGACGGCCGAGCCCGACGTCCGGCAGGGCGAGCAGCAGCACCACGATGCCGCCCAGGAGGGCCGTGGCGGCAGCGCCGTACGACAGCGCGGCCAGCGGTGGCACGGCGGCGAGCAGGAAGCTGAGGTCGATCGTCTCCGGGGTGGCCAGCTGGATGACGCACATCACGGCCAGGAGGACGGGCGGGGGCCAGCGCACCCAACGGGGCCGCGGCGCACCGCGCAGCCAGCCGGGCTCATCCCGGTCCCGCCGACTGGCAGCAGCGACCCTGAACATCGGTGCGCTCCTTCCGGTCGGCCTTCCCACGCTCCTACGCGCGCGTGCCCACCGCACGCCGGGCCGGTCCGTCGGGTGCCGAACCCGGGGCGGCGGTCATGGCGGGCCCTGGAGTGTCAGAGCACGCGTCCCATCAGCACATCGTCCACGTACGAGCCGTCGAGGAAGAACTCGCCCGGCAGCACCCCCTCGACCACGAAGCCCTCGGAGGCGTAGAGCGTCCGGGCCGGAGTGTTGTGGCCGAGCACGCGCAGCGTGATGCGCCGGGCACCCTGGCGGCGGGCCTCCTCCACCGCGGCCCTGACGAGGCCGCGGCCCACTCCCCTGCCGCGCGCCTCGTCCGCCACCGCGAAGCCCAGGATCTGGCGCACGTGGGCGTTGGCGAGGAGGGAGGTGGGGTAACCGAGCCGTATGTAGCCGACCACCACGCCGCTCAGCTCGGCGACCAGGTGGTGGCGGGGGCCGAAGCGGTCGGTGAAGAACGGCGGGTGCGGGGGCCGCGGAGCCGGTTGCACCGCGTGCAGGGTGGACCAAGTGACGCGGTCGATGCGGCCCAGGGCTTCTTCGTCGTCCGGCTGAGCGGTACGTATGAGCGTGTCCGGCATGGGCGTCACTGTACGACGGGCGCCGCACGCCTCCCGGCGGCTTTCCGGGGCAGGATGGCGTCATGGAGCCCACCGAGTCCGATCACGAGTCCGAGCAGTCAGCCCCGTCCTCGCGGCCGTCCCGTATCGCCGTGGCCGGCGCGTCCGGCCTCATCGGAACGGCGCTGACACGCGCGCTGACCGACGACGGCCACGAGGTGGTGCGGCTCGTGCGCCGGGCACCTCGTACGAAGCACGAGGTGCGATGGGACCCCAAGGAGGGCTACGTCGACAGGGCGGGGCTCGCGGGCTGCGACGCGCTCGTCAACCTGGCGGGAGCCGGGATCGGTGATCACCGCTGGACGCCCGCCTACAAGCGGGAGATCCGCGACAGCAGGGTGCTGGGCACCTCCACGCTCGCCGAGGCGGCGGCCTCGCTGGACGAGCCGCCGCGCGTCTTCCTGTCCGCGAGCGCGATCGGCTACTACGGAGACACCGGTCAGCGCGCGGTGGACGAGAGCGCCCCGGCCGGAGAGGGCTTCCTGCCCTCCCTGTGCGTGGAGTGGGAGGGCGCGGCGGCCGCGGCGCACGAGGCGGGCATCCGCACGGTCTTCGCGCGCAACGGCCTGGTCGTCGCGCGCCAGGGCGGCGCCTGGGGGCGGATGTTCCCGCTCTTCAAGGCGGGTCTCGGCGGGCGCCTCGGCAACGGCAGGCAGTACTGGAGCCACATCTCGCTGCACGACGCGGTGGCCGCGCTGCGGCATCTGCTCGACACGGAGTCCCTCGCGGGTCCGGTCAATCTGACGGCGCCCGATCCGCTGACCAACCGCGAGGTCACGGCCGCGATGGGGCGGGTGCTCCACCGGCCCACGCTCTTCACTGCGCCGGAGCCCGCGCTGCGGGTCGTGCTCGGCGAGATGGCCGGTGACGTGCTCGGCAGCCAGCGGGTCCTGCCGACCAGGCTCCTGGAGTCGGGATTCTCGTTCGCGTTCCCGGGCATCGAGGATTCGATCCGCGCGGCGCTGCGGTGAACCGTCTTCTTCGGGTCTGCGTTCGCCGCGCGACGGGTGGGTGATCACCGCGTGGTCGGCGGGTGATCGGTGCGCGGTCGCCGTGCGACCGGCGTGCGACCGTGCCCGGTCGATGCGCGACTGCCTCCGCTCGTTCGGGCTCCTACCCTCGTGCGGAACTCGGTGATTCCGAAGCCCTGTTGAGGGCATGACGTCCCCAGCAGCCGCGCAACCTCGGGGAGGGGCACGTGCTAGAGCCTGCGCACCATGCGGATGTCGTCATCGTGGGAGCGGGGGTCGCGGGACTGTCGGCCGCCCACCAGCTGACCAGTGCCGGTGTAACGACCGTCGTCCTGGAAGCCGCCCCTTACGTCGGCGGGCGCATGTCGACGGAGAAGGTCGACGGGTTCCGGCTCGACAGGATCGGGCAGTTGCTCACCACGTCGTACCCCGAGTTGCGCCGCACACCGGGGCTCGACGCACTCGTGCTGCGGCCCTTCGTGCCCGGCGTCCTGGTGCACAGCGACGGCCGGCACCACCGCGCCGTCGAGTCCACGAGCCCCCGGCGCGCGAGGGGCGCGCTCACCGCCGCACGCGCCCTGGCAAGCGCCCCCCTGGCTTCGCGAACGGCACGGACCGCGCCGCGCACCACCCCCCTCGGCGGCGCACTCGACCAGGCGCGCCTCGGCGCGGCACTCGCCAGGGTCGCGGCGACGGATCCGAAACGCCTCCTCGCCCGGCCCGAACTCCCCGCGTCGCAGGCCCTCTTCGCCCGCGGCCTGCCCGCGCGCACCGTCAGCGGCTTCCTGCGCCCGCTGCTCTCGGCGCTCCTCTGCGACCCGGACCTGACGACGTCGAGCCGGTGCGCCGACCTCGCCCTGCACTCCTTCGCACGCGGCCGCCTGTGCCTGCCGGAGGGCGGCGCGGAGGCCCTGCCCGAGCTCCTGTCGGCCGCACTGCCACCGGGCACGGTACGCACCGGCGTACGCGTCACTGCCGTCTCCACGACCTCGGTCACGACCGCGGACCACGGCGAAGTGAGCTGCCGCGCCGTCCTCCTCGCCACCGACGCCCGCGCCGCCGCCGAACTGCTGCCCGGCCTGCGCGTGCCGTCCTTCCACCAGGTGACAGTGGTGCATCACGCGGCCCCCGAGCCGCCGCTCGCCGAGCCCGCCCTGCTGCTCGACGCCGATCGCGGCGGGCCGGTCGCGCACACGGCCGTGATCAGCCACGTCGACCCGTCGCGCGCGCCCGCGGGCCGCGCGCTGGTCTCGTCGACGGTTCTCGGTCCGCCGCCGGACGAACGCGCCGTCCTCGCCCATCTCGCCGAGCTGTACGGCACGTCGACCGCCCGCTGGGAAACGCTCGCCGTCCACCACACCCGCGAGGCGGTGCCCGCGATGCCGCCCCCGCACGATCTGCGCCGCCCGGTGCGGCTGCTCGCCGGGCTCTACGTGTGCGGGGACCACCGGGACACCAGCACGGTGCAGGGCGCGCTGTATTCGGGCCGCCGCGCGGCGCGGGCCGCCCTAGCGGACTTCGGCGTGGGCTCCGCTTCCGGGACAGGTCAGCTGCCGATGGCAGCCTGACCCATCCGACCTATACGTCGCCCCTGGAAGCTGCCGGAAGCCCCGGAAGCCCCCTGGCCCCCACCCCGGGGGCCTCCCCTTTCCCGCACGTGCCTTGCAACTCCCCTTGCGACACAGGAATCCCACAGCTACGGTCCCACCGGATCGCCAAGCTGCGGGAGGCTCACGTGCGTCGCACCATGCCGGTGATATCGATCATCCTCGGCCTATTCATAGGAGGTCTATCTTTGCCGACCGCCACAGCAGCCACCGACACAGCAGCCACCTACACAGCCGGGGAAGCATCAGCAGAAGCCGCAGCCGCAGCCGACGTACCCTCCCTCGTCCCCCGCCCCACCGACTGGACCGCGCTCGACGGCCGCACGAGACTCACCGAGCGCACCCGCATCCTGATCGACCCGCGCGCCGGATCCACCACCGCGCTCCCCTCGGGCCGCAGTGAATTCCCCGGCCCCGCACACCAGTCCGTACGCAAGCTCGCCGCCCAGCTCCGTACGGAGATCAAGCAGGTCACCGGCATCACGCCCCGGATCGCCCACCGCACGGGCCGTCCCGCCGACGGCGACATCACGCTCGGCCTCACCGCCAAGGGGGACCTCGGCGCCGAGGGCTACCGCTTCGACAGCGCGGGCCCGATCCGCGTCGAGGCCGCCTCCACCCACGGCCTCTACTACGGCACCCGCACCCTCCTCCAGCTCCTGCGCTCCACGGCCGACGACCACCGCGCCGTCCCCCGCGCCCGCTCCACCGACCGCCCCGCGCAGGCCGTCCGCATGGTCCACCTCGACGCGGCCCGCAAGTACTGGAAGATCTCCTACCTGGAGAACCTGATCCGCAGGATGGGCGACCAGAAGCTCAACACCCTCTTCCTGCACCTCTCCGAGTCCGAGGGCTTCCGCCTCTACAGCCCGAAGTTCCCGGGCCTGGCCGACCCCGACCACAGCTACAGCCGCGCCGACATCGAACACCTGAAGACCTTCGCGGCCCGCCATCACGTCCAGCTGATGCCCGGCCTCGAACTCCCCGGCCACGCCACCGTGATCAGTGAGGCCTTCGGCATCGGCTTCGGATCCGGGGCGAACGCGTGCACGGGCGAGCACACGCACTCGCACCTCACGCCCGACTGGATCATCGACATGACCAGCGACAAGGCGATCGCGAAGTCGAAGGAGATCGTCGACGAGTTCGCCGACTGGTTCGACGCGCCGCTGTTCTCGATCGGCGCGGAGGAGGTCCCCGGACAGCTCGCCCAGTGCCCGCGCGTGAAGAACCACCTGGCGAGCGCGCCCGACGTGTCGACGCTCGGCGACCTCCTGAACCGCTACATTAACACCCTTGACGACGTGGTCACTTCACACGGCAAGCGCACAGCCGTCTACAACGGCTCCGAGCACCTCGACGCGCCTCAGCAGAAGGTCCATGCCCCGGTCGTCTTCCTCACCTGGGAGGGCACCGGCGCCGAACCCGAGATCCCCGGGCACGACGAGATCGCCATCGGCCCCTTCTACGACACCCCGAACAACTACCACCACCTCTACCCGGACGAGCCCTGGATGTACGACAGCTGGGCGCCGAACACCGATCCCGACATGCTCGGTTCCGGGGTCACCAACTGGGCGGACTACAACTTCTGGGCCGACGACGGCTACTTCGAGCAGAGCATGGCGGGTGCCCGCGCGATCCTCGCCGACCGCACCTGGAACAAGTCCGCGACGCCGGACACGCTCGACGCCTTCAGGGCCCGCGCCGCCCGCATCGGCGACCCTCCGGGCACCACGCCCGCACACCTGCCCCCACGGATCGAGGGCCGGCCGAGCCACCACTGGACGTTCGACGACGCCACCTACCCCAGCGGCTGGACCTACGCGGGCAGTCCCGGCAACACGATCTTCGCCGAGGACGTCGCGGGCGGCCTGCCCGGCACCTCGTACATCATCAACAACCCCACGCCGGTGGACGGCGTGCGCGGCAAGGCCTGGCGCTTCGACTCGGACCGGGACGGCGTCGGCTTCGGCGGTCTGGACGTCGCCGAGCCGTGGACCGTGTCGGTGCGGGTCCGGCCGACGGCACGGACCGGTGACCAGGTGCTGCTCAGCTCGAAGGCGGGCGCGCTGAAACTGATGCAGCACGGCACCGGGAAGGTCGGCTTCACGCGGTACGGCGAGGCCGATCACAGCTTCGACCACACCCTGCCGCTGGACCGCTGGACGCGGCTGACCTGGGTCACGACTCCGGGGCGCACCACCTTGTACGCCGACGGGGTGCGGGTCGGCGCCGTCGACGCGTCGATCCGGCTGCCCCTGCGGTCCATCGGGACGGAGAAGGCGAGCCTGCGGGGCGACCTGGACGAACTCATCACGTGGGACGAGGCGTTGCCCCCCGCCGAGGTCGCGCGCCTGGACTGAGGGAGCCGTGTAAGGGGCGGGGCTATGCAGCCCCGCCCCTTACCTGCCCGCCCCTTACCCGCCGGCTCTGTCACATTCAGGCTCTGTCACCTGCCGGCTCCGGCGTCACCCCAGAGCCGCTACCCGGTCGCGATACCCCCGCACCGCCGCGGCGTCGCGGTACGGCTCGAGCCGCCGCTCGAAGTCGCGTACGTACTCGACCGCACGCACCGAACGCATCTCGCCCGCGGCCTGTGCCGCCTCGGCGCCCAGCTGGCAGGCCTGCTCCAGCTCGCCGAGACCCAGGCGCGAGGAGGCGAGCACCACCCGGCAGAACAGGCGGCTGCGGGCGTACCCGGGGGCGCGCAGCTGGAGCGAGCGCTCCGCGTGCTGAGCGGCCACGCGGAACTGCTGGAGGTCGCGGTGGCAGTGCCCGAACTCGTCCGCGAGCTGCGCCTCGTCGAAGAACCGCGCCCAGTAAGGGGCTTCGTCGCCGGGCCGCACCGTCTCCAGGGCGCGCTCGGCCCGCACCATCGACGCCGTGCAGGCCCGCACCTCGCCGAGTACGCCGTGCCCGCGCGCCTCGACGGCGTGCAGCAGGGCCTGCACGACGGGCGGCGCGGACGACCCGACGCCCTGCTGGGCGACCCGCGCGAGCTGCACCGCCTCTCTGCCGTGCCCCAGGTAGACGGCCTGGCGGCTCATCGTCACCAGGACGTACGAGCCGTACGCGCGATCGCCCGCCGCCTGCGAGAGCCGCAGCGCCTGGACGTAGTACCGCTGGGCGAGCCCGTGCGCCGCGATGTCGTACGACGTCCAGCCCGCGAGCCGGGTGAGGTCGGCGGCGGCGGCGAAGAGCCGCCGCCCGGCCTGCTCGCCGTACGAGCCGCGCAGCATCGGTTCGGCCTCGTGCTCCAGGTAGCGCACGAGTGCCTGCCGGGCGTGCCCGCCGCCGTACGCATGGTCGAGCGCGCGGAAGAGTTCGCCGACGGAGCGCAGGGCGGAGATGTCGCCGCTCGTCACCTTCGCCCCGACGCCCCGTTCGGGCTCCTTGCGCTGGCGCGGTATGGCCGGGCGGCCCTGCGTGGGCACGCGGCCCGCGGCTCCCAGGTCGCCGCGGCCCACCCGGTCGTCCGCGCGGCCGATCAGCCAGTCCCTGCTGGGGACGACGAGTCCCGCCGGGGTGAACGCGATCTTCCGAAGTTCGGCATGGCTCCCGGAGTCCTTGCGCCAGAGCCCGCCGACGATGTCGATCGCCTCTTCGGGGCTCGCCGCGAACTCGAGCCCGGCGTACACCGGCGCGCAGGCGTCGAGCCCCAGGTCCTGGGCGGAGAGGCGGCGCCCTAACCGCCGGGTGAAGACCTCGGCGATGAGGGCGGGGGTGGTGCCGCGCGGCTGCTGCCCGCGCAGCCATCTGGTCACCGATGTCTTGTCGTACCGCAGATCGAGACCATGCTCGAGCCCCAACTGATCTACGCGGCGCGCGAGGCCCGCATTGGAGAACCCGGCTTCTGAGATGAGCGCGGCTAGCTGGCGGTTGGGGGTGCGCTGCGGAGGTCGTTCCGTCATCAGCTGTGCGGTCTCCTGCCTTTCGGGCGTTGCCTTGAGCAGCCCTTATGGCTCTGTGAACGGCGTGAATGTAGCGGCCCTCACCGCCCTCATCACGGCCTTCGACCCGCGTTCATCCGATCGTGTGAGGATTGACCGGAGGACTGACGAGAATCCGCTGCCCGTACAGTGGCTGGGGGCGCGATATGTGCACGGTGCAGGTTCTAGGGAGGCACTTGCCGTGAGTGAGTTTCAGTTCGTCCGTCTCGGCTTCGGCCCGGACTCGGTCGAGTACCAGGAGGCCTGGGACGAGCAGCGCCGTGTGCACGCCGCCCGCTTCGCCGACGAACTCCCGGACACGTGTCTGCTGCTCGAGCACCTGCGGGTCTACACCGCGGGCCGCCGCACCGCCGAGAGCGAGCGCCCGCTCGACGGCACCCCCGTCGTCGACGTGGACCGCGGCGGCAAGATCACCTGGCACGGCCCCGGCCAGCTCGTCGGTTACCCGATCCAGAAGCTGCCGCGCCCGGTGGACGTCGTAGCACACGTACGCCGTCTGGAAGAGGCCCTTATCCGTACGTGTGCGGAATTCGGCCTGGAGACGTCCCGCGTCGAGGGTCGCAGCGGCGTATGGGTGCTCGGTGATCAGGTGGCACAGCGTCCGGCGCTCGGCGGCCTCAACCTCGACTTCGACCCGCGACTCCAGGACGACGAGTTCGACGCCCGGTTCAACGGGCCGGAGTACGCCCCGTCCAACGCGGGCCAGCGCCGGGAGGACCGCAAGATCGCGGCCATCGGCATCCGCGTCGCCAAGGGCGTGACGATGCACGGCTTCGCGCTGAACGTGAATCCGGACAACACCTGGTTCGACAAGATCATCCCGTGCGGCATCCGCGACGCGGGCGTGACGTCGCTCTCGTACGAACTGGGGCGCGAGATCACGATCGCCGACGTCCTGCCCGTCGCCGAGAGGCATCTGCGGGACATCCTGGAGGGCGCCGAGCTCAAGCCGCGCGCCGTCGAGAAGGCCGTACAGAGCGCCGGGCAGGCCGAAAAGACGGTGGAGAATCCGGAAGCCGAGAAGGCGACCGCCTAGCAGGTCCGGGGCTCCGGGGGAATGCACCCCGCCGGCTGGAGGTTGGCCGGACGTAAGCCCAACGACATCACGGGCGTACCCTGGTGTGCGCCGAAGAATCGAAGCTACAGGGAGCCGATGTGTCCGCAGTCGCACCCGACGGACGCAAGATGCTGCGCCTGGAGGTCCGGAACGCTCAGACCCCCATCGAGCGCAAGCCCGAGTGGATCAAGACCCGGGCGAAAATGGGTCCCGAGTACACCAAGATGCAGAACCTCGTGAAGAGCGAGGGACTGCACACGGTCTGCCAGGAAGCGGGCTGTCCCAACATCTACGAGTGCTGGGAAGACCGCGAGGCCACCTTCCTCATCGGCGGTGACCAGTGCACCCGGCGCTGCGACTTCTGCCAGATCGACACGGGCAAGCCGCAGGCACTCGACCGCGACGAGCCCCGCCGCGTGGGCGAGTCCGTCGTCACGATGGACCTGAACTACGCCACGATCACCGGCGTCGCCCGCGACGACCTGGACGACGGCGGCGCCTGGCTGTACGCGGAGACCGTGCGCCAGATCCACGCGATGACGGCGGAGCGCGCCGAGGGCCAGACCAAGGTCGAGCTGCTCATCCCCGACTTCAACGCGGACCCCGACCAGCTGGCCGAGGTCTTCTCCTCGCGCCCCGAGGTCCTTGGGCACAACGTGGAGACGGTGCCGCGCATCTTCAAGCGGATCCGCCCCGGCTTCCGCTTCGAGCGCTCGCTCGAGGTCATCACCCGCGCCCGCGAGGCCGGTCTGGTCACCAAGTCGAACCTCATCCTCGGCATGGGCGAGGAGCGCGAGGAGATCAGCGAGGCGCTGCACGCGCTGCACGAGGCGGGCTGCGAGCTCATCACGATCACGCAGTACCTGCGCCCGACGCCGCGCCACCACCCCGTGGAGCGCTGGGCCAAGCCGCAGGAGTTCGTGGAGCTGAAGGAGGAGGCCGAGGAGATCGGCTTCTCCGGCGTCATGTCCGGCCCGCTGGTCCGCTCCTCGTACCGCGCGGGTCGCCTCTTCCAGATGGCGGTCGAGAAGCGTGGGGCGTACGTCGCCTCGCAGGCGGTGTGATCCTCCTCGGGGAGCCGATGGGGAGCCGACTGTGTGAATCGGCGCACAAGTGACTACTCGCCAGTAGTGGCCGAGATGACGCGGCCCGTACAGTCCTCGCAGGTGAGGAGTTCGTACGGGCCGCGTCAACGTTTTGCGGCTCGGCGTCAAGGCTTCATCCGTGTTTGACCGGTCGGTCACGCCCTGGTAACACCAATCAGTGACCCTGGAATTACCCCACGTACAGCCCTACCCATAGCCGCTCAGGAGGGCCCCACCATGCAGGCCGCGCCCGTACGCGCCACCGCCATCCCGTCCGTCACCGACGCGCTGCGCGCCGTCGAGTCGCTCCTCATGAGCAGCGGCCAGCGCACCGCTCGCCGCAACGCCTGGACGTCCGTGCTCGACGACCGGCGTCGCGCCAAGGACCGGGCCGATGCGCTGCGCGTGCTCGAAGAGGCGATGACAACCCGCACGTCGTAGTCACTTCCAGGGACACGTAGACTTCACGGCATGGCGAGGAAGGCAACCGCGGCGGACGCCGCGAACCCCGGGCGACTCAAGCAGATTGCCCAGACCTACAAGATGACCCGCAGGGCCGATCCGCGGATCGGTCTTGTCATCGCGGCTGTGGGGATCGTCACCTTCGGTGTCTTCCTCGGTATCGGCTTCTTGATCGGTCACCCGATCTATCTCGGCATTCTCGGCTTTGTGCTCGCCTTCCTCGCGATGGCGATCGTCTTCGGGCGCAGGGCGGAGCGTGCGGCCTTCGGCCAGATGGAGGGCCAGCCCGGAGCGGCGGCCGCGGTGCTCGACAAGATCGGCCGCGGCTGGACGACGACCCCGGCGGTGGCGATGAACCGCAGCCAGGACGTCGTGCACCGCACGGTCGGCAAGGCGGGCATCGTGCTGGTGGCCGAGGGCAACCCGAACCGGGTGAAGAGCCTGCTGGCCGCCGAGAAGAAGCGGATGGCGCGCGTCGTATCGGACGTCCCGGTGCATGACGTCATCGTCGGCACCGGCGAGGGCCAGGTGCCGCTGAAGAAGCTGCGTACGACGCTTCTGAAGCTGCCCCGCGTCCTCCAGGGCCCGCAGGTCACGGCGACGAACGACCGGCTGCGTGCGATGGGCGACCTGATGAGCAACATGCCGTTGCCCAAGGGCCCGATGCCGAAGGGCGCGGGCAGGGGACGCTCCCCCAAGATGCCGCGAGGCTGACACCGGGCCCCGCTTCTCCATGATCTGCACACTTCGACGGGCGCCCTCCGGGGCGCCCGTCACTCGTTAGTCGCCGCGGGATCCGTCGCCGTCCAGGTGCAGCCGCAGGGCGAGCACCTCGCGCGAGACCTCCAGCAGGGGCTTGTTGTGGCTGAAGGCGTATCCGCGCAGGCGGATCAGTGCGTGGTCACACGTGGTGTTCAGCTGTGCGGCGACCATGCCGGTGGCCTGGTGGACCTCGGCGAAGTGCAGGCCGGGATCGTCCAGCAGCGGCGTGTGCCGCAGGTCTGTCCGCGCGGCCGTGGCGATGGCGATCTGGGAGACGGTGTCGGCCAGGCCGAAGGCATCGGTGAGCTGGTCGGTGGACATCGGTCCGGGCGCGGTGCGGTGGCCGGTGAGGGTGCCGAGCGCGATGACGCCGATGCGCAGCGGGAAGGAGAACACCGCGCGGACATCGAGCGCTTCGATGGCACGGGGCAGACCGGGCCAGCGGCGGGTGCCGAACGCGAGGTCGTCGGCCACGTCGGGCAACAGCAGCAGCGCTCCGTGGTGCGCGGCGTCCAGGCTGGGCCCTTGCCCCTGGACCTGCTGGAGGTCCTCCAGCGCGTTGGCGCGCTCCCCGAAGTGCTGCACCAGCTCGGTCCGGCGCTCGCCACGGGTCATCACCAGGGCCAGGCCGTCCAGCCCCAGCATGTCGGTGCATGCTTCGAGCGGCAGTGAAGCCGCCCCCGTACCGCTGTGAGAGCTGAGGGCGCGCAAGTAGGCGGCCATCACCGGGTGGGTCACCTTCGCTCCCTTCCGGCCGCCGTGCCGGGCGGCCGACGGCCGGTCAGCCGCCGACCGGCCCACCAGGGACCCCCGGTGGGCTGCCGTTTCACCGCCCCGGCCCCTCGAACAACGAGGCGTCGGCCGTGCCTTGCAGGACTTGGTTCGCGACGTCGGTCATGCGCATCCGGTGGTCACGCGCGTAGCGGCGCATGACGCGGAACGCTTCCTGTACGTCGGTCTCGCGCCGGTGCGCGAGATAGCCCTTGGCCTGTTCGATGATGACGCGGCTGTCCAGGGCGGACTGGAGCTGGGCGCTCACCATCATCTGCTCGCTCACCGCGCGCTGCTGCAGGACACCGATGGTCGCGGTGTCGGCCAGCGCCTGCGCCAGCCGCAGCTGGGCGTCGTCCAGTGGTCCCGGCAGGTCGCGGAAGAGATTCAGGGCTCCGATCACGTGCTCGTGCAGGCGGAGCGGGGCGGCGACGACCGAGGTGAAGCCCGCTTCCAGGGCGCGCGGCGCGAACCGCGGCCATCGGGTCAGGGCCTCCTCGGTGGCCAGGGATACGCCGGGAACCTGCTTCTTGGTCCGGTAGCAGTCCTGGCAGGGCCCTTCGTCCCACTCGACGCCGGCCAGCTCGAGGAGCCGGGTGCGCTCGTCGGAGGCAGCGGTGTCCACGAGCCTCCCGCTGGGGGTGGCCAGCAGCACCCCGGCCGCCGTCACGTCCAGCAGGGCCACGCAGCGATCGGTGAGCGTGTGGAGGAACGCGATCACGTCGAAGTCCTGCACCAAAGTGTCGGCCAGCTCGACGAACGCCGCCGCCAACTCATCTTCACGAGCCACATCAGCCATGCCCCGCCACCTCCAGAGTGATCCAGGGGCACCTTTGCACACACGGAGTGACTCAGCCGCCACCCAGTCCTGTCCTCCACGAGCATCCACGCCAGGGCGCATGCGCGGCAACCTGTTCAGGAGACTTGGTGGCTCGGAGTTACGTGGGAGAGGTGCGCGAGTTTTCGAAGAGGTGCTGTCCGACGATCAGTTCACGAGAGGCGTGTCCGACAGAGGCGTGTCAGATCCGCACCTGGACGGCGCTCGCGAGGCGGTCGTGCAGGCCGCGGCCGTCGCGGTCCCAGATCAGGGCCGGAACGGCGACGCAGAGCAGCACGCTGCGTACGAGGACCCGGCCGACGCCGAGCCTGCCGCCACCCTCCGCGACGACGCGGAGCCTGAAGAGGGCCTTGCCGGGGGTGCAGCCGACAGTACCGACCGTCAGGACGGTCATGACGAAGAAGATTCCCAGCGCCCAGTTGCCCATCGCCTGCTGGTCACCGCGAGCGAACAGGCCGTATGCGATGAGCATGCACAGTGCCCAGTCGACGACGATGGCGCCCATGCGCCTGCCGGGCCGCGCGATCGAGCCCGGCCCCTCCTCGGGCAGGCCGAGCTGCTCGCCCCGGTAGCCGAAGTCGACGCCCGCGTCCTCTGCCGCCGCACGAGGGCCGGAGAGCCACGATCCGATTACTTGCCTGTTGTCCACCCGTCCACGGTACTGCGCCCGTTTTCGTACGAGGACGGGCGGGGTAGGGCGAATGACACCTGACCCGAACCCGCCTCGGTTAACTTCGGCGAAACAAATGGGTCATGCTTGAGAAATCCCCCGTCCCTATGGTCGGGTCCCAGCGTGTGCCACCGCACTGGCCGCACCACGAGCTGCAACCCCGTCCCCGCCTGGGGGTCGGGAGTAGGAGGAGTTGGATGTTCCAGAACGCCGACGACGCAAAGAAGTTCATCGCGGACGAGGACGTGAAGTTCGTAGATGTCCGGTTCTGCGACCTGCCCGGAGTGATGCAGCACTTCACGATCCCGGCAGCGGCGTTCGACCCGAACGAGGAGCTGGCGTTCGACGGATCGTCGATCCGCGGCTTCCAGGCCATCCACGAGTCCGACATGGCGCTGCGCGCGGACCTGTCGACCGCCCGGGTCGACCCGTTCCGCCGCGACAAGACCATCAACATCAACTTCTTCATCCACGACCCGATCACGGGCGAGCAGTACAGCCGTGACCCGCGCAACATCGCCAAGAAGGCCGAGGCCTACCTCGCGTCCACCGGCATCGCGGACACCGCGTACTTCGGTCCCGAGGCGGAGTTCTACGTCTTCGACAACGTCCGCTTCCTGACGTCGGCGAACGAGAGCTTCTACCACATCGACTCCGAGGCAGGCGCCTGGAACACCGGTGCGGTCGAGAACAACCGTGGCTACAAGGTCCGCTACAAGGGCGGCTACTTCCCGGCCCCGCCGGTGGACCACTTCGCCGACCTGCGTGCCGAGATCTCCCTGGAGCTGGACAAGAACGGCCTCCAGGTCGAGCGCCAGCACCACGAGGTCGGCACCGCCGGCCAGGCGGAGATCAACTACAAGTTCAACACGCTGCTCGCCGCGGCCGACGACCTGATGCTCTTCAAGTACATCGTGAAGAACGTCGCCTGGCGCAACGAGAAGACCGCGACCTTCATGCCGAAGCCGATCTTCGGTGACAACGGCTCGGGCATGCACGTCCACCAGTCGCTGTGGGCCAACGGCGACCCGCTGTTCTACGACGAGCAGGGCTACGCGGGCCTCTCGGACACCGCCCGCTACTACATCGGCGGCATCCTCAAGCACGCCCCCTCGCTGCTCGCCTTCACGAACCCGACGGTGAACTCGTACCACCGCCTGGTCCCGGGCTTCGAGGCCCCGGTCAACATGGTGTACTCGCAGCGCAACCGCTCGGCCGCCATGCGTATCCCGATCACGGGCTCGAACCCGAAGGCCAAGCGCGTCGAGTTCCGCGCGCCGGACCCGTCCTCGAACCCGTACCTGGCGTTCTCGGCGCTCCTGATGGCCGGCCTGGACGGCGTGAAGAACAAGATCGAGCCGCCGGAGCCGATCGACAAGGACCTCTACGAGCTGGCCCCCGAGGAGCACGCGGGCGTCGCCCAGGTCCCGACCTCCCTCCCGGCCGTCCTCGACGCCCTCGAGGCCGACCACGAGTACCTCCTGGCCGGCGGTGTCTTCACCCCCGACCTGATCGAGACGTGGATCGACTACAAGCGCACGAACGAGATCGCCCCGATCCAGCTGCGTCCGCACCCGCACGAGTTCGAGCTGTATTTCGACATCTAAAGATCAGGTCCGGGCGACCTGGGAGGGTTCCTGGAAGAAAGCGTTGACCTGCGAAAACACTGCTCAGCAGTGCTCGCTGTTGCCACTTGATTTCCGCCCTCTTGTGCACCGCGTGTGCACCGCTCGGCCGATCATCTGACTCGATGTCAGTAACAGTGAGGGCCGCCACCCCCATCCGGGGTGGCGGCCCTCACTCGTTCCTCAGTCGGCTACTGGCCAGCGTTCCAAGCCGTGCCCTCACTCTCGGCCGCTCGGAACGCGCAACAGTCCAGGCGCGCCGACGACAACTCACTTCGCACCTCAGCCTCAGGCGTTCCAACCCAGGCCCAGCTCCTCCAGCAAACATCGCCGCGCCCCAATCCGGCAGCTGAGCGGAGCAGTTGACCTTACGTAGAGCTGGCCGCATTGGGGCAAGCCGACCAGCACCCGGGGCAGGTTGGCGAGTTGTTCTCCCGCAAGTCCAGGTGGCTCAATGCGCGGAAGGCCGCCTGCCGGGCAACGTGGGCAGGTATTCATACTGTGCACGGAGCTGGCGGGGCACCCGTTAACCTCCTCCGTCGACTCACTGACGTCGTGACCAGGAGTATCACGCCAGCGCAGCGCTTGTGGGGGCAGCGCCAACGGCTCGCCTGTGCATGGCTGCCTCACGCCGATTGAGACTCAATTACCTTGCGTCTCAAGGCTGTTCGATAGAGTGAAGGGCTTACGCACTCGATCACCCTCCAGGAGGATTGCGTGGATCCGTCGCTCGTCGATGCGATGATGCCGAGCCTGACGGCAGCCGTGGCCGCCTACGGAGCAAACGTACTAGTGCGGGCCGAAGACGCCGCAGCCGTGGAGACCGTGCGCCTGGGACAACGGCTGCTGGCACGGTTGCGAAGGAACGAAGACGTGCAGCCCCGCATTGATGTTGCCGTTCAAGATCTGGCGAGTGCCCTCGGCGACGAGGACTTCCTCGGCGCACTGCGCGCCCAGATCAAGAAGGTCCTTGAGCAAGACGTCGACTTGGCATCCGACCTCGAGACCCTCCTGGCTGGATCGCGTGTACCGGCTCAGGCCACGGGGGCGCGCTCCGTCGCCGTCACGCGCAACGACGGAATCATCTCCACGGGCGACAACGCGACCATCCAGAGGTAGATATGGACCAGGGCTTTGACCGGTCCGTGTTCGTCGCGAACAACACCGGGATCGTCTCCACCGGCGACAATGCCTCGATCACTCAAATCACCTTTGCTCCCGGCACGCCGAAGCCGGCCGAGGAGGTGCCTGCTCCCCCCGATGTGTTCGGTTTACACAGCGGCAAAAGCCCCGTATTCAAGGGGCGGAGCAGCGAACAAACGCACTTGAAGTCGATTCTCGATGGACCACCCGGTTCAGTTGCTGTGATCACCGGATGTGGTGGCGTAGGGAAAACGTCGTTGGCTACTCAGACAGCATCCCAGTACCGGGGGCACTACAACCCCATTTGGGAAATTTCCGGTGGAGACGCAACCCAGGTCGAGTTCGGCCTGTCCCGGCTGGCCTGTCGCATTGATCCCGGACTGGTCGATCATCCGAGCGAAGTGGCCGCAGAGTGGGCGCGAGCCTGGCTGCAGACTCATGACACCTGGTTGCTCGTCTTGGACAACGTCTCCTCCCCTGGAGACGTGCGCCTTCTGCTCGGCGAGATGCCCCAAGGACGATTCATTGTCACCAGCCACCAGGCCACAGGCTGGCATCACATCGCCCCTGCGATGCCGCTCGATGTTCTGGACCCGGCCGCTGCACTCGACCTACTGACCACCATTGCGGCCTTGGACAGCGAGGACTTGAGCAGCGCTGCCATCGTGTGTGAAGAGCTTGGATATCTGCCGCTCGCAATTGAACTCGCAGCGGCAAATATGGCACAGACCAGGCTCAGGCCAAGCCACTATCTTGAGAACCTTCGCGCCGCTCCGCTCGATGTACTCGTTGACGACTCGGCATCCGATGACCCCGCACATACTGTGGCCCGGGTTATTCAGGCGAACCTGGAGAGGATCAGCGGCCATCCGCTCGCGAAAGAACTCATTCGAATAATGGCGTGGTATGCACCTGAAGGCATCCCATGCTCACTGTTTTTTCGGATGGAAACCCCGAAAGCGGCACACGCAGCTTTCGGTCTGCTCGCTAAGTACAGCCTGATCCGTTTCATCGATGAACCCGGCGACCCGACGCTACGCGTCCACCGCCTCGTGCAAACCATGGTCATGGCCTTGAGTCGGATCTCCCCAGGCGGAACATTCGACTCCTCGTGTACCGCTACTGAACTTCTACGTAAAGCGCTGCGCGATGAGGAGCCAGAGGAAGGTTTCAAAACATGGTGGCGCCGCAGTCTCATGCCGCATCTCGACTCGTTGGCCACGAAGATCGAAGATGACGACGAAACGCTTGGATCAGCCGCACTATACGAAATCGCCGGATACTTTCTACTGGGACAAGGACAACTCGCCCAAGCGAGGCATTACGCAGAGAGACTGCATCAAGTAATGGTCAGAATCGGAGCGGGTCCCACTGGCTCGCCTGAAGTACAGAACCTGCTTGGACAAATACAGATTGCCGCAGGAGACACATCGGCGGCTACCGAACACTTCAAGCAGGCTTTGGACGAAGCGACGCCGACGCTTGGCGAAGACAGTCGAAGCATTCTGGCGTATCACATGAACCACGCGCGGGCCATCCTCGCAGCGGGCGATCACGCTGCAGCCATCTCCATGCTCAACGATGTGGTGTCCGACTGCGTAAACGCCCTCGGCGGAGACGACCCGCTCACCCTCACCGCTCGAGCCAATCTCGGTCACGCTTATGAGGTCAGCGGAGATACAGCAACAGCGATTTCACTATTCAGCCAGGTCCTGTTCGATCGATTGCACACGCTTGGCCTGGAGCACGAATCGACCGCCGCCTCATTGGCCGCGCTCGGCGGTGTCCATTTCGCCAACAGGGACGCGATTGGCGCCATCCCGTACTTCGAACAAGCCCTGGCTGTTCGGGCTCGAGTACTGGGTAACGATCACCTGGACACCGTGACCTCACAAAATAACCTCGCGGTTGCCCTATGTCAGATCGGTGAACTACACCGCGCCATCTCGCTCTTGGAGCAGGTAATCGACAACTCTCCGGGAATTTTCGCTCCCGACGGCGCTGAATTGATGAGCACGCGGACAAGGCTGGCCGACCTGTATATTGCGACCGAGCAGCATGATCGCGCCATTTCAATGTACAGCCAACTACTGCACAGTCAAATTCGAACCAACGGGGCCGATCATCCCTCGACCCTCGCCACGACGAATATGCTGGGTCTCGCATACAGGGCAGTTGACGACCTCTCCCGGGCTATCAACTTCTACGAACAAGCGCTGATCGGGCGCACTCAAGTCCTTGGACGGGACCACCAGGACACATTCAACTCGCGGAACAATCTCGCCTACGCATACAGACTTGCCGGAGACTTTGCTCGGGCGATCTCACTCTATGAAGAGACGCTTGAATTTGCCATTAAGACACTAGGCCCTAGAAATCCTGCCGTCATCGACATGCGCAACAACATTGCTTCCCTACGAGCCAAGCAGTGAGCGGATTCCATCCTCGCCTGATGTAAACGTTCAAAGTGAGGAGCGGCGACCAAACCATCATTTCCCGTTCAAGTCCCAGTGCCCATAGCTCGGCGCACCGACTTCCCTCTCATGTCGAGTAGGTGCTGGCCAGAGCCAACACGGCTCAGGTCGCGCTCCGGCCCACGGCAACGCGGGGGCACGACACTATTGCCAGCCGTCGAGTGAGACCTGAGGGCCATTGGCGAGATACCGTCGCAGGGCACTGGCCGTCGTGTCGACGAACTCCTCCGGCATGGCATCGGCGTCAACCCACCTCACCTGAGCATGCTTGCGCGGCTCACAGTTCTCAGGCTCACCGGTCCATTCGTGGGCAGCGAAGACAACGGTGAGGAAGCCGTTCGGGGCCTCAACTCCCCACGCCCCGTGGATGATGTGGGCGACCTTCAGCGCCTCCGGTTTCACGACCAGGCCGGTCTCCTCGTACAGCTCCCGCACCGCGGTCTGCGTGATCGGTTCCCCCGGTTCGCTCTTGCCGACCGGTAGGTCCCACATGCCCTGGGCGAACTTCGCGTTCTCGCTGCGCTGCAGCAGCACGACGCGGTTGGTGGCTTTGTCGTGGACGATGACGGCCGCGACCAACAGGGTCATGGATTCGAGGGCGGGCTGGAGGGCTTGGGGGCGGGCGTCGGTCGTCGAATCAGCCACGGGGTTCCCTTCATCGGCCAGGTAGTTGGGCATGTTAGGCGAGCGCTTCACGGGCGCGCCGGGCGAGTTCGGCCGCGCCGGGGACTTTGCAGCGCTGGTAGATCGCGAGGGGTGAGCGCAAGGACGAGATGGCCTTGCGCGTGCGGGCCGACGTTATGCCCTCTATCAAGGTCAGGGACTGGGACCAGGCGGCGATGGCCTCGTCGGCGCGGGCCTGGGCGGCGAGGCTGTCGCCGAGGTCGGCGTAGGTGAGCGCGTGGACGCGCTTGTACTGGACCGGGTCCCAGCGGGTGAGTGCAGCTCGGTGCTGGACCTCCGTGCCTGGGTGATCGGCAAGGTCCGTGAGGGTGCGGGCGGTGTGGCTGGCCACGGTGCCGGCGGCCGGTCCGCTCACGCGGGAGTAGCTGGGCTGCGGGCCGTCCTCGCGCAGCAGGGCGTCCTCGGCGGCGAGGAGGGCGCGGGCGGCGGCGGGCTTCTCGCCGGTGGCGGCGTAGGCGCGGGCGTGGGTGATGTGGAGGAGGGCTTCGGTCTGTCCGTCGACGCGGCCGAGTCCGCGGGTGAGGGCGCCTTCGACGAGGTCGACGCAGTGGTGGGGTTGTTTGAGGCTGAGGGCCTGGTGGGCGAGGGCGCGCATCATCCAGGCGGCGTGGCCGTTGGGGTCGGCTTCGCAGGCGAGTTGGTAGCCGACCTGGTAGTAGCGCTGGGCGGCGCCCTCTTGGCCGAGGTCGTGGTGTTTCCAGCCGGCCAGATAGGCGAGTTCGGCGACCGCGCCGAAGGCTGCCTGGCGCAGGGATTCGTCCGGGAAGCGGGCGCGGAGCATGGGGGCTGCGGTGTCGGCGAGGTAGGCGGTGACGGTGGTCAGGCCGTGGCCGCCGCCGAGGCGTTCGTCGGCGGAGCTGAACGCGGTGGTGATGTGGCGTACGACGGCGACGTCCTCGGCCCCGACCAGGACGCCTCCGGTGCGGGCGCGGAGCATGCGGGAGGTCGCCTCGTGGTCGTAGCCGAGGGGCATGGCGACTCCGGCGGTGGTGAAGGCGGCGATCCCCAGGAAGTGCCGGCGGTCGACGTCGGCGCGCCCCAGCTCCGTCGCCGTGACGACCGGGTCCGGGTCATCAGCCGGTGTCTCGGTCGGGCCGCGCAGGCCGATCTCGGTGAGCGTGACGGTCCGTGCCAGCCGCCGGGAGAGCGCCTCGGCCAGGTACTGAACCATCCGGCCGCTGGGCTCGCGGGCACCGTTGACCCAGTGGGAGATCGCGGACTTGTTGGTCTGCAGGATCTCGCCGTTCTCGGCGGCGACCCGGCGCACATCCTTCGCCAGGGCGTCGAAGGTGCACCCGCTGGCAGAGATCACGTCCCGTAGACGCGAGTTGGGCTGGTTGGGCGCTGGCACGACCTCCCCCGATCAGCAGCTGTAAACCGCGTATACCGCTTCCGCCTCCCCTCACCGTACCCACTGAGCGTGACGACGGGTTCACTAATCAACAGCCGCCCGGAACGGTTCCAGGTTCCGGCTGACCCAGGCTCCCCTCCTGGTCCGGGCGGCCCCAAGTTCCGTACACCTGATGCGGGTTCGGGCATTCCTGTGCCCGAACCCGGCCGATGAGAGACGGAGACACGGTGACCACCATCGACACCACGGCCATCACGGCCGTTCTGCCCGAGGCGTTCGACGAGCGCTGGAGCCGGCTGCCCGGCATCCAGGTCGACGGCCGGCGCATCACCATCGACCCGGCCGAGTACTTCTTCCGCTTCGAGTCCAGCACCTGGCTCGTCGCCGACTGGGAGCTGGTCAAGTCCCGGCTCCTGGACGTGGAGGAGACGACCGAGAGCGCGGTCGAACAGCTCGCTCTCGACTTCATCCGGGAGCACGCCCGCTCCACCCTGGACGCGGCACGCGTCCTGACCACGGCGTACGAGGTGTACGCGTACCTGTTCCGCGAGGAACACCTCGCCTCGCTCGGCCTGCCGCAGATCACCGCCGAGCACCTGCGGATGCTCCGCGAGGCGGCCACGCTGATGGCCCTGAACAAGGTCGAACTCGACGGGCACATCTCCAACGTCGGCCCGTGCTGGTTCTTCCCCGCCGCCACCTCCGTCGTCTTCGACCTGGACGACGCCATGGGCGGCCTGCTCGACGAGGTCTACCACGGCGGCTGGTTCAACGAGCACCGCCGCATCGAGTCCATCAAGGCCCACGCCGCCCTCGGCGGACGCCTGGTCCACGGCTGCCAGTCCGTGCCGGACCAGTCCGGCGGCGTCGTGGCGCCCTACGGTGCCTCGATGGCCAACTTCCGTGACGACCTTGCCCAGTTCAAGGCTGGATGGATGGAACAGGTCTACGCCCACCGCGCGACCAACCACCCGGCTGCCTAGCCCGTCCGACCAGGCTCCGGGGCGGGACACGCCCTCGCTCCCGCCCCGGACGCCCACTCCCGTACAGACCCTCCAGGAGCACTCCCCATGGACGAGACTCTCACCGCCGACCTCCTCCACAACCTGTGCACCGCCACAGGCCGCCCGACCCCCGTTCGCGAGGAGGTCCGCGTGTGGTCGATGTCCGGTGTCGAACGCGTCACCTTCCCCGACCGCACCACTGCGATCTTCAAGTACGCCAAGCGCCCCTTCGACAGCGAGGACCAGGCCCTGCGCCTCGCGCACACCCTCGGCATCCCCGTACCGAAGGTGTACGCCTCCGCGGTGCGCGACGGCCGGCTCGGCATGCTCATCGAAGACCTCGGGCCGGCGGCCCGTGAGGCCGACGACCTCGACGGCGCCGCAGCAGCGGTCGTCGTACACTGCGCCCGCACCGCCCCACCGCTCGCCCTCCTCGACGAGGAAGCGCTACGCGCTCTCCCGGCCCGCGCCCTCGACCACCTCCGCGCCCTGCGCAAGGCCGACCGCTGGGCGGCCGAGGACACCGACGACATCGAGCAGGCCCTCGAACTCCTCGCCCGAACCGCCCCGCACCGCGCGACCGGCGCCACCCTCGCCCCGTTCGGCTGGGTGCACTCCGAGTTCCACCCCACCAGCCTCCACATCGGCCGCGGCAACACCTGGCGCCTGCTCGACTTCGCCCGCGCCTTCACCGGCCCCGGCCTCCTCGACCTGGCCAGCTGGCACGGCACCATCGAGGATCCCGACCCGGCCCGTCTGCGCACCTTCATCGAGCAATACGTGGCCGCCGGCGGCACACCCGACGCCCTCACCCCTCGCGGTGAACTCCCCGCCGAGCAATGGGCACTGGGCTGGCAGCGCATCTGGAGCGTGGAGTGGTTCATGGACCAGGCGATCCGCTGGATCAACGACCCGGCCACCGACCCGGCGTACATCAAGGTCGTACGACGCCACCTCACCGACGTCCTCCGCCTCCTGGAGGTCTAGATGACGACGGCACCAGCGCCCTCGCCCTGGCACGCGCACGCCCTGCAACGCACAGCGGCCGCACCCGCCGCCCCCCCTGCCTGTTCCCGCTCGGATGGAGTGGACCACCCGCCCGGGCCTCGGTCCCGGCGCGGAGATCCTCGGCCACGACCTCGCCCACCGCCGCGTCCTCGAACTCGGCTGCGGCCCCGGACACAACGCCGCCCACCTCGCCACCCGACGTGGCGCACGCGTCACCGGCGTGGACCTCGTCGGCCTCCAGATCCGGCGAGCCCGCGCCCACTACGGCCGTTTGTCCGGCCTCACGTTCGCCGCCGGCCACGCCCTCCACTACCTCCAGGCGACCGACGAACAATTCGACGCCATCTACTCCGTCTTCGGTGCGATCGGCCTCGTCCCTCCGAACCTGCTCCTGCCGGCCATCGCCGCACACCTCAAACCCGGCCGCACCCTCGCCTTCTCCGTGCCCCACCCCCAACGCGGTGGCCGACGCACGGCCAGCGACGACCGCCCCCGCCGTGACCACGTCACCCTGCCCGACCGCACCCGCCTGCCCCTGGTGCGCTGGGAGTTCGACGCCGAGCGCTGGGGCCAACACCTCGCCCGGGCCGGCCTCCGGCTCACGTCCGCGCAGGACTTCCACGACGGTCGCCACGGCCCGTGGCCGACCACGCTGCTGATCACCGCACGCAAGCTCTGACCCCGCCCTCACACGAGCCGGAGGAACCAATGCGCCCGCCCTGCCTCCTCATCGACATAGACGGGGTCCTCATCCCCTTCCCCGACGACGACCACGGCTCAACCCCAGCAACGCACACCCGCCACGACGTCGTCCCCACCGGCCGAAACGCCGACAACCCGGTGACCGTCTGGCTCAACCCGGCCCACGGTCCCCTGCTCATGGACGTCATCCGCTCCGGCCTAACGGCTCCGGCCTGGTGCACCAGCTGGCGTCAGGACGCAGCCACTCTGATCGGACCGCTCCTCGACCTGCCCCCGCTGCCGTCGACCGGACATCACGACCAGCCACCCCGACGGCTACCTCTGGAAGCGCGACTATGTCGACGCCCTGCTCGGCGGCTCCCCGGCCGCATGGATCGACGACGACTTCACCGCCCTCGACCACGAGTGGGCCACCCAGCGCACTGCATCGGGGGCGCCCACCTTGCTGGTGCAGCCCGATCCGTATGTCGGTCTGCTCTCCGAGCATCTCCTGGCGGTGGTTCTCTGGGCCGCCAACCTGAGACAGCGGCCACCATCAGCAGCAGCTGCATGATGCGGGAGCGCCCCATCAGCCAGGCGAAGCAAGCTTTGACCGGCAGGCACAGGGTGGGAACGGCCCCCCTGTTGGCGCTCCTTGAATCTCGCCAGTCCTGTCTCTTCCCCGCCGATGGTTGCAAGCTCAACCAGGAGACAGGCCCGCCTGATAGCAGCGCCAGCAAGGACCGCACGCGTCACCAGCCCAATAGCGCCCAACCTCTGATCTGCATCAAACCGTTCTAGTTCGCCTTGTGCCCGCAGGAGCATGAAGGCATGTCGATTTGGTTCCGGACTGCTGCCCCTGGTCGCGCCCACTGGAAGCGCGCCTTGTTGCCTGTTGGATTTGTCGTGAACGTCTGGAGCAATCAGCTGTACGACACTCGGTACCGGGTGCCTGGTGTGGTTCTCTTCGTCTGCAGCCTTGTCCTCAGTCTTTGGTCGGCACGTCAGTGGCGGGGATTCACCGAAGGCTGGCACACACCGAAGCAAATCCGCCGCTGGCTGAAAACTACATTCCACACGCCTGTATGGATCAGGCGCTGGGAGAAGCTGAAGGTGACAGTGTGTGGGGGGGCCGCATTCAAGTTGTTCATGTATCCGCTCAACCTGTTCGACAGGATCGTGGCGGCACCTGATCAATATCTCGACCACGGTATGGACGCTAAAAAGATGCTGGCGTTCTGCTTCCTCTTTCCTCACATCGCTCGCTGGCTCGAGCCAAAGGACAACCTGCTCGAACGACTTGACGGCCGCGTCCTCCGGGCCATGGCCAGCCGGACGCTGGCAAACTTCAACGGGGCTTGCGGCGTGGCTGTATTGCTGTACGCCGCGCTTTCCACACTCTCCCGCGACTACACCAAGGCGTTGCCAGCCCTGGCGGTCACAATCGGTATCGCCACGATGGTGGCAACGCACAAGATGTGGACCCGCTATCGCAAGCTGTGCACGCAGACCCACAAGAACATCCAGGCCATGGTTCGGGCGCTGGAACAGCCCCCCGCAACCGAGAATCAGTTGGCAGTCCTGGATGCCTGGGAGACCCTGGAGCGGGACCTGCGCACCCGAGTTGACACTGGCTATGCCTTCGGTATGCGGTTCGCCCCGAAGGCGGTCATCGCGGCACTCAGCGAGTCTGTGGAGACGGTGAGCAAGGGGCTGCCCGGCCACAAGGAGGCGCGGGATCAGGCACTAGCTGACTTGAAGACCATTCGGAGTGTGTGCGCCCAGCGGCTCGATTCGGTGGCGTGAGGTTTTTGCGGCTTGTGCCATGGTTCCACTGGCCGTCCTGTTAGGGAGCGGCACCAACTGGCCAGGGTGGCCGGAGGCCCATCGCGGAGCGACGCTCGAAAAGCACCATTGACCAGACGTGGCACCCCCACGACCTCGAAGGCCGGTGAACCTGCTTCGCCGGCATCAACCCCGCCGCTGGGGCGGGAAAACGGTCACCGCTGGTCTGGCGCCCCCTGGCGCCAGGCCCCTTCCGCCTCCTCAAGGCGGGCCCCTTCCGAAACTCCTCCGCAGCCCTGGGCTGCGGGGGAGTTTCGGAAGGTACAGCTTGCTGCTGTTCGTCGTCCCAGGCCGAGCCATCCCCGGCGGCGAGTGGGGTGTGCGTTACCGGTGTCGGTGTCGGGCATCGTGGTGCTCCAAAGGCAGGGGGTTGGCGGGGTGTCACATCCGTTGCATGCGTCGCATGCCTGGTCAGCACAGGTACGGACGCCGGAGCAGGTACGGATACGTCCGTCCCGGCGAGAGAGTCCGTCCCCGCGCTGACCTGCGCGGGGACGGATGCGACGCACTGCTACGGACTCCCGTCCAGGTGCGTTGTGCAGGTGAGGTCAGAGAGTTCGCCTCGGCCCGGCAGGATCGGCGGGCCGTCCCACAGGGAGCGAACCCGTCGGCCCGCCCGTGACCGGCTTGCCCACGGTCGGACCTGCAGGTGTGGCGCCGGGCGCAGGCTCAGGTGTGGTGTCGGTCTGGATCAGGTCGGGGCAATGGCGGGCCCAGGCATCCAGGAATCGGTTGCGCACATATGCCTTGGCCTGACGCCCCTGATCGAAGCGGTAGTTGGTGGGGCTGATACCGAAGTCACGTAGCAGGTTGCCGAGGTGGTAGGCGTTCAAGCCCTTGGCACCGTGGTCCGCCCACGGAGCGTCTGCGTCCTGGATCAGGACAGCAACCAGGTCCAGGGTGGGCAGGGCTTCGGGGTTGTTCGCCCGCTCGAAGACACGGTGGACATCGCGCAGTAGCCGAGTCTTCAGGCTGGTCTGTTCGTCCTGCGCGGCTTCGTGGCGGGTCATGGCCACACACGCGGTACGCGCCTGCCTTGACCAGTGACCACCGGCCAGGTCGGCGATGATGACCAGCGGCTCCCACGTGTCCGCCGCCCGGTCCTCCACCGGCATCGGCGGCACCATGCGGGCGGCCGTGCTCCGCAGCGGACCCAGCCACGCAGCCAGCCGATCACGTAGTGCTTTGAGTTCGGGTCCCGCGTACCGCGAGCGGAACGGGGCGACCTTTTCACCGGGCTTGCGCTTCTGCATCCGCAGTACGACTGACCGGTCGGTGATGGTGTCGGGCAGGTCGCCGATACCCGCGATCGCGGCCATCGCGAAGGTGAGGAACGGGGTGGGCTTGTGCTCCGGACCGGAGATCCGCCAGGCGGGCCGGTTGCGCTGGTGTCCGGCGTTGAGCAGGCCGCGCAGGACCTCGCTGTCGCCCGCTGCCTTGGGGCTGAAGATGGTGTCCGCCTCGTCCACCAGCAGCGTGGGCGGGATCTTGCCGATGGTGCGGAAGATGACCGCCGGAGACGTGTTCACCGTCATCATCGGGTCATGGATAGTCTCGTAAAGGACGTCCAGCACACGGGACTTGCCACAGCCCTTGGTCGGGCTCATCACCGCCAGGCGAGGCGCGTGCTGCAGGGCCGTCTGGATGTGCGTGGCCGCCACCCACAGGGTGACCGCGGTCAATGCCTCCTCGCTCGGCAGCACGACGTACTTACCGATGGTCGATCGCAACTCATCCAGCAGCACCACTCCCTCCCCCGGCACCGAATCTCCACCGTCACCGGTCCCCGAAGCACCGCCAGATTTCATGGCGTCCCCTGACCCGGTTCCCGAACGGTCGACAGTCCCCGTCCCCTGACTGGTCCCCAGCGACCGCTGGGGATCGGATTCACCGCCCCCAACACGCTGCGACGCGTCCCCATCACGGTCCCCGGATCGCTGGGGGACGTCCCCGTCACGGGCCCCAGGCCGCGTCCTCACCGCGCTGACCTGCGAACCAGCAGCAGGCTCAGAGTTCCGGTCACGAGTTGGGGACCGGTCCCCAACCGCAGCCGCGGATATCCGGTCCCCAACTTCCGTTCCCCGCACCCCGGTTTCACTTCGGGGACCGTGCTGATCCCCGTCGACCGCAAAGTTCATCTGGCCGGGGACTGAATCCACAGGCCGGGGGCGATCAGTTGGGGACTCCTCAGCCCTCGGCGGTGGTTCGCCGGGGGCCGCTTCGTTGTCCCCGGGGGGTGCGGAGTCAGACCGTGAGGTCGTACGAGGTCTGCGCGTCCAGCCACACGTCCACCTCCCGCCACCGGTAGCGCAGGTGCCGGCCGACCTTGTGCACGGTCGGGCCGATGCGCCGATGACGCCACTGGTAGAGCGTCTTCACCGGCACACCGAGGTAGACCGCGACCTCCTCCGGCGTGGCCAGAGGGACAGGACCGGCGCCATAGGCGGGGGTGGGGCGCGGGGTTCCAGGCATAGGGGCTCCTTCGCTGAAGTGGCGGGGTGGACAAGACAGCCACAGAATTGCCTGCCGCGTCCAGCGGCATTGTGCGGAAATCCCACGGCCACCCCAAACGACCTGTCGCCGAATGGGAACAAAACCGTAGACCTGGATCGCCGGTTGCCGAAATTGCGCCGAGAGCAGAGGGATTGGTCCGTTTTTCTCCGGACGCCCCTGTCAGCCCAATCCATCCAAACCAACGGGCGCGACCGCAGGTCATCGACCGATCTGAGCAGCTCAGAGGCAGCGGCGCGGGACCATAGCACGAGAATCCGGCTTCACCGAACTACCAGTCTTGTTGACTCCGTCGAGCTTTCACAAGCCCTTGAGGAATCTCTTGTCACGGCCACCGAATTCGAGTTACAGCTATCTGTCATGGCAACCCAACCCATAGAAATAGGCCCGGCTGGAATCCAAGCCGCGCGCAATATCGAGTACCTGCGTCTGCTGCGTGGCCTCTCCCAGCAGCGCCTCGCCGAACGATGCACCGCCCTCGGTCGCCCCCTGACCAACATCGCCCTCAGCCGCACCGAACGCGCTCGCCGCCGCTGCGACATCGACGACCTCGTCACCATCGCCACCGCACTCGGCGTCTCGCCGATTACTCTGCTCACAACCTCCGCTGCGGGGAAGCGTGGCTGAGCCGTACGACCGCTGGCACAAGAAGCAGCCGCAGGCCGACGACGAGACCTGCACTGCCCACAAGAAGGCCCCGTCCCGCGAACACGGACGCGGCAAGCGGTGGTTGGCGCGCTGGCGCGATCCAGACGGACAGCAGCAGAGTGAGAGCTTCGACCGGTACGAGGACGCCCGGCAGCACCTCACCAAGATGCAGGGCAGCGTCGACGACGGCACGTACATCGACACGAGGAAGGGCGAGGCCCAGCTCAAGGCGGTGGCCGAGCAGTGGTTGGCGAACCAGACGTTCGACAATCCTCGGACGTACGCCCAGTACAAGTCCCGCGTCCGCAACCACATCATCAAGCCGCTTGGCTCGCTCAGGCTGCGCCAGATCAAGGCGTCCACCGTGCAGACCTGGATCAAGCGCCGGCTACAGGTGCTCGACGAGACAACCGTCGGGCTGGTCTTCACGCACCTGTCATCGATCCTGGCCATGGCCGTAGACGACGACCTGATCGCCAAGAACCCTTGCGAGACCGGCTCGGTGAAGCGCGTGAAGCCTCGGCGATCGAAGAAGGCTGCGAAGGACGTGCCGCTGTCGTGGGAGCAAACAGATGACCTGCGCCCCCACCTGCCTGAGCGCTACCAGGCCACGGTCGACTGCGGCCGGGGACTGGGCATGCGGCAGGGCGAGATCTTCGGGTTCAGCCCCGAGGACGTGAACTGGCTACAGAAGGACAAGGTCGTTCACATCCGCCGCCAGATCACCCACGACCGCGGCACGCTGGTCTTCGCCCCTCCGAAGGGCGGCACGGAGGACGACACCAAAGACCGCTTCGTACCGGTCGGCGACGCACTGGCCGTGCTACTCACCGAGCACATGCGCAAGCACCCGCCGGTCGAGGTCACTCTGCCGTGGACGACCAAGGACGGTGAGCCGGTGACCGTGCGCCTGGTGTTCACCACGCGCGAGCGCAAACCGCTGAACAAGAACTACTTCAACTACCTCTGGAAGGCCGCCCTGGAGGGCGATAGGCGCGATAACTGCCCTCAACGACAAGCCTGTTGGCAAGGGCCGCAAGTGGGAGGAGTGCCGCGACAAGATGATGCATGCCCTGCGGCACCTCTTCGCCTCTGAGGCGATCAACGAGGGGGTTGACGTCTACACGCTCGCCGATCTCCTCGGCCACGAGGATCCCGCGTTCACGCTCCGCCGGTACGTGCACCGTGTGACGGGTGCGGTCGAGAAGGCTCGCAAGGCAATCGGTCGACGATACCGAGCCGGCACGTAGCCCCTCATGCCTCCTTCCGCCACTACACATGGCAGTTGAGACAACCTCCTTGACCGAGGCACTCACCGGCGCCACGTCGTGGAATTTTGGCCGGGACAACTGCGGACATGCTGACCCTGGACCACCAAGGGCCTGGTTCGGTCGCCCGGCCCAGAACCTGGATCACCTGTACGAAGCGGCCATGAACGCGTCACAATGGCTCGATGGGGCTTTCATTACCTGAACCGAAGGGACACCAACGGGACGTCGTCTTCCTCAACGAACGTGGTCACTGCGTCGTTCTGGGCACGGCGGGCAGCGGCAAGACAACGATGGCGGTCCATCGGGCGCACTACCTGTCCACGGCCCCAGGTGTCGGCGGCCGCACTCTGTTAGTCACCTTCAACAAGGCTCTCGTTACCTACCTCAGGGGCATGAGCACCGCGTCTCCGAACCTTCAAATCGAGACCTACCACACCTTCGCGCGCGGGTACCTCGCACACCGAACCAAGAGGCCCGTGCGCATATACAAGTCCAAGGAGCGACTGGTCGAGCGGGCGTTGACGGAGGTCCGCAAGCGTCACGCCGACCGGGCAGTGATCCACCGTCCGCTCGACTTCTTCCTGGATGAGCTGCACTGGATGGTCGGACACGGCATCGTGGACCAGCAGACGTACGTGGAGAATCGCACTCGCCGAGTTGGCAGGGGGAAGCCACTTCAGCAGGCCGACCGTGAAGTCGTCTTCGAGGTCTACCAACGCTATGTGCAGTCACGTGGCGAAGCCGGGTACGAGTACGACTACGACAACATGGCGTCGACTGCCCTGTCGAACCTCAAGGTTGACCCGACGAAGCGGCTCTACCGGCATGTGGTCGTTGATGAAGGTCAGGACTTCACACCTGAGATGATCCGAAGCCTGGCAGCTGCCATTCCCGACGACGGTTCTCTAACCTTCTTTGGGGACTACGCGCAGCAGATCTACGGAAGCCGGATGTCTTGGCGCTCTCTAGGTCTCCATGTGGCAAATGTGGTGGAGTTCGCCCACAACTATCGCAACAGCCGTCAGGTCACCCAACTCGCCCAGGGCATATCGAACATGCCGCACTTCAAAGACGACGTGGATCTGGTTCAGCCGACCGGCTCGGCGGCCGACGGCCCGAGACCCACCATTCTCGAGACTGCCAGCAAGGAAGATCAACTCGTTCAGGCGGCTCGTAACGCCCTGGCACTGGGGGCGGACCGCCAGGTCGCCATACTCATGCGCACGCGGGACCACGAAGCCAAGCTCAGACCTCTCCTCGACCAAGGCCGTGTGCCCATTCGCCGCCTACATCGTGATCTTGCACGTTGGACCGACGAGCCTGGAGTGTTCTACGGAACTTACTCCGCGGCTAAGGGCTTCGAGTTCGACTCGGTCATCCTTCCGTTCTGCGACGCTGACGAGTTGCCGAAACCGAGCGAAGTGGAGGCGCACGGCCTGGAAGAAGCGCAGGCTCGCGAGGCCCGGCAGTTGTACGTGGCGATCACCCGGGCTCGTACGGACCTCATCATGCTGCACTCCAGCAAGCTCACCGATCTGTTGCCGCACGAGATGTCCGACCTGTATGTGCGGGTGAGCCTGTGAACCACGTACTTGAGCAGGCCCAGGCTCGCGGTATCACCCGCCTATGCCACTTCACCAAGTCGGCCAACCTGTCACACATCCTCGACACCCGACAGATACGTCCCGTAGCTGCGTTGCAGACTGCCGCGGACGCCTACCGGCCGGCAGACACACAGCGTCTGGACGGAGCACCAGAGTTCACCTTCCTAAGCGTGGAGTACCCGAACACCTGGTACTTGGCGCAGGCCGCAAGCCGGGACCGTCATTTTCAGGACTGGGTGATCCTCACTCTGGACCTCAACCTGCTCGCCACTCCCGGCGCGCGATTCTGTCCCTACAACTCGGCGCGAGACAGAAGCGCCAACGCCCAGCCAGGGGCCAACGGGCTCAATGCCATGTTTGCACCCACGGTAACCGGCAAGGTGACTCTGCGGCGAAACCCCCAACATCCGCCCTGGTGGCCTACGGACGACCAGGCAGAGATTCAGATGCCTGGCACCATCCCCCTGTCCGCCGTAGGCTCTCTCATCGTCCGAGACGAGAAGCAGGCGGAGCTGGAGTACTTCAGACATGCCCAGCTAGGCATGACAACTCTGCTGCCACCCTTGGTCGTCGCCCCAGTACTTTTCGACAAGTACGCCCTGAGCAGGTCGGTGCGCTCTGGCAAGCGGCCCTTGGAGACCCCGTACATACCCGGAACGACTCTGGCAGAGTGAACACGTGAACGCTGAGCTTCACCCATGGAACGACAGGGCCTGCGGCATGCTCCTCGGAGCAGCCGTCGGGGATGCCATGGGCTGGCCCTACGAGCGGCGAGATCGGACCCGCGCACTGCCGCCAGTCAGCCAGGTATCAGGGCGATTTTTCGCCTGGCAGCGAATGGCCGGGAGCCGATTCCGCCCGATTCTCGAGGAGATCGGCCCCGGCGAATACAGCGACGACACCCAGATGCTCATTGCTGTGGCCCGCGCCCGCCTCACTGCGGGCGACGACTGGCTCAATTGGCTGCAGCGCGTCGAGTGGCCTTTCCTCCCCGATTACGAACGCGGCGCCGGAGCCAGCGTCAAACGCGCTTGTCGCGCCTGGGAGAAGCACGAAGCTGCCTGGGGCAACAGGGCCGATGACCGGGAGAAGTACTTCAACACCGGGGCCAACGGCGCGGCAATGCGGATCGCGCCGCACGTCATCGTTCACCGCGAGGGATCCTTCAGCGACCTGGCCGACGACGTCGTCCGCGACGCAGCCACGACCCACGGACACCCACGTGCCCTCCTGGGTGCTCTGGTGCATGCATACGCGCTGTGGATCAGTTTGCGACAACCCGCTCCGATGGCCTACGGCTGGCTCGTCGAAGCAACGTTGGATGGGCTGAAGGACTGGAGAGAGCCAGTCTGGCAGGGCTTGGACCATCACTGGCGCGATGCCGCAGCCCACGTATTCCCCGGCGGCTACGAGCAGGCTTGGGACGACGCCGTGCAAGAGGTAGAAGATCTCCTCACCAGCGCACGGTCCTCATTGGACAGCGGCGCGCTAAGTGCTCCCTCCGCTTTCCTGGAGGAGCATGGCCTCACCCGGGTAAAGACACGTGGTTCGGGGACTCTATGTGCGGTAGCCGCCATCTACCTTGCAGCTAGATCCGCCGCCGGCCCTGAGCGTGGGATCAATATCCCGGCCCGCCAAGAAGGCGCGGACACGGACACTTTGGCGTCCATGACCGCCAGTCTCCTCGGCGCAGGTCTGGGCCAGGAATGGCTCGGCTCATTCGGCCGGACCGTTCAGGACAGCGCTTTGATCATCAGGCTGGCCGAGAACCTGCTCCAATCCGACGCCACGACGCTCACGCCCTCCCACGAGGAGGTCGGCCAGACCCGTTCGCGGTTCCTTGAGGATCTCGACAGGGCCAACACCCGAGCCAGTCTCCTACTCCCTGACCGCCGCCAGGCCCACGTCGCCGCTCGAGACGCCTTGGCGTCTGGCAACTGGACGGCGCAACGCACCCACCTAGTCACCGCGGACGGCCAGAACCTCTTCCTCATCCGCAAGATCCTGCGGGTGGAGGCGAAGAGCGTCCACGAACCCGTTCGCGACGAGGTAGCGCTGACCGCCGGGCAAGGAGCAGGCCGCCTGCTGAGCGAGGCGCGGCTCCAAGGCGCCTACCTGCCTGTCGCAAGCATCAGCCACGTGACCAAAGCACTCACTGCCCTAGGTCTGAGTGCACCCCGCCATGGCAGCGACTGGGTCTCCTACGAGAATCTTGTCATTAGGCAAGCGCACATTAAGGAAAGCGCCACGGGCACCCCGCGTGCTCAACTGCGCGTTGCCATCACCGACGTCCAAGCGGCGTGGGATCGTCTGCAGGGATTGATGTTCGATGGCGCAGTCCAACGGGATGGTGGGGCCTTCTGGGCGCAGATTGATCCGTACCTAGTCGTTGCCGTAAATAATGCCGAGCCTCCCGTCGGGTGATGCTCAGGGTAAGCAGGCTGCAACTTGCGAAGACCCTTCTTCAAGGTTCTCGCTGATCGCCCTTCTGCCTCCTCGTACACGGCAAGCGCACCGTCTGGCCACTTCTCTGGCTTGAAATCAGCAACGGCAGCAAAGCCTCCATCAGCCCCCGACGCGAGTTCTAGGAGCACTGGGCTCTCCCGGATGGCTAAGAACGGTGGCCTTGCCGTGTGACTGGTGGCCTGACCGACTCGCTCTGTGGGTCCTAATGCCTACATCGGCGGTGGCAAGTTGTCGCAATCACGCTGAGACGACTGGGGAGTTGAGGAACGATGGTGTTGACCGTGCGAGAGCTAGGGGGCCACGCGTGACACACATCGAAGTACGCGTCGACGAGCACGACCAGGATGAGGCATTGCAGTCTCTCTGTGGCTGGCTGACCGATGACTTGTCCGTACGAACCACCGCCGAGGTCTCCCTTCTTGAGCGACCTATGCAAAGTGGCGCCATGGGGGGCTGGCTCGACGCCGTGCAATTGGTGACGGAGAACGGCTGGAGTGCCGCATCGTTCGTAATGGCCCTGGCGGCATGGCGCCAGACGCGAGCGCGTACACCTCGCATCACGATCCGACGCGACGATCTGGAGATCACCATTACGGACGCATCGCCAGCGGAGATCGAGAGGGCCGTCGCCTCTCTCGAAGAGCTCGCGCCGGCGCCGAACCAACCCAGTGGCGGACAATCGTGACGGCGAAACCCGACCCTCTTCAGTCCCGGGCTGTATTGGTGGGGGTCAGTCGCTACTCGCACCTTGAAGATCTACCTGGAGTGGCTGACAACTTGCCCGCGCTTGCAGAAGCCGTCTGCGGCCCCTTCGGCTGGGGCCTCGCAGCCGAGCACTGCACCGTGGTGGCTGAGCCTGCCTCGTTGGACGAGATGCTGGAACCCGTGAGCTCGGCCGCCAAGAGTGCTCGTGACACGCTGCTGGTCTACTACGCAGGACACGGGCTGTTGGACCGGAAGCAAGAACTGCACCTAGGACTTCCCAGCTCACGCATGGGGCAGGGGCGCAGGGCCGTGCCCTACTCATGGTTACGTGAAGCAATCAGCGAAGGCCGGGCACAGCGTCATGTGATCATCCTCGACTGCTGCTTCAGCGGGCGGGCTCTGGGAAGCATGTCGGGGCCCGACACGTTGGCTGACCAGGCGTGGATCGATGGCAGCTTTCTCATGGCAGCGGCCCCTGAAACTGGCCTCGCCCTCGATCCGCCTGGGAAGCCGTACACCGCATTCACGGGCGGACTCCTGAGCACGATGGAGCAGGGGGTTCCCGAGGCGGGCATGTGGCTCACGATGGACGACCTCTACGGCCACCTGCGCTCCACATTGGCCTCCAAGGAGCACCCCACCCCACAGCGCCGTACGCGAAATCGCGCCGGCGAGCTGGTGTGGGGGCGTAACGCCAGCTACGAAACGTCGTTCAAGCGGCCGACTCCCCTACGCGCCACCAGCTCCGCCTGGCCTGACCCAGATCGGTTCTTGGACGCTTCCGAGTTCATTCACGCGCTTGGCGTGATCCGTGCGATCAGCGGCCTGACGCAACGCGAGCTGAGCGAGAACTCCCCCGCGCCACTGTCAGCAGGCAGCATCAGTCGACTCCTCAACCGCGAGGACCTTCCTCTCCGGTGGACAAAAACGATCGAGACGTACCTGTCTTCGTGCGGTGTGCCTGACGACCATGTCGACCGATGGAAAGCAGCCTGGGAACGACTCAGCGCTGCCTCAGCCCAAGCCCCTTCGACCGTCGCACCCGCTCCGGCCCCAGAGCGGGGGTCGTCGAGTTCACTACGCACCAGGCTCAAGGCCATTGGTCTACGCAAGCAGTCACCGACGAAGCGCACCAGCCGCTGACGCAAGACCAGCGCCGCGAACTGCAGCAGACAACAGGGTGCTACTTCCTCGCAGGTGAGGCGGTAGCGGATGGCTTGTCCGGCTTCTGAGTGGTGCTTCCGTCATCGCCACTGCCGGAGAAGAGCCCGAGCTTCGCCCCAAGGAGCAGCAGGGCCACAGCAGCAACACCGGCCCAGGTCCTCTTCTTCGGTCGTTTGCGGCCGCCTGTGGGCCGATTCACCATGTGGCCAGCGCGATAGTACTGACCGGAACGCCCTGCCATCACACACCCCCGAGTTGAGCAAACGCCCTGCTCGATCGAGTCTCGCAACGAACCACGTAGGCAGACCACGAGTTGAATGCACTTGGCTGAAATAGGCGCCACCGCACGCTTGGCAACGACGGGAGCCTGCCGTCCATCAGCACTTGCGCCTGACAGCTGTCCTCCCCCACACTCAGCTGTGGCCTTCAGGAGGCCGCCCCTGATCCTGCTTCGCCCCGTTGCCGGATCATCCAGGGGTTAAGGAGCCATAGCCCCACCTGCGCAGCGCATCGCACTGTTCACTTATGCCCTCATGCAGGGCGTGTAGATCAGTTGTCGGGTGCCGAGGGGCGACGGTATTCCGGGGACGGATCGCATATGACCAGCGGTGGGCGGCTCGAGAAGCTCGCGAGGACACAGCAGCTCTACACGGGCGAACCCTTCGCCGTGGCGAAGAAAGTGATGCGTGGCAGAGACAATCACCACCCGATTCATTCCGGCCGACCGCAACAAGCGCATCTCGAAGCTGAGGTATTCGCCAAACTTTGCAGCGGAGGCCAGTGGTGGGCCCATCCACTCGGGCTCTCGCACGTGCAGTCCACAACAAAATCTACGGTCGTGCACCTCGACAGCCACACCACACTCAGCAACGGCACCTCGTATGCCCGCAGTGGCCATGCCCTCGACCAGCTGTTGCCCAGCGCCGAGCCAGGCGTACAAGTAAATCGCGTCGTTGGCCTTCGAGTTGTTGGCATCGACGGATCAGACCTGCACCTCACACTCGTTGACAGCGAATGCCACCTTGTACTGCGAGGCATCCCCGGGACGGATTGGGCTGGGGAGCTCGATGAATGTTTGCGTCGATACGAGAAGGCCGAAGCTCCGCCGCTCTGGCAGGAGCCAAAGCTGACCACTTTCGAGGAAGCGCACATCCGTGACTACCCAGAGATGTGGAAGGCCGAGCGTGGCCTCGACTGGCTCGGATCAGCACTGCTACGCCGTATCGCCATCTTCCAGACTGCCAGCACCGCATACTCAACACGCTCCTGGATCACCGGCGACGAATGGATCTTTGAGCTAGACACGGTGCGTGGCATCAGGCTCGAACACGATGTCTTTCTGCGACACCTCTTGGACCCCGTATGGGGCTTGCCTCTCCGTATCGAGCGCCAGTACTGCTCTTGCAGGCCGGAACAAGAACTCGGCGACAGCACGTACACCTTGCAATGCACGTATAACCTCGTGCACCGCGGTATGAACAGTGGCGGTCTACAACTACGTTTCCGTCACGGACCAGGCGTCTACACGGGCGGCACCCGGATCAAGCTTGGAGAATTGGGTGCTCCCTTCAGGTGGCTCGATCGGGTTCTGCCCGAGCACAGCCCGGACGTCGCGTCGCCTTCCGATGCCTCGGGCGCAGCTCGGTCCTCTGACGAGGAGAGCCACTGATGAACTGGGATGCCATCGTGCTATCCGTTCTGGCCGCGTTCGGAGCAGTCGTTATCGCGCTCTCACAGCTTCATGAGGCGCTGGGGAAAGTGCCGGCGATCATCCGCGCATGGCACGAGATTCGGCGCACCTGGCGCGAGACAGGAGATGACCAACCATAACCAAGCCCCAGATCGCTGACCGGACGAGCTACTACCGCACCCGGAGGGTCTCCTGTGGCGAAGTGATCTATGTAAGCTCCGGCCAGCCCTGCCCTGGCGTGCACCGGTTGTGCACCGCCCCCAGCGGCAGATGGTGAACGGTGCTGGTCAGAAGCGCTCCTTGTCTCTATTTCAATCTCTAAAGATCAGGTCCGGGTGACCTGGGAGGGTTCCTGGACATGTGCATTGATCTGCGAAGGCACTGCTCAGCAGTACTCGCTGTTCCCGCTTGCTTCCGCCCTCTTGCGCACCGCTCGGCTGATTCACTGACGTAGCGTCAGCAACAGTGAGGCCGCCACTCCCCATCGGAGGTGGCGGCCCCACTCGAGACTTGGGCGCTACGAGAGCCCGCAAGATCGTAACGGGTGGTAGTCCGTGATCACGCTCAGCTCAGTCTTGCCCGGTCGAAGAGCTTTCGACCGCGTGCGGGTGACGGGTACTGTCCCGTCCGCTAACACAGTTGGACTACTTCCGATTCTTGCGCTGCTCTACGAGCTCGGTGCCTGGCGGGCCCGGATGTTGGCCGCTGAGGTAGCGAGGTCGTAGCCGCCTCTACGGTGAATCATTTTCGCGGCCTCGGCCATACCCTGTTCTGCACCTAGGGCGCAGTACTGGGTGATGCGATCTCTTTGGTCGTGCGGTATCCAGTCGAGCTCCAGCATCTTGGTCAGCACGGCAGCTGAGGTGAGATGGGCGGCCTGGTTCTTCGGCACTAGGACATCAGCTGCCGTAACGGGTGGAAGCGGGGATTCTCGGATTCTGATCACCCCGAAGCCAGCGTCGATGAGGGCATCGGTTTTCCGCTCGTCGACCCTGTTCTTTTCGCGGTCGTGCCACCAGGCTCCATCAAACTCGACGACGATGCCCGGTTGGGTTCCGTCCTGGTCTCGGAAGAGCATGTCCACTGCCCCGATACTGGGGGGAAGGCACGATATTCGAGGACCATGCTCAGAGACAAAGCCGCAGAATTTCAGGACGTGCGAGATCTCAGCATAATTGCGAATCTCCAGGACTGAGGTGCTCCCCATCTGGCACTTCTCACAACCACTCCCCAGACGGGTCCGAGTGTCTGGCTCGGCTTTCCAGGAGTGGCCGCGGGAGCACTGCCACCACATTTCGATACCACTCCCCGGACCCACCTCGTGCGGTGTTAGCTCATTCCTCGATGGGTGCCACTCAGCCGCAAGGTCGGGAGCTACGGTCGCGATGGACTTGCCCACGACCGGACGGATCAGGGCCGCTCGGGCCCGGGTCCTCCCACAAGGCGGGCAGCCCTGACCACCGCAGGCTCTGCTCGCGATGGATGCACGCCAGCTGTGGCCACAGGAGCGGCACGTCCACCACACGAGGTCACTGCTGCCCCGTACGAACTGGGCCGGGATGATAGCGATGTTCCGATCAACGTCCCATTCGAGGACCAGACTTGGGTGAGTCGCAGCTAGATTGTTTGTGTGGTCGATGAGCCTGTTGGCACAGTACGGGCAACCTCGCGTTCGCCTGTTCGACGGACTTGCCGTCCAGCGGTGAGACGGATTCCTCGCGCACACCCAGTGGCACTGCTTGTGGGAGCCCGGCGTGACTTGTTCCGGGGACAGCGTGCCGTTACGCTCAGCGTCCCATTCTCGGGCGAGATCGGGCCTGTTGGTAGCTAGGTCATTTCCTTGGCCTACGCGCAGCCCCCGGCAGTACGGGCAGTTGCGACCGCGGTAACGGGCGTTCGGCCCCATTTCGTAATAGTGGCCCTTGGGGCAGATCCAGTTTCTGGCGATGTTGGATTGGGCCGCGATCTCGTGGGGGCCGACCTCATTACGCTCCGTATCCCACTCCGCCGCCAAGGCCGGAGCCAACTCGGCAAGGGAGTGGCCCGGCTTGGGGATTCGACGAGCACGCCCGGACTTTAGATGCCCGCAAGCCCTGCAGCCATGCCCGGCCACGCGTTGGTTGATCTGTGCCTGACCACGATGCCCACACGGAAAGCCCCAGAACGCCTTCTTGTCGCTGCCTTGGAGCAGGCGTGCGGGATCGAGCCCGAGAGCGTTGTTCAGCCCCCACACCCACTCCTGCATTAGCTCCTCGTGCTCGCTCACCGGGGGTCGCCGCACCAAACCTCCTTGTTGTGGTCCACCGCACGAGGATCAGAGGCAGGAATGACAGTCGCGGGCCGAGCAGCAGGCGCCTGCATCAGCCCCAGGCCCAGCTCAAGGCGGTGGCCGAGCAGTGGTTGGCGAACCAGACGTTCGACAATCCTCGGACGTACGCCCAGTACAAGTCCGCGTCCGCAACCACATCATCAAGCCGCTTGGCTCACTCAGGCTGCGCCAGATCAAGGCGTCCACCGTGCAGACCTGGATCAAGCGCCGGCTACAGGTGCTCGACGAGACAACCGTCGGGCTGGTCTTCACGCACCTGTCATCGATCCTGGCCATGGCCGTAGACGACGACCTGATCGCCAAGAACCCTTGCGAGACCGGCTCGGTGAAGCGCGTGAAGCCTCGGCGATCGAAGAAGGCTGCGAAGGACGTGCCGCTGTCGTGGGAGCAGACGGATGGGCCTCCTTCCAGAGGTAGTTGAAGTAGTTCTTGTTCAGCGGTTTGCGCTCGCGCGTGGTGAACACCAGGCGCACGGTCACCGGCTCACCGTCCTTGGTCATCCACGGCAGAGTGACCTCGACCGGCGGGTGCTTGCGCATGTGCTCGGTGAGCAGCACAGCCAGCGCATCGCCGACCGGTACGAAGCGGTCCTTGGGGCGTCCTTGTCACGCACGGTGGCAGCCATGAGAGACAGGATGCGCCGTGCGGAATCGATTGAAACTCCCGTCCGCGCTCCTTCGTACAAGCAAGGGAAGAATCGCTTCCTTCGGCCAAGGCCACACACTTGATGCTGGAATGAGGCATGTCCACACCACCGGATCAATGGTCAGCGAACGCACGGCAGTTGTGGCACGCAATGCGCGCGGGCGTTGTTTTGGATCTCGTTGCTCCTGCGTCTGGTAGCACCGGGCAGGCGCCTCGTTCAGCTAACCGGGAGGTCGAAGCGGACGCCATCGCCCGCCTCCTACTGGATCCGCCCCCTCCAGAACCGGGTGCGGTGTCGCAACTGCATCTGGTCGGAGCCACCATCACGGGCACACTCCGGCTGCCCTACGCAACGGTTGAGATCCCCGTGGCTCTCGTCGACTGTCGCTTCGAATCGTTGGTTGAGCTGAGTGACACCTCACTCCGTGCTGTTGACCTAACTGGCTCCAGCCTCCCCGGCCTGAATGCAGACAGGGCGCGAGTGGAAGGTGATCTAGTACTTGTCCGGACGATAAGCGGTGCTATATCCCTGTTCAGGGCTGACGTCGCCGGTGATGTATGGCTCAACGGTGCCGAGCTCGCCAGCGAAGGAACCGGCTATGCCTTACGCGCGCCCCAGTTACACATCAGCGGTGGGCTGTACGCGCGGTCCGTAAATGCCTCGGGTGGGTTCAACTTGTGGGGTGCTGAAGCTTTCACGCTTGAGCTGGTCGAGGGCCGGCTGAGCCACGTGGCGGGGCCGGCTCTTCGCTGTGATGGCATCCGCCTCGCCCAGGACCTCCATTGCTCAGGTGTGTCTATCGACGGTGGCGGTATCTCTCTGTTTGGAGCAGCAATCGGAGGACAGTGCTGGCTCAACCGTGCCGAAATACGCAATGCCACTGGATGGGCGATCAACGCCCCCTCGGTACGCGTCGGCGGAGGGATCTACGGCCGCAGCATGACGGCTCATGGCGGTGTCAACCTGTTCGCCGCCGCCATCGGCGAATCGTTGTGGCTGTCCGGCAGCACCCTCACATCAGACCACCGCCATGCATTGCGCGCCCCAGGAGTACGCGTCGAGGCCAACCTCGAGTTGCACGACGGCGCGACCGTAGCTGGAGACGTCACCCTGCCCCGTGCGGAGGTCAAGGGAACGCTGCAGTTGTCCGACTCCACATTCACGGACTCGTCGACCATCGATCTGCACGCTGCGACAGTGGGCATCCTTAACGTGACATCGCTCAGCACGCTGCCCTCGGCGTTTGACCTTCGCGCTGCGACCATCGGACGTATCGACGACTCCCCCGCCTCGCGGCCTCTACGGATCGAGCTAGACGGACTGGCCTATCAAGACCTCCGCCCCGTACTCCCGGCAGACCAACGTCTGGCATGGCTCGATCGCGGCGACAGTTACAACCCCCAGCCGTACGAACGGCTGGCCGCCCACTATCGACAACTCGGCCACGATGACGACGCCCGATCTGTACAGCTTGCCCGCCACAGAAAGCGACGCAGCTCCTCACGGCCTTCTGCCCGCCTGTGGGGGTATTTCGAAGACCTATCAGTCGGCTACGGCTACCGCCCAGGGCGCGCTCTCATCTGGCTCGTCACCCTCACTTCAGTCGTCTCCGTCATCTTCACGGCAGTACCGCCACAGCCTGCCCGCACCAACAGTCCAGCCTTCCAACCCGTCGCGTACGCCCTTGACCTCATCCTTCCTGTCCTCGACCTCGGCCAGGAGAAGGCGTTCGTCCCGTCCGGCGACACCGCGTGGGTCGCCTGGGTGAGCGCCGTAGCTGGTTGGCTCCTGGCTACAACCGTCATCTCTGGCCTCACCCGGCGGCTTTCCAGATCCGGCCACTGAACCCACTGCACGCCGGCAGGCACGGTCCGCCAGGAGTCCATGTGCACCCGTAGTGCACCGGCCATACCTATGGCAATGCATCACCGCAGCTCAGAGACATCCTCAAGCTGTACTTCGACATCTAAACCGCGAGGTCGGGTGAGCCCGACGCCGCGTCAGGATCAGCATCAGCCTGGACAGTGGGGCCGTCTCCCGGAGCAGGGAGGCGGCCCCGCTGTTTTCCTGGTCTCGCGTGGACACCGGCTAGTCTCGCTCTCGACTCCCTCCCCTCCCCATCAGTCCCTGCCTAGGTGAGCGCCACACATGAGCGAAAAAGTGAGATTCCCGAGCGTCGTCGGCCCCGAGCTGGCCGGGGTGATCGACCTGCCGGAAGGTGAGATCCGTGGCTGGGGGCTCTTCGCGCATGGATTCACCCTGGGCAAGGAATCGCCGGCCGCCTCGCGCGTCAGCAAGCAGCTGGCACGCGAGGGGATCGGCATGCTGCGCTTCGACAATCTCGGGATCGGGGACTCCGAGGGCGACTGGGGGGACGGTTCCTTCACCGTCAAGGTGAAGGACACCGTCCGTGCCGCGGCCTTCATGGCGGAGCGAGGAACTCCGGTGGATTTGCTGGTGGGGCACTCGTGGGGAGGCGCCGCCGCGATCGCAGCCGCGAGCGAGATCGCCGGCCTCCGCGCGCTGGCCACCATCGCGGCGCCCGTCGATCCCAGTCACGTCGAGCGGCAGTACGACTCGGTCCTGGATCGCGTCCTCAGCGACGGGGCGCACGAGTGGTTCGTCGGCGGGAGGACGCTGGTTCTCAAGCGCGCCTTCGTCGAGGACGTGCGCCGGGCTCACCTGCGCGACCGGATCGGCGAGGTGGACCTGCCGCTCCTCGTGGCGCATTCGCCCACCGACTCCACCGTCGACATCTCCAATGCCGCGGAGATCTTCCAGGAGGCACGGCACCCGCGAAGCTTCATCTCCCTCGAAGGCGCGGACCATCTGCTGACCGCGCGAGGGCAGGCGCAGCGGGCCGCTCACATCATCAGCGCCTGGGCCGACCAGTACCTCGACGAGCCACGGCCCTGATCTGACGCGGACACACGGCAGCGGGGGTCGCCGCCTCCCTTGGGAGGC
>NZ_JBHUZJ010000050.1:0-66124 GCF_042667685.1 Streptomyces sp. NPDC057302 | reverse complement strand
GACCGGGCCTTGATCTATCAGGGTGAGTGACGGGACTTGAACCCGCGGCCACCTGGACCACAACCAGGTGCTCTACCAACTGAGCTACACCCACCATGTCCGGTCGTTTTTCTTTCTTCCGACCGGCCGAGAAAAAGTGTACAGGGTCCGAAGGGGTGCTCGCGCACGCGTTTTCCGGACCCCGTACAGAGGGGTTCCGCGGAGGCTACTCCGCAGGCAGCACGTACTTGGCCGCGATGGATTTGGCGGTGTCCGAGTCCGGTCCGGGCTGCGGCACGAAGACCGCCTCGCGGTAGTAGCGGAGCTCGGCGATGGATTCGCGGATGTCGGCCAGTGCCCGGTGGTTGCCGTTCTTGTCCGGGCTGTTGAAGTACGCCCGGGGGTACCACCGCCGGGCGAGTTCCTTGATGGAGGACACGTCGACGATGCGGTAGTGGAGAAACTCCTCCAGTGTTCCCATGTCGCGCAGCAGGAAGCCCCGGTCGGTGCCGACCGAGTTCCCGCAGAGCGGAGCCTTGCGGGGCTCCTTGACGTGCTCACGTACGTACGCCAGGACCTGCTCCTCGGCGTCGGCCAGCGTCGTGCCCGACGCCAGCTCGTCGAGGAGCCCCGAGGTGGTGTGCATTTTGCGCACCACCTCGGGCATGGTCTCCAGCGCCGCGTCCGGCGGGCGGATCACGATGTCCACACCTTCGCCGAGCACGTTCAGTTCCGAGTCGGTGACCAGTGCGGCCACCTCGATAAGTGCGTCATCCGTCAGCGAGAGCCCGGTCATCTCGCAGTCGATCCACACCATGCGATCGTTCATGCGTCTTACCCTACGGCGCACTCCTCTGGCCGGGCAGTGGCGGACGGCCTGGCGCGTACACATCCGAGTTCGGCTTCCCCGGATCCGCCGACAGCGACGCCGAGGGACCGAAGGCGTTCGCCGCCGCCGTACGCCGGGTCTGCGACGGGACCGGCCCGCTCTCCGTGTGCACCGTCGCCGTGGTGGCGAGGGGCGGCGCGGATTCCAGCAGCGCCCGCTCACCCCCCTGCGGCCTGCGGGCGCGGTAAGCGGCCCGGTAGGCGGCGGGCGACGACCCCAGCTGGCGGCGGAAGTGGCCGCGCAGGGCGACGGGCGAGCGGAAGCCGCAGCGGCCCGCCACCTCGTCGACGGAGTAGTCGGAGGTCTCGAGCAGCCGCTGTGCCTGCAGTACGCGCTGAGTGATCAGCCACTGCAGGGGAGCGCTCCCGGTGAGCGAGCGGAACCTGCGGTCGAAGGTCCGCCTGCTCATGTAGGCGCGCGCGGCCAGCGTCTCCACGTCGAACTGCTCGTGGAGATGCTCCAGGGCCCAGGCGACGACCTCGGCGAGCGGGTCGGCGCCGATCTCCTCAGGTAAAGACCTGTCGAGATAGCGCTCCTGGCCGCCTGCCCTGCGCGGAGGCACGACGAGCCTGCGGGCGAGCGCGCCCGCCGCTTCGTTGCCGTGGTCCGTCCGCACGATGTGCAGACACAGATCAATTCCGGCCGCGGTCCCCGCACTCGTGAGCACGTCCCCGTCGTCGACGAAGAGCTCACGCGGGTCCACATGGACGGACGGATATCGCTTGGCCAGCGTCGGTGCGTACATCCAGTGTGTCGTCGCCGGACGGCCGTCGAGCAGACCGGCCGCGGCGAGCACGAAGGCTCCGGTACAGAGCCCCACGATGCGGGCGCCCTCTTCGTGCGCACGGCGCAGCGCGTCGAGTGCTTCCGGCGGCGGCGGTGATGTGATCGACCGCCAGGCCGGCACCACGACGGTGCCCGCGCGCCCTATCGCCTCCAGGCCATGTGGCGCGGTGAGTTCGAGCCCCCCGGTCGTACGCAGCGGACCCTCTTCACCGGCACAGACCAGCAGTCGGTATCGCGGGACCCCGGCGTCCTGCCGGTCGATCCCGAACACGGAGAGCGGTATGGAACTCTCGAAGATGGGGCCACCGCTGAACAGCAGCACCGCGACAATCTCCCTGCGGCGGCGTCCGGAAAGCTTCCGCGACGCGGCTTCTTGCACGGCAGTGGAGTCGTGGCTCATGGTGCTAAGCCCCCCTCGGTCGTCGCGGCTCCCTGTTCTTGACGTGCTCTGTCTCTGCGTGTCCTGCGTTCTCGGCGCTCTTGGCGTTCCTGTCGGACCTGTCGCTCCTGCACGTTTCCCCTCGGTCCTCCACCAGTCCCCCGCCGTAATACAGTCATGATCGAATCTACTGCGTCCCGTGCTGCCGGGGTGACCAGTTAAGGACCCGGCACTATGTCGACATGGCAACTTGGCGTGAAGCAGTCGATCACGAAGCGTTGCACTCACGGGCGTTGCTGTGAAGTGCGCCTCCGCGCCGTGGCCGGTCCCCGTAGGGTTCAGACGGCCTCCGCATGCCTTTCAGCCCTGGTGGGACCGGGGTTGAGTACCCCTTCGGCCAAGGAATGCATGGCCATAGGAAGTTGGCTGAAAAGATACGGGTGAGTGCGCGTGAATCGGTCAGTCCTCCGGCGTAGACCCACCAGCATGCCGACCGCCCCTGTGCGCCCCCGCGCCCGCCCGTCCGTGCCGTCCCCGGGGCTCGCGGCTCTGCTCCTCGAAGAGCCGCGCCGCCCCCCGCTCGGACTGCCGCAGAAGCAGCCGGCAGACCCCTGTCACGGCCACCAGACCGAGGGCCGATCCCGCGGCCCCCGCCAGCGATGTCCCGTACCCCACGAGGACGACGGGAACCAGGACGCAGCTGAAGGCGGCCCAGCGCACGACGTCGCTCGCCGAGTCCTGGGCGGGCGCGGAGGGCGATTCCTCGACGCGCGGCGCCGGCACGCCCGCGCGCGGGCGCTCGTGCGCGCCGTGCGGCAGGCGTCGGCGGCTCTGCGGCGTGACATGTGAGGGCGTCGTGACCTGTGAGGACACGGGCGGCGGTCCAGGCACGGCGGGCTCCCTGTGGCGGTGGCGTACCGGGGTTCAACGCGTGGTCGCCCGGCCGGTCACTGGCGTGAACCTTGTGGCCGACGACAGTCCACGCGGGTGGGTGCCCAAACCGCCTGTACGAGGCAGCAACCATTGCCATACGGGCGCCGCTCATGCATGCTCCGGTGAACGCCGTGAGGCTCCCGCAGGGCCGATAGCAAGCTCTGGGCAGGAGAGGAGTGTCGCCGTACCCTTGGGGGTATGGGGTTGGGAAGATGATTCCCGGACACAGCTCCGGTGGTCGCTGCTCCTCCCCGTCCCTGCCTGATACCGCCCGTTCCTGCCCGATCTGCTCCATACTGCGCCGTACGACCCGAACAAAGCCGACCCTCCCACAGAGGACTCCTTCGCCGAGACACCCATGGCCGGTCACGAATTCTCCGAACCAGCGGACCGCAAGCGGCAGGTCGCCGATCCCACGGCGACCCCCCAGGCGGCTGAAGAACCACGTCATTCCTGCGACCCGGCCTTCCGGCACGGGGTCGTCGTCGGATTCGACGGCTCGACCTCCAGCGAGCGCGCGCTCTCGTACGCGATCGGCATGGCACACCGCTCGGGCTCCGGTCTGATCATCGTGCATGTCGCGAACAGACTCCCCACCACCGTGTGGGCGGGCTGCGAGCCACCGGTCTTCGTCGACGTGCCCGACCACCGCACGGAAGTGCTCGGTCTCGAACTGGCCTGTGCGGACTATCTGGCCGAGGTGCCCTGGATCCTCGTCGAGCGCGGCGGCGACATCTGCCACGAACTCGAAGAGGTCGGCCGGGAGTACTCGGCGGACGCGATCGTCGTCGGATCGACGCACGGAATCGTGGGGCGCATCTTCGGCTCGGTCGCGGGCCGGCTCGCGCGCCGCGCGCAACGGCCCGTCGTGGTCATTCCGTAACGCGTCTTCGTCCCAGGTGGGACAGGGGTGGCGCGGCGTCAACTTCCTTGCCCCGTAGATAAATCTACTCGTGCGTACAGGTGGGTTGTGCCCTTGTGAAGGGTACGTACAGAAGGGTCCGCACAGATGGCACGACCACCTGCCGACCGTGGAGTGACGGCCACCGGCTGAGGCAGGCGCGGGTCGGGGGAATGGGCGCCCCCGGCTCCTGAAGAACGACTCCTCGCGCGCTTGGTGGCACGCGCGAGGAGTCGTTCACTTTCAAGGGGTTCCGCGGTGCGGACCTACTCGACGGTGACCGACTTCGCGAGGTTCCTCGGCTTGTCGATGTCCCGGCCCAGGGCCAATGCCGTGTGGTAGGCGAGGAGTTGAAGCGGGATACCCATCAGGATCGGGTCCAGCTCGTTCTCGTTCTTGGGGACCAGGATGGTCTGGTCGGCCTTCTCCTGCTCCTGGTGCGCGACCGCGAGGATCTTGCCGCTGCGGGCCTTGATCTCTTCGAGGGCGGCGCGGTTCTTCTCCAGGAGGTCGTCGTTCGGGACGATCGCCACCGTCGGAAGCGCGGGCTCGATGAGCGCGAGCGGACCGTGCTTGAGCTCGGACGCGGGGTAGGCCTCGGCGTGGATGTACGAGACCTCCTTGAGCTTGAGCGAGGCCTCGCGGGCGACGGGGTAGCCGCGTACGCGTCCGATGAAGAGCATCGAGCGCGCCTCCGCGTAGTCCCTGGCGATCTTCTTGATCTCGTCCTCCTGCTTGAGGATCTCCGAGATCTGGCCGGGCAGCTTGCGCAGGCCCTCGATGATCCGCTTGCCGTCGGAGACCGACAGGTCACGGATGCGGCCCAGGTGCAGGGCGAGCAGGCCGAAGGCGACCGTGGTGTTCGTGAAGCACTTGGTCGAGACGACGCAGACCTCGGGGCCCGCGTGGACGTACACGCCCGCGTCGGCCTCACGGGCGATCGCCGAGCCGACGACGTTCACGACGCCCAGGACGCGGGCGCCCTTGCGCTTGAGCTCCTGGACGGCGGCCAGCACGTCGTACGTCTCGCCGGACTGGGAGACGGCGATGTAGAGCGTGTCGGGGTCCACCACCGGGTTGCGGTAGCGGAACTCGGACGCGGGCTCCGCGTCGGCGGGGATGCGGGCCAGCTCCTCGATCATCTGGGCGCCGATCATGCCCGCGTGGTACGAGGTGCCGCAGCCGAGGATCTTGACGCGGCGCACCTTGCGGGCGTCGTGCGCGTCGAGGTTCAGGCCGCCGAGGTGCACGGTGGAGAAGCGGTCGTCGATGCGGCCGCGCAGGACGCGGTCCACGGCGTCGGGCTGCTCGAAGATCTCCTTGTGCATGTACGTGTCGTGGCCGCCCATGTCGTACGACTCGGCCTCCCACTCCACGGTGGTCGGCGAGGCGGTCGTGCGCGAGCCCTCGGTCGTGTACGTGCGGTAGTCGTCGGCCTTGATCGTGGCCATCTCGCCGTCGTCGAGGGTGACGACCTGGCGGGTGTGCGAGACGAGCGCGGCGACGTCCGAGGCGACGAACATCTCCTTCTCGCCGATGCCCAGGACGACGGGGGAGCCGTTGCGGGCGACGACGATGCGGTCGTTGAAGTCGGCGTGCAGGACGGCGATGCCGTACGTGCCCTCGACGTGGCGCAGGGCCTCGCGGACCTTCTCCTCCAGCTTGTCCGCCTGGGAGCGGGCGATGAGGTGGACCAGGACCTCGGTGTCCGTCTCGGAGAGGAACTCGATGCCGTCGGCGGTGAGCTTGGCGCGCAGCTCGGAGGCGTTGTCGATGATGCCGTTGTGGACGACGGCGACCTTGTCGTCGACCGACATGTGCGGGTGCGCGTTCTCGTCGGAGGGGGCGCCGTGGGTGGCCCAGCGGGTGTGGGCGATGCCGGTGGTGCCCTTGAAGCGGGCGGGCACCTTGGCCTCCAGGTCGCGGACGCGGCCCTTCGCCTTGACCATCTTCAGGCCGGAGGCCTTGGGACTGGTGATGACGACGCCCGCGGAGTCGTAGCCGCGGTACTCCAGGCGCTGGAGGCCTTCGAGGAGGAGGGGGGCCACGTCACGCTTGCCGATATAACCGACGATTCCGCACATAGAGGGTGTCCTAGCCGTAGATGATGCGGCGCAGCTGCCGGAGCGTGAGCTCGGGCGGCGCGACCGCGCGGTATTCGAGATCCGCCGAGATCTGTTCGAAGATCGCCGCGTTCAGCAGGCCCTGACCTTGCAGTTCGCGGTGGCGGCGACGGACGAACTGTTCGGTCGTCTCGTCGAAGTAGGCGAGCACGTCCTGGACGACCCGCAGCGCTTCGCCCCGCTGGAGCGGGGTGCTGCGGGTCAGATGGTCCACCAGGTCGTCGTGCATTCGTTGATCCTGAAGGAATAGCCCCCTGGGTGCAACAATCCTGCCCGGTATCGGGCAGGAGCGCGTCGAAAATAGGCCCCGATGCGGAGTGGAGCGGGCTAGAGCCGCTTCAGCACGGCCTGCTTGGCCGCGGTGAACTCCTCGTCCGTGAGTATCCCGGCCTGATGCAAATCGCCCAGCTCACGCAGGCGCCGCAGGAGCGCGTCATGATCGTCCTCGGCGGGCACGGCGGGCGTGGGCGCGGGCTGCTTCGCCAGGGCGAGGGGCGAGTCCGGGGCCTCCGCCGACGCCGCCGCCGGATGCGGCAGCCGCGCCTGCACGGCCGCGGCCACCAACGCCATCAGGGGATCCTTCTTGAACCCCCACAGCTCGACCGAGTTCGGGTCGTACTTCGGCGGGGCCTTGGTGGGCGCGTGCCGCACGGTGAAGCGGAGGTAGCCGTTCTCCAGGCCCACCGCGGGCTGCCACTCCACCGCGGCGACCTCGGAGAGCGCCAGCGAGCGCGTACCGGCCGCCGACTTCGCCTCCTCCGTCTTCCAGTTCCACTCCAGGCGGATGTGCTCGCCGTCGAAGCTCGCCGTGCCGTCCCCCGCCGACACCGACAGCGGCACCGAAGGCCCCGGCAGCAGATAGCCGTCACAGGTCGCGGACGGCACCTGCTCGATCAGGAGCGCGTTGCGGACCTCGTCCACCACGTACTCCGCCACCCCGTAGCGGTCCGACTCCACCGTCAGCTGGTACGGGTCCGCCGCGTCCCCGAGCTTGCCCCCGGCCGCCTGGAGCAGCGGATCCGCGCCGTCCCGAAGCCGCAGCCGCAGGCGCCCCGACTTCTTGCCCTGCTCGAAGGCGATACCGGCCAACGCGCTCAGCGGCACGGCCAGTTCTCCCAGCGACTTGCGCAGCAGAGACACGTTCTTGTCGCGTCCCGGCACAAGGCGCAGCGTCTCTCCGTCGAAGGTCCAGGTCCCGTCGCGCTGGATGATTTCCGCCATGGGGGCGATTCTTCCATCGGTGGGCGGCCGAAGTGGTCTACACCCTTGACCCGCCACGGGGTGCGAGGGTCCCATGGTGAGCGTTCGATTGAGATGCACCACAGTGATGGCCCGTCGAAGGGACCCGCTCGTGAGACAGCACCACAGATCGACCCGCCTGTTCGGCTCGTTGCTGCTCGTGGCCGCGGCCGGATTCTCGTCCGTGGCCGCTGTGCCGGGTGGCGGGAGCGGAGCGGGGAAGGCAGCCGCCGCCCCGACCCCGCTCGGCCGGGTGATCCCGGCCCCCGCGTCCGCCGTCCCGGGCGGATCCCCGTACGAGATCAACTCCAAGACCCGCATCCGGGTCGACGACTCGCGCGACGCGCACCGGATCGGCAGCTATCTGGCGGGCGTCCTGCGCCCCTCCACCGGCTACTCCCTGAAGGTGACCGACGACGGTGGCGGCGACGGCATCCGGCTGCGCCTGAACCCCAAGGACAAGTCCCTGGGGAACGAGGGCTACCGCCTCGAATCCAAGCGCGGCTCCGTCACCGTCACGGCCCGCAAGTCCGCCGGTCTCTTCTACGGCGTCCAGACGCTGCGGCAGCAACTGCCCGCGTCCGCCGAGCATAAGACCAAGCAGAAGGGCCCCTGGCTGGTCGCGGGCGGCACCATCAAGGACGAGCCCCGCTATGAGCACCGCGGTGCCATGCTCGACGTGTCGCGGCACTTCTTCTCGGTCGACAAGGTCAAGCGCTACATCGACCAGATGTCGCTCTACAAGGTCAACAAGCTGCACCTGCACCTGAGCGACGACCAGGGCTGGCGCATCGCCATCGACTCCTGGCCCAAGCTCGCGACGTACGGCGGCTCCACGCAGGTCGGCGGCGGCAAGGGCGGCTACTACACGAAGGCCCAGTACAAGGACATCGTCAATTACGCGGCATCGCGGCAGCTCGAAGTGATCCCCGAGATCGACATGCCGGGCCACACGAACGCCGCGCTCGCCTCGTACGCCCAGCTGAACTGCGACGGCGTGGCGCCCCCGCTCTACACCGGCACCGAGGTCGGCTTCAGCTCGCTGTGCGTGAAGAAGGCCGTCACGTACGACTTCGTGGACGACGTCATCCGTGAGATCGCCGCCCTGACACCCGGCAAGTACATCCACATCGGCGGCGACGAGGCGCACTCCACCAGCCACGAGGACTACGTGGAGTTCATGAACAAGGTCCAGCCGGTCGTCGCCAAGTACGGCAAGACCGTCATCGGCTGGCACCAGCTGACCGGCGCCACGCCCGCCAAGGGCGCCCTCGCGCAGTACTGGGGCTACGACGCCACCAGCGCCGCCGAGCGCGCGCAGGTCGCGGACGCGGCGAAGAAGGGCACCAAGCTGGTCCTCTCGCCGGCCGACCGGTCCTACCTCGACATGAAGTACGACAAGGACACCCCGCTCGGCCTCTCCTGGGCGGGCTACGTCTCGGTCCAGCGCAGCTACGACTGGAACCCGGCCACGTACCTGGCGGGCGCGCCCGCGGACTCCATCAAGGGTGTCGAGGCGGAGCTGTGGTCGGAGACGCTCTCGACCTCCGCGCACATCGAGTACATGGCGTTCCCACGGCTGCCCGGCATCGCCGAGCTCGGCTGGTCGCCCGCGTCGACGCACGACTGGGGCACGTACAAGCAGCGGCTCGCCGAGCAGGGCCCGCGCTGGGACGCGCTCGGCATCGGCTACTACAAGTCGCCCGAGGTGCCCTGGCCCGGCGAGTAGTCACGAGCGTACGAACATGAGTGGGCTCCCGGGGACCGTCCCGGGAGCCCACTCGGCTCGTGTGCGACGACCGCTTACGCGATCGGGTTCTTCAGCGTCCCGACCAGCTGGAGCGCGCCCGCCGGATCGGCGAGGTCCACCATCTGCTCGTTGTCCCGAAGCTGGAGCCTGTTCAGGCAGGAGCGCGCGAACTCGGGGGCGAACATGTCGAACTGCTTGAACTTGTCGGCCAGTTGGGGCGTGGCCTCCTGGTAGGCGGTGACGCACTCGGCGACGGCGCCCCAGAACGTCTCCTCGTCCACCAGGCCCTCGGTGACGAGGTTCGCGGACAGGAAGCGGAAGAAGCAGTCGAAGACGTCCGTGAAGATCGACAGGAGCTTCTGGTCGTCGGGCACCTCGACCCGCAGCCGCTCCACCGTCGGCGGGAGCACCGCGTCCGGGTCCATGACCGCGATCTCCTCGGCGATGTCCTTGAAGATCGCCCGCTGTACGACGCCGTCCTTCAGGACCAGGATGACGTTCTCGCCGTGCGGCATGAAGACGAGGTCGTACATGTAGAAGCTGTGCAGCAGCGGCGTCAGGTAGGCGTGCAGATAGCCGCGCAGCCACTCGGCGGGGGTGAGCCCGGAGCGCTCGATGAGGGCGCCCGCGAAGGACGCGCCGTCGAGGTCGGTGTGCAGCAGCGAGGCCATCGTGGCCAGTTGCTCGCCCTGCGCCAGTGACGGCACGGGGCTCTCGCGCCACAGGGCCGCGAGCATTTTGCGGTACGGGGAGTAGCGGTCGGTCGCGGCCTCGTACTCCAGGTGGCGATAGCCGACGGCCGCGCGCTCGCGGATGATCGTCAGGCCGGTCGACTTCAGGGTCTCGTCGGTCTCGATGAGGTTCGCGAGCCAGTCGTTGATCGCCGGGGTCGCCTCCATGTACGCGGCCGAAAGCCCGCGCATGAAGCCCATGTTGATGACCGAGAGGGCCGTTTTGACGTAGTGCTTGGCCGGGTCGCTCGTGTTGAAGAACGTACGGATCGACTGCTGGGCCAGGTACTCGTCGTCGCCCTCGCCCAGGCAGACCAGATGCCGCTGGGCGACCTCGGCGGCGAACGTCACCGAGAGCTTGTTCCACCACTGCCAGGGGTGCGCCGGGATCAGGAGGTAGTCCTCGGGGTCCAGGCCCTGGTCACGGAGTTTGCGGTCGAAGCGCTCCAGGGTCTCCTGGCCGAGCTCGGCCCGGAAGAACGCCTCGTAGTCGATCCCGGCGCCCGCGGTGAACGCGGCGCGCTCCTTGCTCGCGGCCAGCCACACCAGGCGTACGGGGCTCGCGGTCTCGGGAGCGTACGAGAGGTACTCGTGCACGCCGAAACCGAGCCGCCCGTTGTTGGCGACGAAGCAGGGGTGGCCCTCGGTCATGCCCGTCTCGATCTCCTGGAAGCCGGAGCGGGAGAGCTCGGCGGAGGGGATCGCGGGCTTGGTGAGTTTGTAGCAGGTGCCGGAGAGGGTGGAGGAGATCTCCTCCAGGTAGACCGGCAGGATCTCGTCGCTCAGGCCGAGGGCCGTGCGCAGCTCGATGAAGAAGTCGAGGGCGTTCAGCGGGAGTTCGGAGCCGTCGCGGTGCCGCGAGATGGAGTCGGCGTCGACCTGCCAGTGGTCGAGGCGCAGCCGCTTGGCGGTGAAGCGGTAGCGGGTCAGGGCGTCGTCGCTGCGGATGACGTATTTGTCCTCGCCCAGTGGCTCCGGGGTGAAGAGCCGCTCGTGGGCGAACTCGGCGATGGCTTTGCGGATGAGGAGGCGGTTGGCCTGCTCCCAGCGCTCGGGGGAGAGGTGCGCCGTTGCGTCGGACAGGGTCATATCGCCGTTTCCCTTTCGCGTACTGCTTCTTCGCGTACTGCCTGTTCGAACTGCTCGCGGGTGCAGAAGCTCAGCAGAGCCTTCTTCTCCGGCTTCTGGATGACTTCGGCCGGCCGGAACCCGACGGCTTCGTTGAGGGCGTGCACGGCCTTGTTGTCGACGTCGGGCTCGACCACCACGCGCCGGACCGCCGGGTCGGCGAAGAGCGTCCGCATGACCGTGGTGATCACGGCACGGGTGAAGCCGGGGATGCGGACGTCGGAGGGCGCGGTGAGGAAGTGCATGCCCACGTCGCCGGGCTCGGGGTCGTAGAGGCCGACCAGCTCGACGTACCGGGGGTCGTAGCGCTCCATCAGGAAGGCGGGGACGCCTTTGTGCAGGCCGATGAACGCGTCGTGGTGCTCGTGGGCGGCGATCGCCATGTACTCGCGCTCGACGTCCGGCAGCGTCGCGCCCTGCATCATCCAGAACGAGGCCTTGGGGTGGGTGACCCAGCCGTGCAGGAGCTCGGCGTCCTTCAGGGGGTCGAGGGGGCGCAGGGTCAGGTCTGCGGTGCTGCTCATACGGCGAACTCCTGGAACGCGATGGACTTCTCGACGGGGTAGTACTCCGCGCCGAGCAGCTCACCGATGATGTACGCGTTGCGGTAGGGGCCCATGCCCAGGTCGGGGCTGGTCAGCGAGTGGCTGTGCACGGCTCCGTTCTGGAGGAAGATGCCGCGGCCCGTGGTGTCGATCGAGTAGTTGCGGGCGACCTCGAAACGGCCGCGGCCGTCCCAGCGGATCCGGTCGCGGACGGGCTCCAGGAAGTCGGGCGTGACGTACTGGTAGCCGGTGGCCAGGATCAGGCCCTCGGAGCTCAGCTCGAAGTCCTTGCCCTGCTCGTCCTGGCGCAGGCCGAGCGTGTAGGTGCCGTTCTCGTGACGGGCGCTCTGCAGCGAGGAGTTGGTGAGCAGACGCGTGGGGACCGGGCCGCCGAGGTTCTTCTGGTAGAGCAGGTCGAAGATCTCGTTGATCAGGTCGCCGTCGATGCCCTTGAAGAGCGTCTTCTGCTGGTCCTGGAGGCGGTAGCGGGTCGCTTCCGGCAGCGCGTGGAAGTAGTCGACGTACTCCGGAGAGGTCATCTCCAGCGTCAGCTTGGTGTACTCCAGCGGGAAGAAGCGCGGGGAGCGCGTGACCCAGTTGAGCTTGTAGCCGTGGACGTCGATCTCGCTCAGGAGGTCGTAGTAGATCTCGGCGGCGGACTGGCCGCTGCCGACGAGCGTGATCGACTCCTTCTGCTGGAGCTCCTGCTTGGACTGCAGATAGCGGGAGTTGTGGATGAAGTCCCCGCCGAGGTCCGCGCACGACTCGGGGATGTGCGGCGGAGTGCCGGTCCCCAGGACCAGGTGGCGGGCGCGGAAGGTATCGCCGCCGGTGGTGTGGACGACGTACAGGTCATCCGCGTACGTCACCTCGCTCACCGTCGTGCTGAAGCGGACCGAGGAGAGCTTCGCCGCGGCCCAGCGGCAGTAGTCGTTGTACTCGGTGCGCAGGGGATAGAAGTTCTCGCGGATGTAGAAGGAGTACAGCCGCCCCGCTTCCTTCAGGTAGTTGAGGAAGGAGTAGGGGGACGTGGGGTCCGCGAGGGTGACGAGGTCGGACATGAACGGGGTCTGGAGGTGGGCGCCCTCCAGGAACATGCCCGAGTGCCACTCGAAGTCCGGCTTGGACTCCAGGAAGAGGCCGTTGAGCTCTTCGACGGGTTCGGTGAGGCAGGCGAGGCCGAGGTTGAAGGGGCCCAGTCCGATACCGATGAAGTCCAGTGGTTCTCGGTGATCAGGAAGCGCGGTCAAGGGTCTCTCCCAGGTACTGCTCGGCGTGGCCGGCGATCAGATCGAGGACGGCCGTGATGTCGGCGACCGTGGTCTCGGGATTGAGCAGGGTGAACTTGAGGTACTGGCGTTCGCCGACCTTGGTGCCCGCGACGACGGCGTCACCGGAGGCGAACAGCGCCTTGCGGGCGTACAGGTTGGCGCGGTCGATGGCGGTGGGGTCGCAGATCGACGCGGGGATGTAGCGGAAGACGAGCGTGGAGAGCTGGGGCTCCACGACGACGTCGTAGCGGGGGTCGGCGGCGAGCAGTCGCCAGCCGTCGTCCGCCATGTCGCAGACGGAGTCGAAGAGCTCGCCGATGGCGTCGGCGCCCATCACGCGCAGGGTCATCCACAGCTTCAGGGCGTCGAAGCGCCGCGTCGTCTGGAGGGACTTGTCGACCTGGTTGGGGATGCGCTCCTGCACCATGCGGCGCGGGTTGAGGTACTCCGCGTGGTACGTCGCGTGGCTCAGCGTCGACCGGTCCCGTACCAGCACGGCGGAGGAACTGACCGGCTGGAAGAAGGACTTGTGGTAGTCGACGGTGACGGAGTCGGCGCGCTCGATGCCGTCGATGAGGTGGCGGTTCTTGAGCGAGGCGAGCAGTCCGCAGCCGTAGGCCGCGTCGACGTGCATCCAGGTGTTGAACTGCTCGCAGAGCTCGGCGATCTCGGGGAGCGGGTCGATGGAGCCGAAGTCGGTGGTGCCCGCCGTGGCGACGACCGCCATGGGGGTGAGGTCGTTGTCGCGGCAGCGCTCCAGCTCGCGGGCGAGTGCCACGGTCTGCATGCGCTTGTTGTGATCGGTGGGGATGACGATCACGGCGTCCTCGCCGAGGCCGAGGAGGGTCGCGGCCTTCTGGATGCTGAAGTGGCCGACCTCGGAGGCGAAGATGCGCAGCTGCGAGGCCGGCTTTCCCACCTTGGCGGCCTCCTCGCGGGCGAGCAGCATGGCCTGGAGGTTGGACTGCGAGCCGCCGCTGGTGAAGACGCCGTCGGCGGCCGGGCCGAGCCCGATGCGTTCGGCCGTCCAGTCGATGAGACGGCGCTCGATCAGTGTGCCGCCCGCGGACTGATCCCAGGTGTCGAGGGAAGAGTTGACCGCGGAGAGTATGGCCTCGCCGAGCACGGCCGGGATGACGACCGGGCAGTTGAGGTGCGCGAGATAGCGGGGATGGTGGAAGTACACGGCATCGCGCAGGTAGAGCTCGTCGAGCTCGTCCAGGGCGGCGATGGTGTCGTGCAGGGGCTCGTCCAGGTCGACGGCCTCGATGCGGGGCGCGAGGTCGTCGACGGAGACGCCGGTGAAAGGGCGGGAGGTGGTGGCGATCCTGGCCGCCACCCGCTCGACTCCTTCGGTCACGGAACTGCGGTAACGCTCCGCGGTGGTGTCGTTGAGCAGGTGCGAGCGCATGAACTTCCTCTGGGTGAGGGGACTTGGGGGAAGTGAGGTAAGCCTAACCTAACTCCCTCTCGGGTTAAACCCAGGGGGTCCCTCTGGTCACCAGGAGGCACAAAAACGGAACAGCCCTCTCCGGAATGCGGAGAGGGCTGTCGCGCGGGGCCTTCGAAGGGGCAGGGTCAGCTGACCTTCTTGGCCTTCTCGATCGCGTCGGCGAGGTCCTCGAGGATCGGGGCGCACTTGTCGTACGAGTAGATCGGCTCGGTGACGCGGGGGATGACCTGACCGGCCTTGACCGCGGGCAGCTTCGCCCAGGTCGGCTTCTCGATGTCCGCGGGCTGGATGGTGGCCGTGCGGTTGTCCATCATGATCACGTCGGCGGCGTGCTTGTTGACGTTCTCCCAGCTCAGGTTCTCGAACCAGCCGCCGCTCGCCTTCTTGGCGGCCTCGGACGGCTCGACGAAGTTCACGCCGAGGGACTTGAAGTACTCCAGGTCGGCGGAGAGGTTCGTCCCGGAGACGTAGAAGATGTCCTGACTCGCCGAGCCGACGAGGACCTTGATGTCCTTGTTCGCCTTGGCGACCTTGCGCAGGCGCTCGGCGGCGGCCTCGAAGCGCTTCTTCGCCTTGACGACCTTGTCGGCCTTCACGTCCGCGCCGAGCGACTCGGCGAGGGCGAGCAGGCGCTGGAGGGGCTGGGTCATCTGGCGGTCGTAGACGCTGATGCCGACGCTCGGGGCGAGCTTGAGGATCTTGTCCTTGCTCTCCTCGGGGACGGACCACAGGGTGCCCGCGGTGTCGAACATCGTGGAGACGAGGAGGTCGGGGGCGAGGCCCGCGTACTTCTCGATGTTGAACTTGCCCCATTCGTTGCCGAGGATCGTCAGCTTGCTGACGTCCATGTCGCCGGCCTGGACGTCGGGCTTGCCGTCCTTGGTCTTCGTCGGGCCGAAGACGCCCTTGACCTCGACTCCGTAGTCGAAGAGCGCGGCGGCGACGCCGGTGAAGGCGACGATGTTCTTCGGGGTCGCGTCCCGCTTGGCGGTCGTGCCGCGGTCGTCCTTGAAGCTCCAGGGGCCGGAGTCCCCGGCGTCCGCCTTGCCCGAGCCGCTCTTCTTCTCGTCACCGCAGGCTGCCAGCAGGGCCGTGAGGCCGAGGGCGCCGCCGGCGGCGAGGATGCCGCGGCGGGAGGGCTGAGGGAAGCGGGCGTGGGACATATGAGGGTCTCTGCTTTCGTGAGGACGGCGGCGCGGTGGGGCCACTGGCCGGAACCAGCGCTTAGGTTAACCTAACCTAATGTGAAGTCCAGCGGCCCCTGGCGTCCAGCGGCCCGGCTTCCAGTGGCCCCGCGGTCGCCTTCCCCGGTGCGCCGGTCGTTATCCCACGTCGGCTATCCCGCGAATCCCAGCTCCCTGGCGATCAGCATGCGCTGCACCTCGCTGGTGCCCTCGCCGATCTCCAGGATCTTGGAGTCCCGCCACATGCGGGCCACGGGATACTCGTTCATGAAGCCGTACCCGCCGTGGATCTGCGTGGCCTCGCGGGCGTTGTCGACGGCGACCGTGGAGGAGTAGAGCTTCGCGATCGCCGCCTCCTTCTTGAAGGGCTCGCCGCCGACCAGGCGCGACGCCGCGTCCCGCCAGCCGACCCGGGCCATGTGCGCCCGCGTCTCCATGTCGGCGATCTTGAACTGGATCGCCTGGTTCGCCCCGATCGGCTTCCCGAAGGCGTGCCGCTCCTTGGCGTACTTCACGGACTCGTCCACGCAGCCCTGCGCGAGGCCCGTCGCAAGGGCGGAGATGGCGACCCGGCCCTCGTCGAGGATCCGCAGGAACTGGGCGTAGCCGCGCCCCTCCTCGCCGAGGAGGTTCGCCGCCGGGACCCGCACGTCCGAGAAGGCCAGTTCACGGGTGTCCGACGCGTTCCACCCGACCTTCGAGTACGGCTCCCCGACCGTGAACCCGGGTGTCCCCGACGGCACGATGATCGAGGAGATGAGCGGACGGCCGTCCGCCTTGCGGCCGGTGACGGCGGTGACCGTGACCAGGCCCGTGATGTCCGTGCCCGAGTTCGTGATGAAGCACTTGGAGCCGTTGATCACCCACTCGTCGCCGTCCCGCACCGCGGTCGTGCGGGTGCCGCCCGCGTCCGAGCCGCCGTCCGGCTCCGTCAGGCCGAAGGCGCCCAGGAGTTCACCGGAGCAGAGCCGGGGCAGCCACTCCCGCTTCTGCTCGTCCGTGCCGAAGAGGTGGATCGGCATGGCGCCCAGCGATACGCCCGCCTCCAGGGTGATCGCCACCGAGGAGTCGACCCGCGCCAGCTCTTCGAGCGCGATGCCGAGGGCGAGATAGTCGCCGCCCATGCCGCCGTACTCCTCGGGGAAGGGCAGGCCGAACAGGCCCATGCGGCCCATCTCACGCACGATCTCGTACGGGAACTCGTGGCGCTCGTACAGATCGCCGATCTTCGGGGCGACCACGTCGTGCGCGAACGCCTCGACCGTGCGGCGGAGTTCCTCGTGTTCGGGGGAGAGACGGTGGTCCATCGTTCTTCACTGCTCCTGGTGGGAGGTGCCGGTCAGGGCACGGACGGTGCGGGACGGGCTGGGTCGGCCCAGTTGTTCGGCCATCCACGCGCTGGTGGCGGTGAGCCGGCCGAGATCGACGCCGGTCTCGATACCGAGGCCGTCGAGCATCCATACGAGGTCTTCGGTGGCCAGATTGCCGGTGGCGCTCTTCGCGTACGGGCAGCCGCCGAGGCCGCCCGCCGACGCGTCGACCGTGCGCACGCCGTGCTGGAGGGCGGCGAGGGTGTTCGAGAGCGCCTGGCCGTACGTGTCGTGGAAGTGCACGCCGATGCGGTCCGTCGGCACGCCCTCTTCGTTCAACTCGGCGAGCAGGGCCTGGACATGGCCCGGTGTGGCCACGCCGATCGTGTCGCCGAGGCTCAGCTCCTCGCAGCCCATGTCCAGGAGCGCCTTCGCGACGCGGACGACCTGGGCGATGGGCACGGGGCCCTCCCACGGGTCGCCGAAGCACATGGACAGGTAGCCCCGCACATGCATCTTCTGCTCACGCGCGCGGGCCACCACCGGCTCCGACATCGCGAGGGCCTCGTCCATCGTGCGGTTCAGATTGGCCTTGGCGAAGGACTCCGTGGCGCTGACGAAGACGGCGATGCCGCGGGCGCCGAGCGCAAGGGCCCGGTCCAGGCCGCGGTCGTTCGGCACCAGGACGGGGAGCTTGGCCGCCCCGCTGTCCTGGAGGTCCCGCACGAGGGGGAACAGCTGCTCGGAGTCGGCCAGTTGGGGCACCCACTTGGGGTGCACGAAGCTGGTCGCCTCGACGGTGGTGAGGCCCGCGGCGGCGAGGCGGTGGATGAACTCCGCCTTGATCTCCGTGGGGACGGCCGTCTTCTCGTTCTGCAGGCCGTCCCGCGCGCCCACTTCGTAGATACGGACGCGGGGCGGGAGATCCTGGGCGGGGACGGCCATGGGGAGGCCGCCGGGCCGTGCGTCGGTGGTCATTTCTTGTCCCCCTCCGTGTCGTCGGCGTCGCCCGTGTCGTCCGCGTCGTCCGCCGCGTCGGGGATCACCACGGCCAGGATCTGGTCCATGGCGACGGTCGAGCCCGCCGTGACGTCGAGTTCGCTGACGGTGCCCGCGTGCGGGGCGGAGATGACGTGCTCCATCTTCATGGCCTCGACCACGAGGAGGCTCTGCCCCTCGGCCACCCGGTCGCCGGTGGAGACCTTGACGACCGTGACCGTGCCGGGCATGGGGGCGGTGAGCGCGTCGGCCCCGCTGTGGGCGGTGCCGGTGAGGCTCGCCTCCACGGGGTCGTGGTCCTGGACGTGCCAGGCGTCGCCGTCCCTGCCGAGCCAGTCGGCGGCGTGGTGGAAGGTGTGGGTGAGGCCGTCCACGTGGACCGTGACGCGGCCGGGCTCCACGGTGCGCGGGCCCTCGCCCGCGACGTGCGCGACGGGCTCCTGTCCCGGTACGCGGAAGTGGTGCGTCAGCGGGGCCGGGGTGCCGCCGAGGCGCCAGCCCTTGGGCACCGAGAACGGGTCGCGCCAGCCCTCGCCGGTGGGTTCGAGGGCGGTGGTGCGGAGTGCTGCCGCGGCTTCGTACACCGCGTCGGGCACGCCTTCGGGGACGAGGCCTTCCGCCTCGCGCTCCACCAGGCCGGTGTCCAACTCCCCGGAGACCACCGCGGGGTGGGCGAGGAGCCGCCGCAGGAAGCCCGCGTTGGTCGGCACGCCCAGGGTGACCGTCTCCGCGAGGGCCGCCCGCAGCTTGCGCAGTGCGGTCGGGCGGTCGGGGCCGTACGCGATGACCTTCGACAGCATCGGGTCGTACAGACTCCCGACCTCCGTGCCCTCGCTCAGGCCGGAGTCGGTCCGCACGCCGTCGCCCTGCGGCTCGTGCAGGGCGAGGACGATCCCGCCCGACGGCAGGAAGCCGCGGGCGGGGTCTTCGGCGCAGACACGGGCCTCGATCGCGTGGCCCGTGAGCGTGATGTCCTGCTGCCCGTAAGGGAGTTCCTCACCGGCGGCGACCCGCAGTTGCCACTCCACCAGGTCGATGCCGGTGATGAGCTCCGTGACCGGGTGCTCCACCTGGAGCCGGGTGTTCATCTCCATGAAGTAGTACGAAGCCGGGTCCTTGCCCGGCACGATGAACTCCACCGTGCCCGCCCCCGCATATCCGCAGGAGCGCGCCGCCTGGACCGCCGCCTCGCCCATCGACGCGCGCGTGGCCTCGTCGAGCAGGACGCTGGGAGCCTCCTCGATGATCTTCTGGTGGCGGCGCTGGAGCGAGCACTCGCGCTCGCCGAGGTGGATCACCTGGCCGTGGCCGTCCGCGAGGACCTGGATCTCGATGTGCCGGGGGCGGTCGATCCACCGCTCCACGAGCAGCGTGTCGTCACCGAAGGAGGACCGCGCCTCGCGTCGCGCGGCGGCGATCTCGTCCGCTAGTAGCGCCGCGTCCCGCACGAGCCGCATGCCCTTGCCGCCGCCGCCCGCCGACGGCTTGAGCAGCACCGGCATGCCGATCTCCCGGGCGGCGTCGGCCAGTTGGGCGTCGGTCAGGCCACTGCCGGAGGAGCCGGGGACGACCGGGACCCCGGCCGCCTCGACCGTCTCCTTGGCGCGGATCTTGTCGCCCATCAGGTCGATCGCCGAAGCGGGCGGCCCGATGAAGACCAGGCCCGCCTCCGTACAGGCCCGAGCGAACTCCGCGTTCTCCGCCAGGAAGCCGTACCCCGGGTGGACCGCCTGGGCGCCGCTGCGGGCCGCCGCGCCCAGCAGCCGCTCGGCCGAGAGATAGCTCTCGGCGGCCGGCGCGGGGCCCAGGCGCACGGCGGTGTCCGCCTCGCGCACGTGCCGGGCGTCCGCGTCCGCGTCGCTGAACACGGCGACCGAGCGCACGCCCAGCGCCCGCAGCGTCCGGATCACGCGGACCGCGATCTCGCCTCGGTTGGCGACCAGCACGGTGTCGAACATCGTCCCTCTCCTGCTGAAGTCAGTCATCGTCCGCCTCACATCCGGAAGACGCCGAAGCCGGGCTCACCCAGCGGGGCCTCGGCGCACGCGGTCAGGGCGAGGCCGAGGACCTGCCGGGTCTCCATGGGGTCGATCACGCCGTCGTCCCACAGCCGCGCGGTGGCGTAGTAGGCGTTGCCCTGCGCTTCGTACTGGGAGCGGACCGGGTCCTTGAAGGCCTGCTCGTCCTCCTGCGACCACTCCTCGCCCCGCGCCTCCAACTGGTCGCGCTTGACGGTCGCGAGGACCGACGCGGCCTGCTCGCCGCCCATCACGGAGATCTTGGCGTTCGGCCACATCCACAGGAAGCGGGGAGAGTAGGCACGGCCGCACATCGAGTAGTTCCCGGCGCCGTACGAACCGCCGACCACGACCGTCAGCTTCGGCACGCGCGTGCAGGCCACCGCCGTCACCATCTTGGCGCCGTGCTTGGCGATGCCGCCCGCCTCGTAGTCCCGGCCGACCATGAATCCGGAGATGTTCTGGAGGAAGACCAGCGGGATGCCGCGCTGGTCGCACAGCTCGATGAAGTGGGCGCCCTTCTGGGCGGACTCGGAGAACAGGATGCCGTTGTTCGCGATGATGCCGACCGGGTGGCCGTGGATGTGTGCGAAGCCCGTCACCAGCGTCTGGCCGTACTCCGCCTTGAACTCGGCGAAGCGCGAGCCGTCGGCCACGCGCGCGATGACCTCGCGGACGTCATAGGGGGTGCGGGAGTCCGTCGGCACCGCTCCGTAGAGCCCGAGGGGGTCGACCTTGGGCTCCTCGACCGGGCGGACCGACCAGGGCAGTTCGCCGCGCTCGGGGAGCGTGGAGACGATCGTGCGCACGATCCGCAGCGCGTGCGCGTCGTCCTCGGCGAGGTGGTCCGTCACCCCGGAGGTGCGGGAGTGGACCTCGCCGCCGCCCAGCTCCTCGGCGGTGACGACCTCGCCGGTCGCGGCCTTCACCAGGGGCGGGCCGCCGAGGAAGATCGTCCCCTGATTGCGGACGATCACCGCCTCGTCGCTCATCGCGGGCACGTACGCCCCGCCGGCCGTGCACGAGCCGAGCACCGCCGCGATCTGCGGGATGCCCGCCCCGGACATTCGCGCCTGGTTGTAGAAGATCCGCCCGAAGTGCTCGCGGTCCGGGAAGACGTCGTCCTGCATGGGCAGGAAGGCGCCGCCCGAGTCCACCAGGTACAGGCAGGGGAGGCGGTTCTCCAGCGCGACCTCCTGGGCGCGCAGATGCTTCTTCACCGTCATCGGGTAGTACGTGCCGCCCTTGACGGTGGCGTCGTTGGCGACGATGACGCACGTACGTCCGGAGACCCTGCCGATTCCGGCGATGACTCCGGCGGCCGGGGCGTCCCCGCCGTAGAGACCGTCGGCCGCGAGCGGCGCCAGCTCCAGGAAGGGCGATCCGGGGTCGAGCAGGGTGTCCACGCGGTCGCGGGGCAGCAGCTTGCCGCGCGCGACATGGCGGGCGCGGGCCCGCTCGCCACCGCCGAGCCTGGCCGCCGCGAGCTTGGCCCGCAGGTCGTCGACGAGGGCGGTGTGCGCCGCCTCGTTCGTCCGCCATGCTTCGGACGCGGGATCAGCCGCGCTCGTCAGCACTGGTGCCTGCACCATCAGTCGAGCCCCCTTGCTCGGTTAATGAGCGTTAACGCATTGCGTTCAGGTTAACGAGCGCTAACCGCTCTGTCTAGAATTGATTCCATGGCCACCAGAACCGACGCCCCCACCCGTCGCGAGCAGATCCTCAGGGAAGCCGCCCGGCTCTTCGCGGAGCGCGGCTTCCACGGCGTAGGAGTGGACGAGATAGGGGCGGCCGTCGGCATCAGCGGCCCCGGCCTCTACCGCCACTTCCCCGGCAAGGACGCGATGCTCGCCGAGCTCCTCGTGGGCATCAGCGGACAGCTCCTGACCGGCGGCAAGCGGTGTGTGGCCGACGTGGACGGACCGCCGGAGCGGGTGCTCGACGCGCTCATCGAGGGGCACATCGACTTCGCCCTGGACGACCGCTCCCTGATCACCCTGCACGACCGCGAGCTCGACCGGCTGCGGGACACCGACCGCAAGCTGGTGCGCCAGCTCCAGCGGCAGTACGTGGAGATCTGGGTCGACGTCGTGCGCAAGGTCTATCCGGACCTCGCCGAGAACGCGGCCCGGGTGTCCGTGCACGCGGTCTTCGGGCTGCTCAACTCCACGCCCCACCTGAGCCGGCGCGACGCGCTGCCGAGCCGCACCGCCATGGCGGAGCTGCTGCACAGCCTCGCGCGCGGGGCGTTCGCGGCGACGGCGGCGTGACGGGAGCGACAGGACTTCTCTATGGACGGTCCGGTGACCGACGGGTAACGTTTGTCTGAGCAAGCGCTTAGTCGTGTGCGCTTGGCCGAGCCTGGTGCCGTATCGAAGGAGTTCCCCGTGCGCCGTACCGTTTTCAATGAGGACCACGAGGCGTTCCGGGAGACCCTTCGCGCCTTCATCGAGGCCGAGGTCGTCCCGGTCCACGACGAGTGGTTCGCCGCGGGTCAGGTGCCGCGCGAGTTCTACTACAAGCTCGCCGAGCTCGGCCTCTTCGGCATCAGCGTCCCCGAGGAGTTCGGCGGCGCGGGCATGGAGTCGCACAAGTTCGAGGCCATCCAGTACGAGGAGACGGCCCGCGCGGGCGTCAGCTTCGGCGGCTCCGGCGTGCACGTGCTGCTCGCCCTTCCGTACATCAAGGCGCTCGGCACGGACGAGCAGAAGAAGCGCTACCTGGAGAAGTTCGTCTCCGCCGAGGAGATGTGGGCCCTGGCGATGACCGAGCCGGGCACCGGCTCCGACCTCGCGGGCATGAAGACCACGGCCAAGCTCTCCGAGGACGGCACGCACTACGTACTCAACGGCTCCAAGACCTTCATCACCGGCGGTGTGCACGCCGACCGCGTGATCGTCTGCGCCCGTACCTCCGCGCCCACCGCCGAGGACCGCCGCTTCGGCATCTCCCTCTTCGCCGTGGACACCAAGTCCGAGGGCTACTCCATCGGCCGCAAGCTCGACAAGCTCGGCCTGAAGACCTCCGACACCGCCGAGCTCGCGTTCGTCGACGTCAAGGTCCCCGTCGAGGACCTCCTCGGCGAGGAGAACAAGGGCTTCTACTACCTCGGAAGCAACCTCCCCTCCGAGCGCTGGGGCATCGCCTACGGCGCGTACGCGCAGGCCAAGGCCGCCGTCCGGTTCGCCAAGGAGTACGTCCAGGACCGTACGGTCTTCGGCAAGACGGTCGCCTCCTTCCAGAACACCAAGTTCGAGCTCGCCGCCTGCCAGGCCGAGGTGGACGCCGCGGAGGCCGTCGCCGACCGCGCCCTCGAAGCCCTGGACGCGGGCGAGCTGACCGCGGCCGAGGCCGCGTCCGCGAAGCTCTTCAACACCGAGGTCGCGCACCGCGTCATCGACAAGTGCCTCCAGCTGCACGGCGGCTACGGCTTCATGAACGAGTACCCCATCGCCCGCCTGTACGCGGACAACCGCGTCAACCGCATCTACGGCGGCACCAGCGAGGTCATGAAGATGATCATCGCCAAGAACATGGGCCTGTAGGACAGCAGCAGGCAAGGACATGGTCCCGTAAAGACCGCCCTGTAGAACTGGATCCATGAACAAGGCACTTGAGTCGCTCCTTGATCTGCTCGACCTCGAGCAGATCGAGGAGGACATATTCCGGGGCGTGAGCCGCTCGGCGCTCGTCCCGCGCGTCTTCGGCGGCCAGGTGGCCGCCCAGGCGCTGGTGGCGGCCGGCCGCACCGTTCCCGCCGACCGGCCCGCCCACTCCCTGCACGCGTACTTCCTGCGTGCGGGCGACCCCGGCGCGCCGATCGTCTACACCGTCGACCGGATCCGCGACGGCCGCTCCTTCACCACGCGCCGGGTCGTCGCCGTCCAGCACGGGCAGCCGATATTCCACCTCTCCGCGTCCTTCCAGACGGACGAGGAGGGCCTGGAGCACCAGACGGGGATGCCGTCCGCCCCGGACCCGGAGACGCTGCCGACCGCCGCCGAGATGCTGCCGCGCCACCTGCCCGCGCACGTCGCCGACCGCCTGATCGAGGCCCGCGCGGCCGTCGACCTGCGCTACGTGGACGCACCGCCCTGGGCCACCGTCGGCCGGCCGCGCGAACCGCGCTCCCAGGTGTGGTTCCGCACGAACGGCAAGCTCGACGGCGGCATCGACGCCTCCCTGCTGCACGTCTGCCTCGCCACGTACGTCTCCGACATGACGCTGCTCGACTCGGTGCTGCTCGCGCACGGCAGGGGCGGCTGGGCCGTCGGCGACGTCGTCGGCGCCTCGCTCGACCACGCCATGTGGTTCCACCGCCCCTTCAGGGCCGACGAATGGCTCCTGTACGACCAGGAGTCGCCCTCGGCCTCCGGCGGACGCGGCCTCGGCCAGGCGCGGATCTGGACCCAGGACGGGCAGCTCGCGGTGACGGTGATTCAGGAAGGCGTCGTTCGCGTTCCCCGGTGACCGACCACTGACCGACGTTTCGCGTTCCCCGGTGATCGGACATACCGTCCGATACATGAGTGAGCAGGTCGACAGCAGCAGGACCGAGCCGCCCGAACCGCCCGAGGGCGGCGGCGAGAGCACCTTCACCGTCATCGTCGCCGCCGTCGCCAACCTCGGCATCGCCGTCGCCAAGGCCGTCGCCGGTGTCATCAGCGGGTCGAGCGCGATGCTCTCCGAAGCGGCCCACTCGCTGGCCGACACCGTCACCGAGCTGCTGCTCCTCACCGCCCTGAAACGCAGCGAGAAGCCCGCCGACGAGGAGCATCCGCTCGGCTACGGTCCCGAGCGCTACATCTGGGCGATGCTCGCGGCCGTCGCCACCTTCGTCGGCGGCGCCGTCTTCTCGATCTACGACGGCATCCACACGCTGGTGGCGGGCGAGGAGCTCGGCGACCCGCTCATCTCGTACATCGTGCTCGCCGTCGCCTTCCTCCTGGAGGGCTATTCGCTGCGCACCGGCGTCAAACAGGCCCGCGGCGAGGCGGCGCGCTTCGGGGCGTCGTTCGGGCGCTATCTGCGCCACACGCCCGACACCGCGGTGAAGGCCGTCGTCCTGGAGGACTCCGCCGCCCTCGCGGGCCTCGTGCTCGCCGCGGGCGGACTGCTCGGCGGACAGCTCACCGGGTCCGGCGTGTGGGACGGCGTGGCCTCGCTCTGCATCGGCGTACTTCTTCTGTACGTCGCCTGGGTGCTCGGCCGCAGCAACGCCCAGCTGCTCATCGGCAGGCCGTTGCCGAAGCCGATGCGCGAGGAGATCCGCCGCGTGCTGCTCGCCTCCGAGCACATCGAGGCCGTGCTCGAACTGACGACACTGCTCCAGGGGCCGCGCGAGGCGCTGGTCGCCGCCAAGATCGACTTCCGGGACGCCTCGACGGCGGCGCAGATCGAGTGGGCCTGCGAACAGGCCGAGCGGCGGCTGCGGGAGCGCTTTCCCGGCGTACGACGGGTCTACCTGGACCCCACGCCGGGGTACTCCCAGCAGCGCGCGGAAGGGCTCAACCCGTGGCCGTGACTACGCCCCCGGCGTGAGTCCCGCGGCGTCCAGCAGGTAGGCCGTCATCGGGTCGTAGAAGCGCGGGCTCGTGACGTGGTCGTCCAGCGGGATCGTCACCTGGAGGGTGCCCTCGGCCTCGCCGATGAACAGCGCCGGGTCGTTGCAGTCCGCGTACCCGACGGAGTCGATGCCGCGCTGGCCCGCCCGTCCGGCCCACCCGTGGTCCGCGACGACCAGGTCGGGCAGCGGGCGGCCCGCGCGCTCCAGGCCGTCCAGGATCGCGTTCATCGGCTCGGGGGAGTGGGTGTGCCACAGCGTCGCGCCGCGCTCCAGCATCGCCACGTCCGCGAACTGGAAGACCATGCCCTCGTCGGCGGTGAGGCCCTCGGGGATGACGACGATCTCGCAGCCCGCCGCGCGCAGGGCGGCCGCGGTCGCGCGGTGCACGTCGAGCAGGCCCCCGGGGTGGCCGGTGGCGAAAAGGACCCTCTCCTTGCCTGCCGCCGCCTTGCGCAGGCGCGCCGCCATCCGCTCCAGGGCGTCGACCGTCAGCTCCGGGTCGATGGTGTCCTGCCCGTGCCGGAAATCGGTGTCGTCGATCACGCCGCACCGCTCGGCCATCACCGCGAGGACGTCCTGCTCGTCGGTCCAGCGGTCGCCGAGCTCCAGGCCGAGCCAGTAGTGGCGGTCGCCGTTCGCGAGCTTGCGGTAATGACTGAGGTTGTTCTCGCGGGGTGTGGCGACATCGCCCGCGATGCGGGTGCGGACTAGGTGGTCGACGAGCGCGGCACGGCTGGGTATCGGCATGGACCCATTGTGCCGTCGGTAACCGGCTGGTGGCGGGCAGTCCCGCACCCTGGACTGTGAGGTGCGCTGCGTTTGGCCCGCGCGGGGGAGGAGCGGGGGAGGGCTGCTTCTTCGCCCGCGGGCCACTGGTGGCTCGCCCCCGGGCCGCTGGTTGCTGGGCGCGCGGCCCCCGCGCCCCTTACGGCGCCCGGTTGAGCGCGAACCACAGCTCCATGCGTACATCCGGGTCGTCCAGGTCCGCCCCCAGGAGCGCCCCGCACCGCGTGACGCGCTGTCTGACGGTGTTGCGGTGGACTCCCAGAGCCGTTGCCGTGCGGTCCCAGTTGCCGTGCAGGGAGAGCCAGGTGCGCAGGGTCCGCGTGAGCGCCTCGCTGCCGCCGAGCGGGGCGAGCAGCACGCGCGCGTGGGCCGCGGCCTCCGCGGGCGCCACCAGAGCGGCGATGCCCGCCTCGCGGTGCCGCACGAGCGGCGTACGGGTGGCCTCGGCGCGGCGCAGGGCGCGGTCCGCCTGGGCGTCGGCGGCGGGCAGGTCGCCGGGGGAGGCGGGGGCGGAGACGCCGAGGGTCCAGCCGGGCTGCCCGGCGACCTCGCGCCCCCCGGGGAGCAGGAGCCGTACGAGGTCCCGCCCCGCGTCCGCGTCGACCAGGGCGCTGCCCAGCGCCGCCGCCAGCGCGGAGGCGGCGACGGAGTGGGCCACCGGGTCGTCACCGGCATCCCCGCGCGCGTGCACCACGGTCCACTCGTCGGCCCCCAGGAGAGGCGCGACATCGCCGGGGGCCGAGCCCAGGAGCAGCCGCACCAGCGCGGCCGACCGCACGGCGTCGGCGGCACCCTGGTGCTTGCCGGTCAGGAGCGAGAGCAGGACGACGGCGACCCCGGTGATGGTGTGGTCCCCGGGGTCGCGCTGCTCGGCGGCGACCCCGAGCGCGAACCCCTGCCCGCCGCCGAGCGCGTACGCGGCGAGGTGGGCGCCGCCCACGGAGTCGGTGGCGGAGGAAGGGGTGGGGCCGGGCCGTCCCTCCGGACGCACGACCGCGGAGAGGCCACGCACCGCCTGCCGCACCCCCGCTCCCGGAGCCGTCCCCGCCGTATGGAGCACCGCGCCGTCCGGTGCGTAGAGCGCCGCCCAGCCGCCCAGGCGCGCCGCTAGCTGCCGCAGGACCGCGGGCACCGGGTCCGGGCGCGCGGCGGCCGTGGCGAGGCCCTGCTGGGCCTCCGTGACCCGGCGCAGCTCCGCGTGCCTGGTCTCGGCCACCAGCTGCCACACCGCGCGGGCGACCCCGCTGAACGTCGTGCGGGGCGGCACCTCCAGGAGCGGAAGGCCGTAGTGGTCGCAGGCCGTCACCAGGGCGCGCGGCACCGTGTCGTGCACGGGCGCCACGCCGAAGCCGAGGGCCGATCCCCCCGCCTGGACGATCCGCGCCACGTAATCGTCCAGATAGCCGCCCGCGCCCACCGGGTCGGTGATGTGCACGCCCGCCGTCAGCAGCAGTTCGCCGCCCAGGAGGTAGGGATACGGGTCCGCCATCTCCGAGGTGTGCACCCACTGGACGGCCGCCCCGCTCTCCCCGGCGTCGGGGCCCGCGATCTGGCGCAGGCCCAGGTCCTCCCGGGCCAGGAGCGCGGTGAGCGGGACCGGCGGAGTCGGGGGCGGTGCGGAGGGGGCTGGCGGGGTGACGGGGTCCGGCACGGTGGATGTTCCATCCATATCGATCACGGGAAGTGGATGAAACGTACACTTCAGCGTTGCTTTCCGGCCACCTAAGGTCGTGCCGACCCCAGGCCGCGGGTACGGGCGGATGTCCCCACGGCCAGTCGTTGCCACCCCCCCCACCCCCATCTGCACGACACGCCACCGAGGTGCGCGAAGGAGGGCCCCCTATGGCCGTCGACTACACAGTGATCGTCGTCTATCTCGCCGGCATGCTCGCCATGGGCTGGTGGGGCATGCGCCGCGCCAAGTCCAAGAGCGAGTTCCTGGTCGCCGGACGCCGCCTCGGACCGTGGATGTACTCCGGGACGATGGCGGCCATCGTCCTCGGCGGCGCGTCCACCATCGGCGGCGTCGGCCTCGGGTACCAGTACGGCCTCTCCGGCGCCTGGATGGTCTTCACGATCGGCCTCGGCCTGCTCGCCCTGAGCGTCTTCTTCTCGGCGCGCATCGCCCGCCTGAAGGTCTACACCGTCTCCGAGATGCTCGACCTGCGCTACGGCGGACGCGCGGGCATCATCTCCGGGGTCGTCATGTGGTCGTACACGCTGATGCTCGCGGTCACCTCGACCATCGCGTACGCCACGATCTTCGACGTCATCTTCGACATGAACCGCACCCTGGCGATCATCCTGGGCGGCTCGATCGTCGTCGTGTACTCGACGCTCGGCGGCATGTGGTCCATCACGCTCACCGACATGGTGCAGTTCGTGGTGAAGACCATCGGCGTGCTGCTCCTGCTGCTGCCCATCGCGGTCGTCAAGGCCGGTGGCTTCAGCGAGATGAAGGCCAAGCTGCCCACGGAGTACTTCGACCCGCTGGGCATCGGCGGCGAGACGATCTTCACGTACGTCCTGATCTACACGTTCGGCATGCTCATCGGGCAGGACATCTGGCAGCGCGTCTTCACCGCGCGCAGCGACAAGGTCGCCCGCTACGGAGGCACCGTCGCCGGTACGTACTGCCTCGTCTACGCCATCGCGGGCGCCGTCATCGGCACGGCCGCCAAGGTCATGTACCCGAAGCTGCCGAGCGCCGACGCGGCCTTCGCGACCATGGTCAAGGACGAACTGCCCATGGGCGTACGGGGCCTGGTCCTTGCCGCGGCGCTCGCCGCCGTGATGTCCACGTCCTCCGGAGCGCTCATCGCCTGCGCGACCGTGGCCAACAACGACATCTGGTCGCGGCTGCGGGGCGCCGTCGCCCCCAAGGCGGAGGGTGAGGCGCACGACGAGGTGAAGGGCAACCGCCTCTTCATCCTGATCATGGGCATCGCCGTCGTCTGCATCGCCATCGCCCTCAACGACGTGGTCCAGGCGCTGACCGTCGCCTACAACCTGCTCGTCGCCGGTCTCCTCGTGCCGATCCTCGGCGGGCTGCTGTGGAAGCGCGGCACCGCCGAGGGCGCGCTCGCGGCCATCGTCGCCGGTGGGCTCTCCGTCATCGGGCTCATGTGGGGATACGGAATCCTCGCCAACGAGCCCATCTACTACGGCCTGTTGATCTCGCTCGGCGTGTACGTCGCCGTCTCCCTCGCCACGAAGCCGACGGACGCCCAGGTCCTGGCGGCCTGGCGCGAGCGGCTCGCGGGCCGGGGGTCCCAAGAAGCGGAACCGGAATCCCCGGTGGCCGTCTAGTCCTGCGCGCGGCCCACTGCCGACGTCACTGTCAGTGGGCCGCGCGACACTTGTCCCAGCAGCACAGCAGCACTCGTACCAGCAGGAGGAAACCGACCATGAGCAGCGCCGAGACCCCGACCCCCCGCGGCCCGGTCGATTCCTCCCGCGTCCCCCGGTACGCGGGCCCGGCGACCTACGCCCGGCTGCCCCGCCTCGACGAGGTGGGCGGCAAGACGGACATCGCCGTGGTCGGCGTGCCCTTCGACACCGGTGTCTCGTACCGCCCCGGCGCCCGCTTCGGCGGCAACGCGATCCGTGAGGCCTCGCGCCTCCTGCGTCCGTACAACCCCGCGCAGGACGCGTCGCCCTTCGCGCTCGCGCAGGTCGCGGACGCGGGCGACATCGCCGCCAACCCGTTCAACATCAACGAGGCGGTCGAGACGATCGAGGCCGCCGCCGACGACCTGCTCGGCTCGGGCGCCCGCATGATGACGCTCGGCGGCGACCACACCATCGCCCTGCCTCTCCTGCGCTCGGTCGCCAAGAAGCACGGCCCGGTCGCCCTGCTGCACTTCGACGCGCACCTGGACACCTGGGACACGTACTTCGGCGCCGAGTACACCCACGGCACGCCGTTCCGCCGGGCCGTAGAGGAGGGCATCCTCGACACCGAGGCGCTCTCCCACGTCGGCACGCGCGGCCCGCTGTACGGCAAGCAGGACCTCACCGACGACGAGAAGATGGGCTTCGGCATCGTCACGTCGGCGGACATCTACCGCCGTGGCGCCGACGAGGTGGCCGACCAGCTGCGCCAGCGCATCGGCGACCGCCCGCTGTACATCTCCATCGACATCGACTGCCTGGACCCGGCCCACGCGCCCGGCACCGGCACCCCGGAGGCGGGCGGCATGACGTCGCGCGAGCTCCTGGAGATCCTGCGGGGACTCTCGTCCTGCAACCTCGTCTCGGCGGACGTCGTCGAGGTCGCCCCCGCCTACGACCACGCGGAGATCACGGCCGTAGCCGCCTCGCACACCGCGTACGAGCTGACGACGATCATGTCCCGCCAGATCGCCGAGGGGCGGGCGGCCAAGTGACGCACGACCACGACGTAGTACTGCGACCCACGGACGCGCAGCAGGAGGCGGCCCTGAACCCGCCGGCCGGGCGCAACGGCGGTGACCTCGTCGTCGAGACCCTCCAGGGCCTCGGCGCCACGACGGTCTTCGGGCTCCCCGGCCAGCACGCGCTCGGCATGTTCGACGCGCTGCGGCGCTCTTCCCTGTCGTACGTGGGCCTTCGCGTCGAGAACAACACGGGCTTCGCGGCGGACGCGTACGGCCGGATCACCGGCGAGGTGGCCCCGCTGCTGCTGTCCACCGGACCCGGCGCGCTGACCTCGCTCGCCGCGCTCCAGGAGGCGGCGGCCGGATCCTCGCCCGTGCTCGCCATCGGCAGCCAGATCCCGGTGGCCGGGCTCGGCGGCGGCCGGCACGGCTACCTCCACGAGCTGCGTGACCAGCAGGCCTCCTTCCGCGACATCGTGAAGTCCGTCCACACCGTGCGCACGGCCTCGCAGATCCCCTCCGCGATCGCCGCGGCCTGGGAGTCGGCGCTCACCGCCCCGCACGGCCCGGTGTGGGTGGAGATCCCGCAGGACGTGCTGCTCGCCGAGACGACCCTGCCCGTCGTCACGGCCATGGACGCGACCCCGGACGAGGTCGTCCCGCGCCCCGAGCTGACGGCGGTCGCCGCCGATCTGCTCTCGCGAGCCGAGCGCCCGGCGATCATCGCGGGCGGCGGCGTCGTGCGCTCCGACGCGACCGGCAAGCTGCTCGCTCTCGCCGAGCTGGTGAACGCGCCCGTCGTCACGACCTTCGGCGGCAAGGGCGCCTTCCCCTGGGAGCACCCGCTCTCGCTCCAGTCCTGGCTGGAGGACCGGTACACCACGGACTTCCTGGAGGACGCGGACGTCCTCCTGGTGGTCGGCTCGGGCCTGGGTGAACTCTCCTCGAACTACCACACGTTCAAGCCGCGCGGCCGGGTCGTCCAGATCGAGGCCGACGCCGGGAAGCTGGAGTCCAACCACCCGGCGCTCGGCATCCACGCGGACGCGCGCCTCGCGCTCTCCGCGCTCCTGGAGACCATCGACGCCCCCCGCGAGGACCCCTCGGCCCCCGAGCGGGTGGCCGCCGTGCTCACCAAGGTCAAGGACCGCATCGCCGCCCAGGAGCTCACCCTGGAGCAGCAGATCCTCGCCTCGGTGCGCGAGGCCCTCCCGGACGCCTCGCCGTCCTTCTGGGACATGACGATCCTGGCGTACTGGGCCTGGTCCGCCTTCGACGCGCGGCGCCCGAACACGATGCACTCGGCGCAGGGCGCGGGCGGCCTCGGGTACGGCTTCCCGGCGGCGCTGGGAGCGGCTGCCGCCGACCCCTCGAAGCCGGTCCTCGCCGTCTCGGGCGACGGCGGCGCGATGTACTCCATCGCGGAACTGGCCTCCGCCAAGCAGCACGGCCTGCCGGTGACCTGGCTGATCGTGGACGACGGGGGGTACGGAATCCTTCGGGAGTACATGTCCGAGGCCTTCGGCGAACCGACGGCGACGGAGCTCTCCCGGCCCGACTTCGTCGCGCTCGCGGAGTCCTTCGGGGTGCCCGGCGTCCGCACGACCCCGCAGACCCTCCGCGACGACCTCGCGAAGGCGCTCGCGGAGCCCGGCCCCTCGGTCGTCGTACTCCCGGCACTCCTGCGCATGTTCGAGCCGACCCACCTCTGAGCCCGCGGTAGCCCGCGTCCGGGCCCGCGTTGATTACAGATCGGTCATCTGTTCCATGTTTGTGCAACCCCGGGCGGTATCGGTGAGTCAAGAGGGGTGAGCGTGCCGGGGGGCGCGCTTGTACGGGCCCCGTGGGTCTTGTACGGACCCAAGGGGATGGGAAGACTTCATGACGCACCCGATATCCGGGATGTCCAGGCGTGCCCGCGTGCTCTCGGCGGGCCTCGCCGCCGGGGTGCTCCTGCCGCTCGGCACCGCCGCGACCGCCACACCCGCCGTCGCGGCGGCGCCGGCGGTCAGCTGCACCTCCGCACAGGCCGGCCTCGCCGCCAAGCTCAAGAAGGACATCACGGCGGCGCTGAAGAACCGCAAGGGCACCGTCGCGGTCGGCCTGCACGACCGCACCACCAAGACCACCTGCACCCTGCGCTCGACCACCGCGTTCGACTCGGCGAGCGTCGTCAAGACGACCGTCCTGGCGACGCTGCTGTGGGACGCGAAGAAGACCGAGCGCAAGCTGACCGCCCGTGAGTCGGACCTCGCGTACGCCATGATCACCAAGTCGGACAACGCGGCGACCAGCAAGCTCTGGAGCCAGCTCGGCACGGCCAAGGTCAAGGGCTTCCTCAGGGCCGCCAAGATGACGAAGACCGTGCCGGGATCCGGCGGCTACTGGGGCCTGACCCGGATCAACGCGGCCGACGAGCAGAAGCTCCTGGCCCTGGTCACCGCCCCGAACTCCGTCCTGAGCGACAACGCGCGCGCCTACATCCTCAAGCTGATGGGCAAGGTCGTCTCCTCGCAGCGCTGGGGCACCCCGGCGGGCGCGCCGTCCGGCGTCAAGATCCACGTCAAGAACGGCTGGCTGCAGCGCTCGACCCACGGCTGGCGGGTGCACAGCATCGGCGCGTTCAAGGGCGGCGGCCACGACTACACGATCTCCGTGCTCACCCACGGCAACAGCACCATGAACTACGGCGTCGCCACCATCCAGGGCGTGGCCAAGGCCATCCACAAGGACCTCACGCCCACGGCCCCGGCGGCCCGGCGCTACATCCCGACCGAAGCGCCGAAGGAGGCGTTCGTGGCGGTCCCCGGCAACTGACGGGGACCTAGGACCTCGGACCCCACTTTGTTGCGGCGGGATGAAATCCGCATCCCGCCGCGTTGGGCCTCTCGGCAGGTCAGGTCGACGGGTCGACGGGATGAGGCAGCACGTGGTGGAGCAACGGGGCGGGGTCGGGCCGGAGAAATCCGGCTGGGGGAAACGGCTCACCGGGTACGCGTGGCGCTACCCGAAGGACGTCCTGCTCGCGCTCGGGTCCTCGCTCGCCGGCATGGCCGTCATGGCGCTCGTCCCGCTCATCACCAAGGTGATCATCGACGACGTCATCGGTGACAAGACCCGGTCCATGGGGCCCTGGGTCGGCGCCCTCATCGGCGCCGCCGTCCTCGTCTACGTCTTCACCTACATCCGCCGCTACTACGGCGGCCGGCTCGCCCTCGACGTCCAGCACGACCTGCGGACCGAGATGTACGGCACGATCACCAGGCTCGACGGGCGGCGGCAGGACGAGCTGTCCACCGGGCAGGTCGTCGGACGCGCCACCAGCGACCTCCAGCTCATCCAGGGCCTGCTCTTCATGCTGCCGATGACCATCGGCAACATCCTGCTCTTCGTGATGTCCCTCGTGATCATGGCGTGGCTCTCCGTGCCGCTGACCCTCGTCGCGCTCGCCGTCGCCCCCGCCCTCTGGTTCATCGCCAAGCGCAGCCGCAACAAGCTGCACCCCTCCACCTGGTACGCGCAGGCCCAGGCCGCCGCCGTCGCCGGAGTCGTGGACGGCTCCGTCTCCGGCGTACGCGTCGTGAAGGGCTTCGGCCAGGAGGACCAGGAGACCGGGAAGCTCAGGGAGGTCGGGCGCAAGCTCTTCGCCGGGCGCCTGCGGACCATCCGCCTCAACTCCAAGTACACGCCCGCCCTCCAGGCCGTGCCCGCGCTCGGGCAGGTCGCGATGCTCGCGCTCGGCGGCTGGCTGGCCGTGCGGGGGCAGATCACGCTCGGTACGTTCGTCGCCTTCTCCAGCTATCTCGCCCAGCTCGTCGGGCCCGTGCGCATGCTCGCCATGGTGCTCACCGTCGGCCAGCAGGCCCGCGCGGGCGCCGAGCGCGTCATGGAGCTCATCGACACCGAGCCGACGCTGAAGGACGGCACCAAGGAACTGCCCGCCGACGCCCCGGCCACCGTCGAGTTCGACGACGTCTCCTTCGCCTACGAGGACAGCCGCCCCGTCCTCGACGGGCTCTCCTTCGAGATCCGGCCCGGCGAGACCCTCGCCGTCGTCGGCACGTCGGGCAGCGGCAAGTCCACCGTCTCGCTGCTCCTGCCGCGCTTCTACGACGTGACGCACGGCGCCGTCCTCATCGGCGGCCACGACGTGCGCGAGCTGACGACCGAATCGCTGCGGGCCGCGATAGGCCTGGTGCCCGAGGACTCCTTCCTCTTCTCCGACACCGTCCGCGCCAACATCGCGTACGGAAAGCCGGACGCCACCCAGGAGGAGATCGAGACCGCGGCCCGCGCCGCCCAGGCCGACCGCTTCATCTCCGAGCTGCCCGGCGGGTACGACACCACCGTCGGCGAGCACGGCCTGACCCTCTCCGGCGGCCAGCGCCAGCGCGTCGCCCTCGCCCGCGCCATCCTCACCGACCCCCGCCTCCTCGTCCTGGACGACGCGACGTCGGCGGTGGACGCGCGCGTCGAGCACGAGATCCACGAAGCCCTGCGCGGCGTCATGGCCGGGCGCACGACCCTCCTCATCGCCCACCGCCGCTCCACCCTCAACCTCGCCGACCGCATCGCCGTACTCGACGGCGGAAAGCTCGCCGCGATCGGCACGCACGAGGAGCTGACGGAGAGCTCCGCCCTCTACCGGCGCCTGCTGACCGACCCGGACGAGCTCGGCGGCGTCTCGCCCGGCCGCACCGTTGCGGTGGAGTTCCCCGAGGACACCTCCGTACGCGACGAGCTCGACGCCGAGTTCGACGCCGAGCGCGGCATCACCCCGCAGCTGTGGGTCGGGGACCGCGAGCCCAAGGACACCGCGATGTCCGGGATGCCCGCGACACCCGAACTCCTCGCCCAGGTCGACGCGTTGCCCCCGGCCACCGACACCCCCGGCATCGACGAGGCTCGCGCGGTCACCCCGGAGGACTCGTACGGCCTGCGGCGCCTGCTCGGCGGATTCGGGAAGCCGCTGCTGCTCGCCCTGCTCCTGGTCGCCGTCGACGCGGGCATGGGCCTGCTGCTTCCCGTGCTGATCCGGCACGGCATCGACGAGGGTGTCTCGCAGCTCGCGCTCGGCGCGGTGTGGGCGGCCTCCGGGCTCGCGCTGCTCGCGGTGCTCGTCCAGTGGACGGCGCAGATCGGCGAGACGCGGATGACCGGGCGGACGGGCGAGCGCGTCCTCTACTCCCTGCGCCTGAAGATCTTCGCCCAGCTCCAGCGGCTCGGACTCGACTACTACGAGCGGGAGTTGACCGGGCGCATCATGACCCGGATGACGACGGACGTGGACGCCCTGTCCACCTTCCTGCAGACGGGCCTGGTCACCGCGTTCGTCTCCGTCGTCACCTTCTTCGGCATCATGGTCGCGCTCGTCGTCATCGACGTGCAGCTCGCGCTCGTCGTCTTCGCGACGCTGCCGCCGCTGATCATCGGCACGTTCTTCTTCCGCCGCTCCAGCGTCAAGGCGTACGAGCTGGCGCGTGAGCGTGTCTCGGTGGTCAACGCCGACCTCCAGGAGTCCGTCGCGGGCCTGCGCATCGTGCAGGCCTTCAGGCGCGAGCGCTCGGGCCGCGAGAAGTTCGCCCAGGGCAGCGCCGACTACCGCAGCGCCCGCATCCGCGGGCAGTGGCTGATCTCCATCTACTTCCCCTTCGTGCAGCTGCTCTCCGCGGTCGCCGCGGCGGCGGTCCTGATGGTCGGCGCGGGCCGCGTGGAGGCGGGGACCCTGACGACCGGCGCGCTGGTCGCCTACCTCCTCTACATCGACCTGTTCTTCGCGCCCGTCCAGCAGCTCTCCCAGGTCTTCGACGGCTACCAGCAGGCCACCGTCTCGCTCGGCCGCATCCAGGAGCTGCTCCAGGAGCCGACGTCGACCGAAGCGGCGGACGAGCCGCTCGACGTCCTCTCCCTGCGCGGAGAGATCGCCTTCGAGGACGTGGACTTCGCGTACGGCCTCGCCGACGAACCGGAGGAGGCGCTCAGCGACGTCCGCCTTCGCATCCCCGCGGGCCAGACCGTCGCCTTCGTCGGCGAGACCGGCGCGGGCAAGTCGACCCTGGTCAAGCTCGTCGCCCGGTTCTACGACCCGACCGGCGGCCGGGTGACGGTGGACGGCACGGACCTGCGGTCCCTGGACATCACCGCCTACCGCCACCGCCTCGGGGTCGTCCCGCAGGAGGCCTACCTCTTCGCGGGCACCGTGCGCGACGCGATCGCCTACGGGCGGCCCGCCGCCACCGACGCCGAGGTGGAGGCCGCGGCCCGCGCGGTCGGCGCCCACGACATGATCGCCACCCTGGACGGCGGCTACCTCCACGAGGTCTCCGAGCGTGGGCGCAACCTCTCCGCGGGGCAGCGCCAGCTGATCGCCCTGGCCCGCGCCGAGCTCGTCGACCCGGACATCCTGCTCCTGGACGAGGCGACCGCCGCCCTCGACCTCGCCACGGAGGCGCAGGTCAACCAGGCCACCGACCGCATCGCGGGCAAGCGCACCACGCTGGTCGTCGCCCACCGCCTGACCACGGCGGCCCGCGCCGACCGCGTGGTCCTGATGGACCAGGGCCGGGTCGCGGAGGACGGCACGCACGAGGAGCTGCTCGCGCTCGACGGGCGGTACGCGAAGCTGTGGCGGACGTTCGTGGGGGAGGCCGAGCCGTCTGCCGCATAGCCCGAGGCAATGCCTGCCGGACGAATCGGGGCGCTCGCGCAACCGGGCGCCCCGTGGCCCGCGTCCGTACATCAGTACGCTGATACGGAAGTGTCGGGAGGGAAACTGGTGAGCAGTGGTCGAATACGGCGGAGCCTCGCGCTCGGTGCGATCGCCCTTGCGGCTGCCGTCCTGCTCGGTGTCGCGGGAGCCGGCGCCGCACAGGCGCAGGCATCGGCCGGACGCTGCGCGGGGCACGTGGTGCGCACCCTCTCCTTCAGCACCGGCAAGGTCGTCGTCCACAAGAACCGCGGCTTCGTCTGCGCCGTCACCGTGGCCAAGCGACCCGGGGCCCGCAAGACGATGTCGGTGAGCGTCCAGGCCCGCGGCAGCCGCCCGGCCAGGGACAAGGGCCGCTACACCCATCACGCGGGCCCGGTGACGGTGCACGCGGGGCATCGGTGTGTGTGGGTGAAGGGGAAGGTCGGCGCGGGGAGTCTCAGCTCGGGATGGATCCTGTGCTGAGGTTGATGTCGCCTTTGTGACGTACTGCGTCCTGATGTGACGCAAGAGCCCCTAGTAGTGAGCGAGTTGCTCCGATAAGTTCCGGCGGACGCAACCGTGAACTTATGGGGAGAGTGCATGCGCAAGGCGCTCAGATGGCTTCTGTCGCTCGTGGTGCTCATAGGCACCGTCGGCACAGCGAGCGCGGCAGGGGCGGCCACCGCCGCCGAGCCGCGGGCCACCGACACGAAGGCCGACACAGCGGCCACGGACATCAAGGACAGGCTCCTCGCGATACCGGGCATGAGCCTGATCGAGGAGAAGCCGTACACCGGCTACCGCTACTTCGTCCTCAACTACACCCAGCCGATTGACCACCGGCACCCCTCCAAGGGCACCTTCAAGCAGCGCCTGACGGTCCTGCACAAGGACACCGCCCGCCCCACGGCCTTCTTCACCAGCGGCTACGGCGTCTCGACGACCCCCAGCCGCAGTGAGCCGACGCGGATCATCGACGGCAACCAGATCTCCCTGGAGTACCGCTACTTCACGCCGTCCCGCCCCCAGCCGGCCGACTGGTCCAAGCTCGACATCTGGCAGGCCGCGAGCGACCAGCACCGCATCTTCAAGGCGCTCAAGCCCGTCTACGACAAGAAGTGGGTGGCGACCGGCGGCTCCAAGGGCGGCATGACGGCCACGTACTACGAGCGCTTCTACCCGCGTGACATGGACGGCGTCGTCGCGTATGTCGCCCCGAACGACGTGGTGAACAAGGAGGACTCGCGCTACGACAAGTTCTTCCAGACGGTCGGCACCAAGGAGTGCCGCGCCAAGCTGGAGGCCGTGCAGCGCGAGGCGCTCGTGCGCCGCGAGCCGCTGGAGAAGAAGTACGCCGCGTTCGCCGAGGCGGGCAACTACACCTTCAAGACGGTCGGGAACCTGGACAAGGCCTACGAAGCCGTCGTCCTCGACCTGGTGTGGGGCTTCTGGCAGTACCAGCCGGAGGCCGCGTGCGCCGACGTCCCCGACGCCAAGACCGCATCCGACCAGGTGATCTTCGACTACGTCGACGCGGTGGGCGGCTGGACCTCCTACACGGACCAGGGCCTGACCCCGTACACGCCGTACTACTACCAGGCCGGTACGCAGCTGGGCTCGCCCGACATCAAGCAGCCCTGGCTCGGCGGCCTGAGCCGCTACGGCTACCAGCCGCCGCGCAACTTCGTGCCGCGTGACATCCCGATGAAGTTCACGTCGGGCGCGATGGCGGACGTGGACCGCTGGGTGCGGCACAACTCGCAGCGGATGCTGTACGTCTACGGCGAGAACGACCCGTGGGGCGCCGAGCCGTTCCGCCCCGCTAAGGGTGCCAAGCACGACTCGTACGTCTTCACCGCGCCCGGCGGCAACCACGGCGCGAACGTGGCCGGTCTGATCCCGGCGGAGAAGGCCAAGGCGACGGAGCGGATCCAGGCCTGGGCCGGGGTCTCCACTCCCGCGGCCCCGAAGCCGCTGGCCCCGTACGACGCGAAGCTCGACCGCAAGGACGTGCAGAAGGAGATGACTCTGCGCCCGTAGCGCAGGCGTGAACGCAGGCCGGGCCGGAGCTGTTCCTCCGGCCCGGCCTGTTCACACCCGCTTCGCGCATCCCACCGGATTCCCGCCTTCCAGCGACACGTAGAGCTCCGTGGCGGCAGGACACAGGGACCGGTCCGGGACGGCCGCCGTCACCCGGTACTCCGGGTCCCGCGCGCCGGACCCGTCGCAGGCCGTCTCCCGCACCTCGCCCTGCCCGGCGCTGTAGACGCAGTCCCCGACCACGGTCCGGGGCCCGCCCCCGCCCCCGGGATCACCGGGATGCGGCAGTTCGAGATTCCGCATGCACGCGTACCCGCGAGGGATCTCGCCGTTTCCGTCCTCGTCCCCCGTGGGCCTGTCCTCGCTGATGTGGAGCACGAAGTCCGTGCGGGCGGGGCACGAAGGGCCCTCCGTGACCTTGCCGTCGTAACGCGCGATGACCCGCGCCGCCGCCCGCTCGCTCGTGCACGGCACCTCCGTGAAGGCCGCGCGCCCCCGCGAACTGCACTCGTCCACGGCGAGGAAGACGGCGCCGTACCCGGAGGACACCGACGAGGACGGCTTCCGGTCCGACGCGTCCGATCCGGGGTCCGAGGACTTCTGGCAGCCGCTCACGCCGACGACCACCGCGAGGAGCAGCCCCGCACACCTCCAGCCAAGCCTCAAGCCAAGCCTCAAGCCAAGCCTCAAGCCAAGCCTCAAGCCAAGCATGACAAGCATGGCGAACCCCCCGATACGTGCACCCAGCGTGACCCGCGCGGGCGGGCGCACGCCAGGTGCGTGGGGTGCTTTGGGCCAGGTGAAGGTGGTGCGCCGGTAGAGCGGCGTACGGATCAGTACGTCAGGCCGTACCCGACCGGATACAGCACCTGCGTCGGATCATCCGCCCGCTGCACCGGCACGGGCAGCTTCCCGCGCGGCTCGACGCGCCCCGCGATCACCCGTGCCGCCGCGCCGAGTTCGACGTCCGTCCAGCAGTACGCGGCCAGCGAAGCGCCCACGGACGGCAGCCGCGCCACGTCGTACGGATTGCGGATCGCGAGGGCGACGACCGGGACGCCCGTCGCCACCAGTGCCTCCACCAGGGCGATCTGCGTGCTCCCGGCCCCCACGTTGTACGTGCCCACGAGCACCGCGTCCTTGCCCGCCGCCGCGGCCACCGCCTCGGCGATCTTCGCGGCGGAGGGAGCCGTGCCGGTAGGAAGCACCGTCGGCGCGAAGCCGAGCTCCGTCAGCTCGCGCCCGAGCACGGTCGTCGGCGGCCCGGTCGTCCCCGACGGCGACGCCGGATCGGCGCCCACGACGAGCACGTCCCGCTGCGTACGCCGGGACAGCGGAAGCAGGTCGTCCTTGTTGAGCAGCAGCGTCGTCGTCTCGTCGGCGATCCGGTCCGCGGCGGCGAGATGCGCGCGCGTGCCGACCGTGCGGTCGACGCCCCGCGCGGTGACGTACGGGTCGGAGAACAGGTCGAGCTTCGACTTCAGGCGCAGGATCCGCAGGATCGATTCGTCCAGGCGCGCCTGGGTCAACTCACCGTCCCGTACCGCCTGGAGCACCGCGTTCCAGGCGGTCTCCGGCTCCGGCGGGTTCAGGAGCTGGTCGACGCCCGCCTTCAGGGCGAGCACCGGCACCCGGTCGTCGCCGTACTTCGTGCGCACGCCCTGCATGCCGAGCGAGTCCGTCACCACGACGCCGTCGTAGCCCAGTTCCTCGCGCAGGATGCCGGTGAGGATGGGGTGGGAGAGCGTGGCCGGGTCCTCGGCCGGGTCCAGGGCGGGGACCACGATGTGCGCGGTCATGATCGAGTCGATGCCCGCGGCCACCGCGGCCCGGAACGGCGGGGCGTCCAGCGTCTCCCACTGCTCACGGGTGTGATGGATGTACGGCAGCTTCGAGTGACTGTCGTCCTTGGTGTCGCCGTGCCCGGGGAAGTGCTTGGACGTCGACGCGATGTCCGTGCCCTGGTAGCCCTTGACCTGCGCGGCGACCAGACCGGCCACCGCTTCGGGGTCCGAGCCGAAGGAGCGTACGGCGATGACGGGGTTGGCGGGATTGACGTTCACGTCGGCGACCGGGGCGTAGTTCTGGCGGATGCCGAGCGCGCGGAGCTCGGCTCCCGCGATGCGGGCCGCCTTGCGCGCGGTGGAGCGCGAGCCCCCGGCGCCCAGGGCCATCGCGCCGGGCAGGAGCGTGGCGGGGATGCCCACCCGGGCCACGGCGCCGTGCTCCTGGTCGGTGGAGATGAGCAGCGGGATGCGGGCGGTGGGGGACTGCTCCGGGTGCTCCGGAGTGAGGGCGGCGCGCTGGATGCCGTTCGAGAGGTCGGCGATCTGGTGCGGGGCGCGGGTGTTGTGGGCCCAGCCGAAGTAGATGATGCCGCCGAGGTGGTACTTGGCGACCGCCTCCGCTGCGGTGCGGACGCCAAGCTCCGCCAGGTTGGCGTCGATGTCGGCCTGGTCGGGCTCGGTGGCGGAGTGGCCGTACACATGCATCACGAAGAGCTGGCCGACCTTCTCCTCGAGGCTCATGCGGGAGATGAGCTCCCGCAGCTTCCTGTCACGGCCGCGGTCGCCGCTGCCCGCGGCATGGGCGGCGGAGGGCGCGGCGAGGGCCGTCGCCGCGACGGCCGTGGCGGTGAGCAGGGTGCGTCTGGAGGCGTTGCGGTGGGACATGTGCGCTCCTTCGGGGACGGAGGCCGGACCGGGAGCCGGGCTGGGGAAACCGGCTGAAGGAAACTTTCCGAGAGTCACGGATATCCCGAAGATTTCTGCCGGTCAAGGGAGTCGGCAGCCACTGTGGAGGAGAGGGGCCGTCACCGGCGCTGTTGGGAGGGGCGCACCGGTGACGGCATGCTGCCGGCCACGGGCGGCAGAGAGGGTGGTCAGCGTTCGCAGCCAGCAGCGATGCCGACACCGCCTCGCGGAGACTCACCCGGCAGCACGCCCCGTTTGACGGAGGTCCGCCCGCGCGGGTTCCCGGAAGAGGGCCCTTTCCGGAAAATGGTGTGAAGGGGAATCCTGGGGTTCGGGAGGCGTGACTCCTGGGGCTCGGGAAGCCTGATCGCCGGGTTCGGGAGGTCGGCTTCCCGCGGGCTCAGGAGGCCTGTCCGGCGGGCGCCGCGTCGGGCCAGTGGGCCTGCAGCGTCCGTACGGTCTCGGCGATCGCGGGGCGCCGGGACGCGCCGGCCCGCCACAGCGCGTACAGCCGCCGCACCGGCAGCGGATCGAGCCGCACGGTGACCGCGCCGTCCGGGACCGGGCCGCGGCCGAGGCGGGGGATGAGCGCGATGCCGAGCCCCGCCGCGACCAGCGCGACCAGCGTGGGGTTCTCCTCCGCGGTGTGCGCGATGTCCGGCTCGCAGCCCGCCTCGCGCAGGGTGCGCACCAGCCACTCGTGGCAGACGAGCCCCGGCGGCTGGGTGATCCACCGCTCGCCCTTCAGCTCCTCCCGGCGCACGGAATCGCGCCCCGCGAGCCAATGCCCCGCGGGCACGACGAGATCGCAGTAGTCGTCGCCGATGAGGGCCTGTTCGACGCCGGGAGGCGTCGGCAGCGGTGCGATGTCCCAGTCGTGCACGACCGCCATGTCCACCGCGCCCTTGGCCACCAGGTCGATGGAGAGATGCGGGTCGATCTCCGACATCCGGGCGTCGAGCGCGGGGTGGCGCCGGGCGAGGTCCGCGAGGACTCCGGGCAGCAGGCCGCGCGCCGCGGAGGCGAACGCGGCGAGGGTCAGGCGCCCCGCGGGCAGCCCCCGCCGCTCCTCCAGCTCGGTCTCCGCGCGCTCCACGATCGCCATCAACTCCTGCGCGGTGGAAGCGAGATGGAGCGCCTCCTCGGTGAGGGCGACGCCCCTGCCCTGCCGTTCCAGGAGGGTGGTGCGGGTCTCGCGCTCCAGCTTGGCGATCTGCTGGGAGACGGCGGACGGGGTGTAGCCGAGCGCGGTGGCGGCGGCGCCGACGGTGCCGTGCACGGAGACGGCGTGCAGGGCGCGGAGCCGAGCGAGATCGAGCACGAGAAGCCCTCCCCAGGGGTCGGCGGCGCCCGTCGGGCCCGCCTGATCCGTTAGCGTTGCTTCATCCCATCATGCAGAGATCCGCGCTGGTCCTACATGGTCGGGGCGGGTGATCCTCGACGCATGCGACCCGCACACGTCCTCCTCGCCGTCCTCGTCACCGCCGTATGGGGCGTCAACTTCGTCGTCATCGAGGTGGGCCTCGACCACTTCCCGCCGCTGCTGTTCTCCGCCCTGCGCTTCCTGGTGGCGGCGCTTCCCGCGGTCTTCTTCGTGGGGCCGCCCAAGGTCGCGTGGAAGTGGATCGTCGGGGTCGGACTGGTCCTGGGGGTCGCCAAGTTCGGCCTGCTGTTCATCGGCATGGACGCGGGGATGCCGGCCGGTGTCTCCTCCCTGGTGCTCCAGATCCAGGCGGTGTTCACGGCGCTCTTCGCCATCGTGGCCCTCGGCGAACGGCCGGGCCGCGTCCGCGTGTTGGGCATGGCGATCGCCCTGACGGGCATCGGCGTCGCGGCGGTCGACGAGGGCGGGACGGGACCGCTGACGGCCTTCGCGCTGCTGATCGGCGCCGCGGCCTGCTGGGGCGCGTCGAACGTCATGACCCGCAAGGCGTCCCCGCCCGACTCCCTCAACTTCATGGTGTGGGTGAGCACGGTCCCGGTCCTGCCGCTGCTCGGGCTCTCGCTGCTCTTCGAAGGGCCGTCGGCGGACCTCTCCGCCCTGGGTTCGCTGGACTGGCAGGGCGTGGGCATCATCGTCTACGTCGCGTGGATCACCACGGTCTTCGGCTTCGGCGCCTGGGGCTACCTGCTGCGCCGCCACCCCGCGTCGACCGTGGCCCCCTTCTCGCTCCTGGTCCCGGTGTTCGGGATGTCCGCGGCCGGTCTTGTGCTGAACGAGTCGGTGAGCGCCCTCGGCTGGTGCGCGGCGGCGCTTCTGGTCGGCGGGGTGGGGCTCACGTCTCTCGCGGGGGTGAGGCGTGGCGGGGCGGGATCCGCGACGGCTGTCGGGAGTGGCGGTTCGGGCGGCCTGTCCGCCGTCAGGCAGGCCGGTTGAGGAGGCGCGACAGGAAGTCCCTTCCCGGGCCCAGGAGTTCAGGCAGCGGCTCCGCCTTCTCGTACCACCGCTTCTCGTACTCCCAGCACAGCCAGCCGTCCCGGTACTCCCCGCCGAGCAGCGCGTCCACGCACTCGGCGAGCGGCAGGACGCCCTCGCCGAGCCCGAGCGGTGTCGTGTCCTCGGTCGACGCGATGTCCTTCACCTGTACGTAGCCGAGGTACGGGGAGAGCGCCGCGAGGCTCTCGGCGGGGGACTCGCCGCCGAGCCAGGTGTGCATCACGTCCCACAACGCGCCCGCGTGCCGGTGGCCGACCGTGCCGAGCACGCGGGTCGCCGCGGCGCCCGTGCGGTGCGAGTCGTGGGTCTCCAGGAGGATGCGTACGCCGAAGTCCGCCGCGTACTCGGCCGCCGTGCCGAGCCGTCGGGCGGCCGTCGCGTCGGCCTCCTGCGCGCTCTGCTCGGTACCGCCGCCGGGGAAGACGCGGATGAAGGGGGCGCCGAGGTCGCGGGCGAGGGTGAGCAGGGAACGTATGTCGTCGAGGACGGGCTCGTCGTCGCCGGGTTCGGCCACGCGCGCGTACCCGGAGATCGCGAGGATCTCGATGCCCGCGGTCTTGAACTGGGCGGCTACGTCGGCCCGTTCGGTGAGGCCGATCCCCGGGTGGACCGGTTCCTCGGGGTGCGCGCGCAGTTCGATGCCCTGATAGCCGTGGGTGGTGGCCAGGTTCAGCACGTCGGCGATGGGGAGCCCGGGGACGCCGAGGGTGGAGAAGGCGAGTTTCATGAGGCAGACCCTAGGTGCAGTTGCCAGTTCTGCCCCAGCAGGTCGACCCCGAAGGAGCGGTGCGGCTTCTCGTCCACGAGGACGAATCCGTGCCGCTGGTAGATGGCGCGGGCGGCGCCGAGGATGTCGTTGGTCCACAGAACCATCTCGCGGTAGCCGACGCCGCGCGCGAACTCGACGCAGGCACCGACCAGTTGATCCCCGATGCCGTGTCCACGGGCGTCCGGCTCGACGAGCAGGAGCCGCAGCCGGGCGGTCCCGGGCGCCTCGTCGCGCACGCACATCACGCATCCCACGGGGCGCCCGTCGAGCTCGGCGATCCAGGTCCGCTCCAGGTGGGGGTCGTGATCCTCCGCGTAGTCGGCGACGATCCGGGCGACCAGGCCTTCGTAGTCGATGTTGAACCCGAACTCGGCCGCGTACAGGGCGGCGTTGCGCTGCACGATCCACCCGAGATCCCCCGGACCGGGCTCGCGCAGCAGGGGCCGCGCGGCGACCGCCCCGCCCTCGCCGCCGCTCAGGATCTCCCGCACGGTGCGCATCGCGGCGGCGAGGCGTGGCCGCTCGGCGCCCGGGACGGCCGAGAGCAGCGAACCCACGGCCTCGCTCGACCGCTCGTCCAGCAGGGCGGCGGTCTCGCGCCCCCGCGCGGTGAGCGTGATGCGCTGGCGCCGGGGATCGCGCTCGGAGGGCGCGCGCTCGACGATCCCGGCCTTCTCCAGCTTGCCGAGCAGACGGCTCAAGTACCCGGCGTCGAGGGAGAGTTCACCGCGCAGATCGGCGGCGTCGAGATGCGAGGCGTGCGCGAGCTCGTACAGGACGCGGGCCTCGGTGAGGGTGTACGGGACGTAGAGCTGGCGGCTGTAGTCGAGGGCGCCGATGAGGTTCGTGTAGAAGCGGTTGAAGGCGCGGATCTCTTGAACGGGTGTTTCGGAGGCGTGCGGCATGGCGGCTCACTCCAGGGGGCATCGAGACGAATCACCCTTGACTGAGTCAACGGTACGCCGAGCCGCCCCCGAGCGCCACGCCTTTCGGTCCAGATCCCGGGCCTTCGGAGATCCGTCCGCCGCGTCGGTGGTGTCGCTCACCGGCGCGGCGGCGCCGTCGACCCCCGCACCATCAGCTCCGCCCCGATCGTCGCCACGCCCCCGGGCGGCGCCTCCTCCGCGCCCGTGGCCAGGCGGCCCGCACGGGCGCCCGCCTCGTACAGCGGGAGTCGTACGGTCGTCAGGGCGGGGACGGCGTCCACCGAGAAGGGCAGGTCGTCGAAGCCCGCCACCGAGATGTCCTCGGGGATGCGCAGGCCGCGCTCGCGCAGGGCGGCGGACGCGCCGAGGGCGACCGTGTCGTTGGCGGCCACGATGGCGGTCAGGTCCGGGTCGCGGCGCAGGAGTTCGAGGGTGGCCTCGTAGCCCGACCGGCGCGTGTAAGGGCCGTGAACGGTCAGCTCGTCCCGGTCGGCGCTCCCGGCGCTCCCCGCGCTCTCCCCACCGAACGCCGCCAGCGCGTCCCGGTGTCCTTCCAGCCGGTGCCGGGTCGTCGTCCGCTCCAGTGGGCCCGCCACATAGCCGATCCTGCGGTGCCCCAGCGTCAGCAGATGCTCCGTGAGCCGCCGCCCGCCGTTGCGGTTGTCGAAGGTGAGCGTGGCCGCGACCGCGTCCGAGTCCTCCAGCGGGGGGCGCCCGCAGAGCACGATGCGGGTGCCCGCGTCCGCGAGGCGGGCCAGCTTCGCGGACATCGCGGCGGCGTGGGCGGGGTCCTCCAGGGCGCCGCCGGTCAGGACGACCGCGGCGGCGCGCTGCCGCTGGAGCAGGGTCAGATAGGTGAGCTCGCGCTCCGGGGAGCCGCCCGTGTTGCAGACCACGGCCATCCGCTCGCCGCCGGCGCGCCCGCCGGGACCGCCGATCTCGGACTGGACGGCGCCCGCCATGATCCCGAAGAAGGGGTCGGCGATGTCGTTCACCAGGATGCCGACCAGGTCGGACGTGGCCGCGGCGAGCGAGCTCGCGGGACCGTTCAGGACGTAGTCGAGGTCGTCCACGGCCCGCAGGACGCGCTCACGGGTGGCCGTCGCCACGGGGTAGTTGCCGTTCAGTACGCGGGAGACGGTGGCAGGGGACACCTGGGCGCGTGCCGCCACGTCCGCCAGGGTCACGGTGGTCATCTCGTCGTCCTCCGGTCACGGCTCTGGTCCGAAGCCCTTGTCCGAACCTTGTGCGGCAGGCTAGCTTCTTCTTGGATAGAAAGCGCTTGCTATACGCTTACCTGCGTACGGAGGGACCCCTGTGACTCGCAAGACGGTGCGCATCGCCATGAACGGTGTGACGGGACGGATGGGCTACCGCCAGCACCTCGTCCGCTCGCTGCTGGCCCTGCGCGAGCAGGGCGGCCTGCCCCTGGGCGACGCCGAGGGCACGGTGCTGTGGCCCGAGCCGGTCCTCGTGGGCCGCCGGGAGAACGCGCTGCGGGAGATCGCCGAGCGCCACGGCCTCGACGTCGGATCGAGCGTCTCGACGGACCTGGACGCGGTACTCGCCGACCCCACCATCGACATCTACTTCGACGCGCAGGTGACGTCCGCGCGCGAGGAGGCCATCAAGCGGGCCATCGCCGCGGGCAAGCACATCTACACGGAGAAGCCGTCCGCGACGGGCCTCGCCGGAGCCCTGGAACTGGCCGAGCTCGCCCGCACGGCCGGCATCAAGCACGGCGTGGTCCAGGACAAGCTCTTTCTGCCGGGACTGCTCAAGCTGAAGCGCCTGATCGACGGTGGCTTCTTCGGCAAGATCCTGTCCGTCCGGGGCGAGTTCGGCTACTGGGTCTTCGAGGGCGACTGGCAGGACGCCCAGCGCCCCTCCTGGAACTACCGCGCGGAGGACGGCGGAGGCATCGTCGTCGACATGTTCCCGCACTGGGAGTACGTGCTGCACGAGCTGTTCGGCCGCGTACGCAGCGTCCAGGCGCTCGCCGCGACCCACGTACCGCAGCGCTGGGACGAGCAGAGCAAGCCCTACGACGCGACGGCGGACGACGCCGCGTACGGCATCTTCGAACTCGAAGGCGGCGCGATCGCCCAGATCAACTCCTCCTGGACGGTCCGCGTCAACCGCGACGAACTGGTCGAGTTCCAGGTCGACGGCACGGAGGGCTCGGCCGTCGCGGGCCTGCGCAACTGCCGCGTACAGCACCGCAGCTCCACCCCCAAGCCGGTCTGGAACCCCGACCTGCCCGTCACCCACTCCTTCCGCGACCAGTGGCAGGAGGTCCCCGACAACCAGGAGTTCGACAACGGCTTCAAGGCCCAGTGGGAGCTGTTCCTGCGGCACGTGTACGCGGACGCGCCCTACCACTGGGACCTGCACGCGGGCGCGCGCGGCGTGCAGCTCGCGGAGCTGGGCCTGAAGTCCTCGGCCGAGGGCCGCCGCATCGAGGTGCCGGAGCTCGACCGATGACGCTCCTGCTGCCGCGCGCGGACGGCACCACGCGCCCCCACGAACCCCGCACGGCGCCCTCCCCGGTGGCGCCCGACGGCGGCTCCCCGCTCACCTCCCGCACGGTCTTCTCGGCTGCCCATGTGGTGGCGGACCCCTACGCCGACGTCTCCCCGGACTCCCCGGCGGCCGTCGACTGGGACGCGACCCTCGCCTTCCGCCGCCACCTGTGGGCGCAGGGCCTGGGCGTGGCCGAGGCGATGGACACGGCGCAACGCGGAATGGGCCTGGACTGGAAGGGCGCCGCGGAACTGATCACGCGTTCCGCGGCGGAGGCGAAGTCGGTGGGCGGCGCGATCGCCTGCGGCGCGGGCACCGACCAACTGACCGGCCGCGCAGACCTCCTGACGGTCCGTGCGGCGTACGAGGAACAGCTGGCCCTGGTCGAGTCGTCCGGCGCACAGGTGATCCTCATGGCATCAAGAGCCCTGGCCGCGGCGGCAAAGGGGCCCGACGACTACCTGGAGACGTACGGCCACCTCCTGCGCCAGGCGAGCGAGCCGGTGATCCTGCACTGGCTCGGCCCGATGTTCGACCCGGCGCTCACCGGCTACTGGGGGAGCGAGGACCTGGACGCGGCGACCGAGACCTTCCTGGAGGTCATCGCCGCGCACCCGGACAAGGTCGACGGCATCAAGGTCTCCCTCCTCGACCCGAAGCGCGAGATCGCACTGCGCCGCCGCCTCCCGGACGGCGTCCGCTGCTACACGGGCGACGACTTCAACTACCCCGAGCTGATCGCGGGCGACGACCAGGGCTTCAGCCACGCGCTCCTGGGCATCTTCGACCCGCTGGCCCCCCTGGCGGCGCAGGCGGTCCGCGCGCTGGACACCGGTGACACCAAGGCCTTCCACGCCTGCCTCGACCCCACGGTCGAACTGTCCCGCCACCTCTTCCAACCCCCCACCCGCTTCTACAAGACGGGCGTGGTGTTCCTGGCCTGGCTCGCGGGCCACCAGAGCCACTTCACGATGGTGGGCGGCCTCCAGTCGGCCCGCTCGCTGCCGCACCTGAGCCGCGCCTATGAACTGGCCGACGAACTGGGCCTGTTCCCGGACCCGCTCCTCGCTGAGTCCCGCATGAAGACCCTGCTCACCACGTACGGAGTCCAGCAATGAGCGAGGCCCTGGCGCGCTTCTCCATCAACCAGATGACGGTGAAACAACTGTCGCTGCCGGAACTGGCCGCGGCCTGCACGGACCTGGGCATCCCCGGTGTGGGCCTCTGGCGAGAGCCGGTGCACTCCTACGGCCTCGACAAAGCCGCCAAGCTGATGCGCGACGCGGGCCTGACCATCACCACGCTCTGCCGCGGCGGCTTCCTCACCGCCATCGAACCGCACGCGCGCGTGCGGGCCATCGACGACAACAAGGCGGCGATCGACGAGGCGGCGACGCTGGGCACGGACACGCTGGTCCTGGTCTCCGGCGGCCTGCCCCCCGACAGCAAGGACCTGCACGGAGCGCGCTCCCGCATCGCCGACGCCCTCGCGGACCTGGCCCCCTACGCGGCCGAGCGCGGAATCCGCCTGGCCATCGAACCCCTGCACCCCATGTTCGCCTCGGACCGCTGCGTGGTCTCCACGCTGACCCAGGCCCTGGACCTGGCGGAGCTCTTCCCCGCCACGCAGGTCGGGGTCTGCGTGGACACGTACCACGTGTGGTGGGACGACCAGGCCCCCGCACAGATCGCCCGCGCGGGCCGGGGCGAACGCCTGCACGCGTTCCAACTGGCGGACTGGATCACCCCGTTGCCCGAGGGCGTCCTGAACGGGCGGGGCCGACTGGGCGAGGGATCGATCGACCTGCGGTCGTGGCGCGCCTTGGTGGAGGAGGCGGGCTACGGGGGCCCCATCGAGGTCGAACTCTTCAACGAGGAACTGTGGGCGGCCCCCGGCGCGGAACTCCTCGCGGAAACGGCCCAGACCTACGTCCAGCACGCCTGCTAGCCCCGGCACATCCCTCCGGACCGGGACCTTCCCACCCACCCGCCCGTTCACCCCGCATCCAGCCCTGACCGAACAAGCCTTCCCACCCACCCGCCCGATTGCCCCGCATCCACCCCTGGACGAACAAGCTTTCCCGCCCACCCGCCCGATTGCCCGGGGGTGCGTCGGGTGGGTGGGAGATCGGCCCGGGTGTGCCCGCAGTCGGCATCGAGACGCGAGGGGACGTGCCGGTATTTCCGCCCGGAGCACGGTTCCTGTCACTCCCCAGCCGAAGAACCAAGACGGCCACCGGACGATGGCGAGGACGGACATACCGGCGCGGCACCGCCCCACAGCCGGACCAGCACCGCGCCCACCCCCCGGAGGGCTACTTCTTCTTGCCGCCCAGAATCTGCCCCAGAAGGTCACCGATACCGCCCCCGCCCCCCGGCGGCCTGCCCGACGTCCGCGCCCGCTTCGTCAGCACCGTCAGCAACACCGGAATCAGCAGCTCGATCACCCGGGTCACGGAAGCCGCCGGAAGCCCCGTCTTCTTGGCCACCGCGGCCGCCACCGGCCGGCTCATCTTCGCCAGCACCCCGGACAGCATCCCGCCCGCGGCAAGCCCCCCGAACCCCCCGAACCCGGCGATCCCCTGCGGAGGCGCCGCCTCGGCGAGCGCCTGCTCCACCTCCTCCGCCCCCGCGGGATCCTCCGCCTTCTCCTGAAGGTTCCCCGAAAGCGCGGTCACCGTGGTCCCCACCACGTCCTGCGCCCCCGCGGCATCCGTACCGAGCAGCCCCGCGATCTCCTGGAGCTTGTCGTCGCCGAGTTCGTCGAGGACGTCCTTCTGCAGGGAGGTTCCGTCAGAGGGCCCAGCAGGAATTTCGGAAGATTCTTCACTCATGGTCTAAAAGTTACTTCCGCCCCCCTTTGTCGGCACCCCGAAAACTGGTGGCCTTGCCCGTGCAACCCTTCCCGCCCTACGCGGGTCGTACTGTGCGTCGGGACTTCCGGAGGGGGATCTGGGGGGATCGCGGAGTACCGACAGGGGAGGGGAGACCCGAGGGGGCCCGGTCGCAAGACCGGGCCCCCTCGAAGCTGACCCCACCCCGCCTCCACCCCATCCCATCCCACCGCACCCGCCCCGCCCCGCCCCGCCCCCAGAGTTATCCACAGGCTGCCCGCGCTGTCAGCGCCGAGCGATAGCGTCACCCCATGTCGAGCCCAGCAGCGGCAACAGCCGCAGTGGTCGAGGGGGTCCTGGAGCGGATCACCTACGCCAACGAGGAGAACGGGTACACGGTCGCCCGTGTGGACACGGGCCGCGGCGCCGGCGACCTCCTCACCGTCGTCGGCGCACTGCTGGGCGCACAAGTGGGAGAGTCCCTCCGCATGGAGGGCCGCTGGGGCTCCCACTCCCAGTACGGCAAGCAGTTCACGGTGGAGAACTACACCACCATCCTCCCCGCCACCATCCAAGGCATCCGCCGCTACCTGGGCTCGGGCCTCATCAAGGGCATCGGCCCCGTCATGGCCGACCGCATCACCACCCACTTCGGCGTGGACACCCTCGACATCATCGAGCAGGAGCCCAAGCGCCTGGTCGAAGTCCCGGGCCTGGGCCCCAAACGCACCAAGATGATCGCCGCGGCCTGGGAGGAACAGAAGGCCATCAAGGAAGTGATGGTCTTCCTCCAAGGCGTGGGTGTCTCCACGTCCATCGCCGTCCGCATCTACAAGAAGTACGCGGACGCCTCCATCTCCATAGTGAAGAACGAGCCCTACCGCCTCGCCGCCGACGTCTGGGGCATCGGCTTCCTCACCGCGGACCGCATCGCCCAGTCCGTCGGCATCCCCCACGACAGCCCGGAACGCGTCAAGGCAGGCCTCCAGTACGCGCTCTCCCAGTCCACCGACCAGGGCAACTGCTACCTCCCGGAGGAGCGCCTCATCGCGGAAGCGGTCAAGCTCCTCCAGGTCGACACCGGCCTGGTCATCGACTGCCTCGCCGAGCTGGCCAAGGAGGAGGAAGGCGTCGTACGCGAGCGGGTCCCCGGCCCCGACGGCGAAGAAGACGTCACCGCCGTCTACCTGGTCCCCTTCCACCGCGCGGAACTCTCCCTCTCCGCCCAGCTCCTGCGCCTCCTGCGGACCCCCGACGACCGCATGCCCGCCTTCCAGGACGTGGACTGGGACAAGGCGCTCTCCTGGCTGGCCACCCGCACGGGCGCCGACCTCGCCCCCGAGCAGGAGGCAGCCGTCAGGCTCGCCCTGACGCAGAAGGCCGCCGTCCTCACCGGAGGCCCCGGCTGCGGCAAGTCCTTCACGGTCCGGTCCATCGTGGAGCTGGCCCGCGCCAAGAAGGCCAAGGTCGTCCTGGCCGCCCCCACGGGCCGGGCCGCCAAGCGCCTCGCCGAGCTGACCGGCACCGAAGCCTCCACGGTCCACCGCCTCCTGGAGCTCAAGCCGGGCGGAGACGCCGCGTACGACAAGGAGCGGCCCCTGGACGCCGACCTCGTCGTGGTCGACGAGGCGTCCATGCTGGACCTGCTCCTGGCCAACAAGCTGGTGAAGGCCGTCGCTCCCGGCGCCCATCTCCTGTTCGTCGGAGACGTGGACCAGTTGCCGAGCGTCGGCGCCGGCGAGGTCCTGCGCGACATGCTCAGCGAGCAGAGCCCCGTCCCCGCCGTCCGGCTCACCCACATCTTCCGCCAGGCCAAGCAGTCCGGCGTCGTCACGAACGCCCACCGCATCAACTCCGGGGTGCCGCCCATCACCCAGGGGCTCACGGACTTCTTCCTCTTCGTGGAGGACGAGACCGAGGACGCGGGACGGGTCACGGTGGACGTGGCCGCGCACCGCATCCCGGCCAAGTTCGGCCTCGACCCGCGCCGCGACGTCCAGGTGCTCGCGCCCATGCACCGTGGCCCCGCGGGCGCGGGGAACCTGAACGGCCTGCTCCAGCAGGCCATCACCCCCAGCAGACCGGACGTACCGGAGAAGCGCTTCGGCGGCCGGGTGTTCCGCGTCGGCGACAAGGTCACCCAGATCCGCAACAACTACGAGAAGGGGCAGAACGGCGTCTTCAATGGCACCGTCGGAGTTGTCACCGCGCTCGACTCCGACGAGCAGCGGCTCACGGTCCTGACGGACGAGGACGAGGAGATCGCGTACGACTTCGACGAACTGGACGAACTGGCTCATGCGTACGCGGTCACCATCCACCGCTCCCAGGGCAGCGAGTATCCGGCGGTGGTGATCCCGGTGACCACGGGGGCCTGGATGATGCTGCAACGGAATCTGCTCTATACGGCGGTCACGCGCGCCAAGAAGCTGGTCGTCCTGGTCGGTTCGCGCAAGGCTCTCGGACAGGCGGTGCGCACGGTCTCCGCGGGCAGGCGCTGTACGGCCCTGGACTTCCGGCTCGCCGGAGGACGTGGTTCCACCCCCGGGACCACGCCCCGATCAACCCCCCGATCAACCCCCCGAAATTTTGATCGATCAAACGAGTAGGAAAGGTCACACACCACTTCCGCAACCGGGGCACAGGGGGCAGGATGAGTAAGTTGGCGGCACTGAGTGCCGCCAATAGGCCCAATGGTCGACCCCGAGTGCACTCTCCAGGGCCAAATGGGGGATGGTAGAGACAGTCAGGGCACCTCGAAGAAGAGGCACAACGTCGGTGAGGGATGACGTGAGCGACAACTCTGTAGTACTGCGGTACGGCGATGGCGAGTACACCTACCCGGTGATCGATTCGACCGTCGGCGACAAGGGCTTCGACATCGGGAAGCTCCGCGCCCAAACCGGTCTGGTGACCCTGGACAGCGGCTATGGCAACACCGCCGCGTATAAATCCGCCATCACCTACCTCGACGGCGAGCAGGGCATCCTGCGCTATCGCGGCTATCCGATCGAGCAGCTGGCCGAGCGCTCCACCTTCACCGAGGTGGCGTACCTGCTGATCAACGGCGAACTGCCGAAGGTCGACGAGCTCGCCAGTTTCAAGAACGAGATCACGCAGCACACGCTGCTGCACGAGGACGTCAAGCGGTTCTACGACGGCTTCCCGCGTGACGCCCACCCGATGGCGATGCTGTCGTCGGTCGTCAGCGCGCTGTCGACGTTCTACCAGGACAGCCACAACCCGTTCGACGAGGAGCAGCGCGACCTCTCGACGATCCGCCTTCTCGCCAAGCTTCCGACGATCGCGGCGTACGCCTACAAGAAGTCCGTGGGCCACCCGGTCGTCTACCCGCGCAACGACCTCGGCTACGTCGAGAACTTCCTGCGCATGACGTTCTCGGTGCCGGCCGCCGAGTACGACCTGGACCCGGTCGTCGTCTCCGCGCTGGACAAGCTCCTGATCCTGCACGCGGACCACGAGCAGAACTGTTCGACCTCCACCGTGCGTCTGGTGGGCTCGTCGCAGGCGAACATGTTCGCCTCGATCTCCGCCGGTATCTCGGCCCTCTGGGGTCCGCTGCACGGTGGCGCCAACCAGTCCGTCCTGGAGATGCTCGAGGGCATCAAGCAGGACGGCGGCGACGTCGACAACTTCATCCGCAAGGTGAAGAACAAGGAAGACGGCGTGAAGCTCATGGGCTTCGGGCACCGCGTCTACAAGAACTTCGACCCCCGGGCGAAGATCATCAAGGCGGCGGCGCACGACGTCCTGTCGGCTCTCGGCAAGGACGACGAGCTGCTTGACATCGCCCTCAAGCTCGAAGAGCACGCGCTGGCCGACGACTACTTCGTCGAGCGCAAGCTCTACCCCAACGTGGACTTCTACACGGGCCTCATCTACCGCGCGATGGGCTTCCCGACCGAGATGTTCACCGTGCTGTTCGCGCTCGGCCGCCTTCCGGGCTGGATCGCGCAGTGGCACGAGATGATCAAGGAGCCCGGATCCCGCATCGGGCGTCCGCGCCAGATCTACACCGGTGAGGTTCTCCGGGACTTCGTCCCCGTCGAGGGTCGCTGACCTTCTCCGGGAGCTGACAGCGAAAAGCGCCCCGCCGCCGATCCCCCCACGGGTCGACGGTCGGGGCGCTTTCCTGTTTCCCGGTGCGGATTCCCCCCACGGGATCCGGCCGGGCGTCTGTGGTGGCAGCGCGCCAGTGGTACTGCGATCTGCCGGGACCCGTACCAGGAGGGCCGCTCAAGCTCCCTGGTGCACGTGCCCCGGCCAACGCATTCCTAGGAACATCCCCCAAGATGTCCCCGATGTCTAGAGACGTCCCCCAAGACGTCCCTGGCATCGTCCTCTTAGACTCGCGAACCCCACGAATGGTTACGTTGGGATCGCTGTGATCTGCGTCTCTTGCATATGTCCTGTACATGCGCAAGAGGCCCGATATGCCGATCGGGACTCAGGCGTGAGAATGCTGCAACCACTATGTGAAGAGTCTATGTGAAAGACCTGAGGCGGAGGCTGTTGGTGACGACGAATACCGAAGAGAAAGCCATCGCGGCGCCCGCGATCATCGGATTCAGCAGTCCGGCCGCGGCCAGCGGCAGCGCGGCCACGTTGTAGCCGAAGGCCCAGAAGAGATTGCCCTTGATGGTGGCGAGGGTCTTACGGGAGAGCCTGATCGCGTCGGCGGCTGCGCGCAAGTCCCCGCGCACCAGCGTCAGATCGCTCGCCTCGATGGCCGCGTCCGTTCCCGTGCCCATCGCCAGACCCAGATCGGCGGTGGCGAGCGCCGCGGCGTCGTTGACCCCGTCCCCGACCATCGCGACGACCTTGCCCTCGCCGCGCAGCCGTCGTACGACATCGGCCTTGTCCTCGGGCAGGACCTCGGCGTACACGGCGTCCGCGTCGATGCCGACGGCCTTCGCCACCGTCCGGGCGACGGCCTCGTTGTCCCCGGTGAGCAGCACCGGCGTCAGCCCCAGGGCGCGCAGCTCGCGCACCGCTTCGGCGCTGGTGTCCTTGACGGTGTCGGCGACGGTGAGGACGCCGCGAGCCACGCCGTCCCAGGCGACCAGGACGGCCGTACGTCCCGCCGCCTCGGCCTCGGCCCTGAGTCCGGCCACCGGGGCGAGCCCCTCGGTCCCCGCGTCCGCGAGCAGCCGCTCGCGTCCCACGAGCACCGCGTGCCCTTCCACCGTGCCGCGCACGCCGGACCCGGCGACGTTCCCGAACCCCTCCACGGCGGGCAGGGCGCCCACAGGAAGCCCCAACTCGGCGGCGGCGCCCGCCGCGACCGCCCGCGCCACGGGATGCTCGGAGGCGTGCTCCAGGGCCCCCGCGAGCCGCAGCAGCTGCTTCTCCTCGGTCTCCCCGGCCACGTACACGTCCCGCAGCGTCATGCGCCCCGTCGTCACCGTCCCGGTCTTGTCCAGGACCACGGTGTCCACCCGGCGCGTGGACTCCAGGACCTCGGGGCCCTTGATGAGGATGCCGAGCTGCGCGCCGCGCCCCGTGCCGACCATCAGGGCGGTCGGCGTCGCCAGGCCCAGGGCGCACGGGCAGGCGATGATCAGGACGGCGACGGCCGCGGTGAAGGCGGCGGTCGCGTCGCCCGTGGCGCCGAGCCAGCCGCCGAGCGTGGCGGTCGCGATCATCAGGACGACCGGCACGAAGATCCCGGCGATCCGGTCGGCGAGGCGCTGCACCTGGGCCTTGCCGGTCTGGGCGTCCTCGACGAGCCTTGCCATCCTGGCCAGTTGGGTGTCGGCGCCCACGCGCGTGGCCTCGACGACGAGCCGCCCCGAGACGTTCGTGGTCGCCCCGGTCACCGTGTCGCCCTCGGTCACGTCCACCGGGACGGACTCACCGGTCAGCATCGAGACGTCGACCGCGGACGCGCCTTCGGTGACGGTGCCGTCGGTCGCGACGGTCTCCCCGGGACGTACGACGAAACGGTCGCCGACCACGAGACGCGCGACCGGGACGCGGACCTCCGCGCCGCCCCGCAGCACGGCCGCGTCCCTGGCGCCCAGTTCGAGCAGGGCGCGCAGGGCCGCGCCCGCCTTCCGCTTCGAGCGGGCCTCCAGCCAGCGCCCGAGCAGGATGAACGTGACGACGCCCGCGGCGACTTCGAGATAGAGCGTCGAGGCGGCGTCGGCGCGCGAGACGGTGAACGTGAAGCCGTGCCGCATCCCCGGCATCCCCGCGTCCCCGAGGAAGAGCGCCCACAGCGACCAGCCGAACGCGGCGAGCGTGCCCACCGACACCAGGGTGTCCATGGTCGCGGCGCCGTGCCGCAGGTTCGTGGCCGCGGCCTTGTGGAAGGGGAGGCCGCCCCAGACGACGACGGGCGCGGCCAGGGTCAGCGAGAGCCACTGCCAGTTGTCGAACTGGAGCGGAGGGATCATCGCGAGCAGGACGACGGGCAGCGAGAGCACCGCCGAGACGACGAGGCGCTGACGGAGTGTGTCGGGCTCGGTGATGTCGGCGGTGGTGACCGGCGTGCCCGGCTCGGTCGTGGCCGGATCCGTCGCGGCCGGCTCCGGGGGAGCGGGGACGATCTCGTGCGCGCTGTAGCCCAGCTTCTCGACCGTCGCGATCAACTGCGCGACCTCGACCCCGTCCGCGTACGAGACCTTCGCCTTCTCCGTGGCGAGGTTGACCGACGCGCTCACGCCCTCCACGCGGTTCAGTTTCTTCTCGATGCGGGCGGAGCAGGAGGCGCAGGTCATCCCGCCGACGGCGAGTTCGACTTCGTTCATGGCTCTTTCGTACGTCTGGGGTGAAGCGGCCGTGGGCCCTGTGACGGCGTCACAGGGCCCGGGGTACCCGGCAGGGGGAGAGTCAGGCCTTGCTGACGCCGACGAGTTCGTAGCCCGCCTCGTCGACCGCGGCGCGGACCGCGGCCTCGTCGAGCGGGGCGTCGGAGACTACGGTCACCTGGCCGGTGGCGGCCACCGCCTTCACGGAGCTGACGCCGGCGATCTCGGAGAGCTCACCGGAGACGGCACCCTCGCAGTGGCCACAGGTCATGCCGGTCACCTCGTACACGGTCGTCACGGCCTCGGCCTGCGGGAGCTCGGTGTGGGCGCTCATGTCTTCTCCTCGGAAGGGTGCGGCGGGTGTGCGTGCCTGTACGTGCGTCGTAATGTGCAGGAGTGGTCCCGGTGTTCCCGGCAGACCCCCTGACACTCACCACACTATACCCCTAGGGGGTACGCCTCAAAGGGGTGTCCACTCTCACCGCCCCCGGTTGCGGGGTCTGGCGGCGACCCAGGCGCGGATCGTGTCCGCGTACCAGTAGGGCTTCCCGGCCTCCACGTGGTCGGGGTCGGGAAGCAGCCCGTGCTTCCGGTAGGAGCGCACGGTGTCGGGCTGCACCCGGATGTGTGCGGCGATGTCCTTGTACGACCAGAGCCTTCGGTCGGTCATCAGTGGCACCTCCCTGCGGGCGCCGCAGGGGCGGCTCGGGGAGAGCCGTCGGGGGAGCTGCGGCGCGACGCTGGCGATCACTCAGCCTGTGCCCGCTGAACGACAGGGAGTGAGCGCACGGAGGCTGTTGTCGACTGGCTGTGACGGAAGACCCGCGTAGGCGGGACATGTGTGACAGAAGGAGGTTGTTTGTGACGGTTGTGATGCATGGGGCCGCAGGCATCGCCACCGCGTCACCACCGCGTCCGTGGCGGGGAGCTCAGGCCCCGCAGGAGCGCAGGAACGAGCGGGTGCGGCGGGCGATGGGCAGGGGCTTGTCCGGGGGGCACGGGTACATGTCCTGCTCGACGATGGCGAACAGGTCGACGCCCAGCTTCTGGGCCGCCGCGAGGACCGGCTCGATCGCGGGCACCCCGGTCGGCGGCTCGCACATCACGCCACGGGCCACGGCGGGCCCGAACGGCATCTCCTGGGCGCGCACTTCGGCCAGGACGGCCGGGTCGACCTGCTTGAGGTGCAGATAGCCGATGCGCTCGCCGTACGTCTCGATCAGCTTGACGTTGTCGCCGCCGCAGTAGGCGTAGTGGCCCGTGTCCAGGCAGAGCGAGACGAGGCCGGAGTCGGTCGCGTCCAGGAAGCGGGTGACGTTCCGCTCGTCGTCGATGTGCGTGTCGGCGTGCGGATGGACGACCACGCGCAGGCCGTAGCGCTCGCGCACCTCGTACGCCAGCCGCTCGGTCTGGAGCGTGAGCTGGCGCCACTGCTCCGGGGTGAGCGTGCGGTCCTCCAGGACCTGGCCGGTCTTGTCGTCGCGCCAGAAGGACGGGATCACGACGAGGTGCTCGGCGCCCATCGCCTGCGCGAGCGCGGCGTTGTCGGCCACATGGGCCCACGTCTTGTCCCAGACGGAGGGTCCGTGGTGCAGGCCCGTGAAGACCGTTCCCGCCGACACCTTCAGGCCGCGCCTCTGCGTCTCGGCGGTGAGTACGGCCGGGTCGCTGGGCAGGTAGCCGTACGGACCGAGCTCGATCCACTCGTAGCCGGAGTCGGCGACCTCGTCGAGGAAGCGGCTCCAGGGGACCTGGCCCGGATCCTCGGGGAACCACACGCCCCACGAGTCGGGTGCGGAGCCGATGCGGATGCGTGACAGCGTCGTCATGCCCGCCAGCTTTCAGGGTGCCGCGGAGCGGTGTCAAGGATTAGTCCGAATGTAAGGACAATGTGTTGACAGGGTTCGTCGGGCGGAATAGACCTAGGGGTGGTCCGAGGGGGCGATGCCGAGGAGGAGTGCAGGGTGACCGATCCGTACGACGTGATCACGATGGGCCGGATCGGGGTGGATCTCTACCCCCTGCAGGCCGGGGTGCCGCTCGCCGATGTCAGCACGTTCGGCAAGTTCCTGGGCGGCTCGGCGTCGAACGTCGCCGTCGCCGCCGCGCGGCTCGGCCGCCGGGTCGCGGTCGTCACCCGCACCGGCGAGGACCCCTTCGGCGACTATCTGCACCGGGAGCTGCGGCAGTTCGGGGTCGACGACCGGTGGGTGAGCGGCGTCGCGGGCCTCCCGACCCCGGTGACCTTCTGCGAGATCTTCCCGCCGGACGACTTCCCGCTCTACTTCTACCGCCGGCCGAAGGCGCCCGACCTGGAGATGTACGAGGCGGAGCTCGACCTCGGCGCGATCGCCTCCGCGCGGGTCTTCTGGATGACGGGTACGGGGCTCTGCGCGGAGCCCAGCAGGTCGGCGACGCTTGCCGCGCTGCGGCGGCGGGCGAAGGCCGGGCTCACCGTCTTCGACCTCGACTGGCGGCCGATGTTCTGGGAGCGGGCCGAGCAGGCCAGGGAGTTCTACGCCCAGGCGCTCGCACAGGCCACCGTCGCGGTGGGCAACGTGGACGAGGTCGAGATCGCCACCGGTGAGCGTGAACCCCTCGCCGCCGCCCGCGCGTTGCTGGCGGCCGGTGTCGAACTCGCCGTGGTCAAGCAGGGCCCCAAGGGGGTGCTCGCGATGAACGGCGCGGGCGAGGCGGTCGAGCTGCCGCCGCTGCCCGTGACGGTGCTCAACGGCCTCGGGGCCGGGGACGCCTTCGGCGGGGCGCTGTGCCACGGGATGCTCGCGGGCTGGGAGCTGGAGCGGACCATGCGGTACGCGAACGCGGCGGGGGCGATCGTCGCCTCGCGCCTTGAGTGCTCGTCCGCGATGCCGTTCCCCCACGAGGTCGAGGCGGCGCTCGCCGCGGGAGCCGTGACCCCGGGAGCCGTGACCCATGGTTGACCTCGCGGATCTCGTCCGGATCCGGGCCCAGCACCCCGAAGCCATCGCCGAAGCCGCGGCCCGGCGCCCCCGGCGCTCGCTCCTCGGCGACAGCGGGCGGCTGATGATCATCGCCGCCGACCACCCCGCCCGGGGCGCACTCGGCGTCGGCGGGGACAAGCTGGCCATGGCCAACCGCGGGGACCTCCTGGAGCGGCTCTGCCTCGCGCTCTCGCGCCCCCGCGTGGACGGCGTGCTGGCCACCGCCGACATCATCGAAGACCTCCTCCTGCTCGGCGCCCTGGACGGCAAGGTCGTCATGGGGTCGATGAACAGGGGCGGGCTCGCGGGCGCCTCGTTCGAGCTGGACGACCGGTTCACGGGCTACCGGGCCGAGGACATCGACCGGCTCGGCTTCGACGCGGGGAAGCTCCTGCTGCGCGTCGACCACGAAGACCCCGGCTCCCTCACCACCCTGCACTCCAGTGCCCGCGCGATCGACGCCATGGCGGCGAGGAAGCTGCCCGTCTTCGTCGAGCCGTTCCTCTGCCGCCGGGCCCCCGAGGGCGGGCCGCCGCGCAACGACCTGAGCGCCGAGGCCGTCACGATGTCCATCGCCATCGCCTCGGGGCTCGCCGGGACATCGGCGTACACCTGGCTGAAGGTCCCGGTGACCGAGAATCCGGACGACATGGCGCGCGTCATGGAGGCTTCGACGCTGCCCGCCGTCCTTCTCGGGGGCGACCTCGGCGACGACAGCGACGCCGCGTACGAGAAGTGGCGGGGCGCACTGCAACTGCCCACCGTGCACGGGCTCGTGGCCGGGCGCACGCTGCTGTACCCGGCGGACGGCGACGTGGCGGGCGCCGTCGACACCGCCGTCGGACTGCTGTAGGAGGGCCATATGAGCTGGAGGGCCACATGACGTACGTACCGAAGGGCGGCGCGGCCGAGGGGCCGTACGCCCTTGAACTCGATCCAAAGCGGTCCGGTCTGGTCTATTCCGCACTGCGCGTGGTCGACATCGAACCCGGCGCCACGCACTCCTTCGCCACCGGAGAGAGTGAATGGATCGTGCTCCCGCTGACCGGCGGCTGTACGGTGCACGCGGAAGACGAGATCATCGAACTGCTGGGCCGGGGGAGCGTGTTCAGCGGAGTGAGTGACTTCGCCTACGTGCCCCGTGACGCCCAGATCCAGATCGCCTCCGGCGCGGGAGGCCGCTTCGCCCTGGCAGGAGCGAAGTGCGAGCGTCGACTCCCCGCCCGCTACGGCTCCGCGCCGGAGGTATCCGTCGAGCACCGCGGCAGCGGCACCTGCGCCCGCGAGGTCCGCAACTTCGCCTCCGCCGACGCCTTCGACTGCGACCGCCTCATCGCCGTCGAGGTGATCACACCCGGTGGCAACTGGTCCTCGTACCCGCCGCACAAGCACGACGAGCACCGCCCGGGAGTCGAGGCCGAGCTCGAAGAGATCTACTACTTCGAGATCGAGGCCGGCGAGGGAGGTCAGGAAGGCTTCGGCTACCAGCGGGTCTTCCCGTCACGTCCCGGCGGCACGGACGTGCTCGCGGAGGTCAGGACGGGCGACGCCGTGCTCGTCCCCGACGGCTGGCACGGCCCGTCGATCGCCCAGCCGGGGCACAGCATGTACTACCTGAACGTGATGGCAGGCCCCGGCGACGAGCGGGAGTGGCGGATCTGCTTCCACCCCGACCACACGGAAGGGTACCGATGACGGCAAAGGGAAATCGATGACGGCGGAGGCAATTCGATGAGCTCGATCAGGCTGACCACCGCGCAGGCCCTCGTCCGCTTCCTGTCCCGGCAGTTCACCGAACGCGACGGCGAGCGGCAGCGGCTCATCGGCGCCACCTGGGGCATCTTCGGCCACGGCAATGTGGCGGGCATCGGCCAGGCACTCCTGGAGTACGGCGACGCCATGCCCTTCCACCAGGGCCGCAACGAACAGGCCATGGTGCACGCGGCCGTCGGGTACGCCCGCCAGTCGGGCCGCCTGTCCACGCACGCCGTCACCACGTCCATCGGCCCCGGGGCGACCAACCTCGTCACCGGAGCCGCGCTCGCGACCGTCAACCACCTCCCGGTGCTCCTGCTGCCCGGCGACACCTTCGCGACCCGCCCCGCCGACCCGGTGCTCCAGCAGCTCGAAGTCCCGTACGCGGGCGATGTGTCGGTCAACGACTGCCTGCGCCCGGTCTCGAAGTACTTCGACCGGGTCACCCGCCCCGAGGCCCTGATCCCGGCCGCGCTCGCCGCGATGCGCGTGCTGACCGACCCGGCCGCCACCGGCGCCGTCACGCTCGCGCTCCCGCAGGACGTGCAGGCGGAAGGCTTCGACTGGCCGGAGGAGTTCTTCGCGGAGAGGGTCTGGGGCGTACGCCGTCAGGCGCCCGATCCGCGGGAACTGGCCGCCGCCGCGAGGGCCGTGCGCGAGGCGCGGCGTCCGCTGATCGTCGCGGGCGGCGGAGTCCACCACAGCGCCGCCGAGGACGCGCTGCGGGACCTCGCGGACGCGACCGGGATCCCCGTCGCCTCCACCCAGGCGGGCAAGGGGTCCCTGCGGTTCGACCACCCGGCGGACGTCGGCGGCATCGGGCACACGGGCACGGCCACCGCCGACGAACTCGCCCGCACCGCCGACCTGGTGATCGGCGTCGGCACCCGCTACAGCGACTTCACCACGGCATCGGGCACGCTCTTCGCCGAGCCGGAGGTCCGCTTCCTGAACCTGAACATCACCGCGTTCGACGGCCACAAGATGGCGGGCGCGCCCCTGGTCGCGGACGCGCGCGCGGGCCTGGAGGCGCTGACCGGAGCCCTGGAGGGGTGGCGGGTGCCGCCCGCGTACGTCGCCGAGTACACGGAGGACAAGGTGCGCTGGGAGCAGCGCGTGGACGCCGCATACGCGGCCGACGAACCCGACGTACGGCCCACGCAGCTCCAAGTCCTCGGCCTGCTGGATGAGTTGGTGACGGACGAGGACGTGGTCATCAACGCGGCCGGGTCCCTCCCCGGAGATCTCCACAAGCTGTGGAGGGCGCGCTCGCCCCGGCAGTACCACGTCGAATACGGCTACTCCTGCATGGGATACGAGATCCCCGCCTCGATCGGCGTCGCGATGGCGGCGCCCGAGCGTCCCGTCTGGGCGCTGGTCGGCGACGGGACGTATCTGATGATGCCCACCGAAATCGTCACCGCCGTCCAGGAGAACATCCCGATCAAGGTCGTGATCCTGCAGAACCACGGGTACGCGTCCATCGGCGGGCTCTCCGAGTCCGTGGGCGCCGAGCGGTTCGGCACCGCCTACCGCTTCCGGGCGGCGGACGGGACGTACACGGGCGCCCCGCTGCCCGTCGATCTCGCGGCCAACGCGGCCTCGCTCGGGATGCGTGTGATGCGCGCCAAAACAGTGGCTGACCTGCGCGATGCTCTTGCCGGGGCGCGAGCGGCGGACGGTCCCACATGTGTCTACGTGGAGACGGAAACGGCAGACACAGTGTCGCCCCCGCCCCCGGCGCAGGCGTGGTGGGATGTGCCCGTGGCCGAGACCGCGGACCGACCGTCGGCGATCAAGGCCAGGAAAGAGTACGACCGGCACGTCTCAGCCCGACGCCGCCACCTGTGAGAGTAGGGATGCTTGTCATGACGAAGACCGTCAATCACTGGATTGGTGGAAAGCCCGTTGAGCGTGCTGCGGGTGTGTCGGGTACGTACGGTCCGGTCACCGACCCCGCGACCGGCGCCGTCACCACGCAGGTCGCCTTCGCTTCGGTGGACGAGGTCGACGCCGCCGTCGCCTCCGCGCGCGAGGCGTACGCCACGTGGGGCAAGTCGTCCCTGGCCAAGCGCACCTCGATCCTCTTCGCCTTCCGCGCGCTGCTCGACGCCAACCGTGACGCGATCGCCGAGCTGATCACCGCCGAGCACGGCAAGGTGCACTCGGACGCGCTCGGCGAGGTCGCCCGCGGCCTGGAGATCGTGGACCTCGCCTGCGGGATCACGGTCCAGCTCAAGGGCGAGCTGTCGACGGAGGTGGCCTCGCGCGTGGACGTCGCGTCCATCCGCCAGCCGCTCGGCGTCGTCGCGGGCATCACGCCGTTCAACTTCCCGGCCATGGTGCCGATGTGGATGTTCCCGCTGGCCATCGCGTGCGGCAACACCTTCGTGCTGAAGCCCTCGGAGAAGGACCCCTCGGCCGCGATGAAGATCGCGGAGCTGCTCTCCGAGGCCGGGCTCCCCGACGGCGTCTTCAACGTCCTGCACGGCGACAAGGTGGCCGTCGACCGGCTGCTCTCGCACCCGGACGTGGCGGCCGTCTCCTTCGTCGGCTCCACGCCGATCGCCCGCCACATCCACACCACCGCGACCGCCAACGGCAAGCGCGTCCAGGCGCTCGGCGGCGCCAAGAACCACATGCTGGTCCTGCCCGACGCCGACCTCGACGCGGCGGCCGACGCGGCCGTCTCGGCGGCGTACGGCTCCGCGGGCGAGCGCTGCATGGCCATCTCGGCCGTGGTCGCGGTCGGTGTGATCGGCGACGAGCTCGTCGCGAAGATCAAGGAGCGGGCCGAGAAGATCAAGATCGGCCCCGGCAACGACCCCACCTCGGAGATGGGCCCGCTGATCACGGCGGCCCACCGCGACAAGGTCGCTTCGTACGTGACGGGCGCTGCCGCCGAGGGCTGCGAGGTCGTCCTGGACGGCACCGGCCACACGGTCGACGGCTTCGAGGACGGCCACTGGATCGGCCTCTCGCTCCTGGACCGCGTACCGGTGACGGCGAACGCGTACAAGGACGAGATCTTCGGCCCCGTGCTGTGCGTGCTGCGGGTCGACACGTACGAGGAGGGCGTGGCGCTGATGAACGCGTCGCCCTTCGGCAACGGCACCGCGATCTTCACGCGTGACGGCGGCGCCGCGCGGCGCTTCCAGCTGGAGATCGAGGCGGGCATGGTCGGCGTGAACGTGCCGATCCCGGTGCCGGTCGGCTACCACTCCTTCGGTGGCTGGAAGGATTCGCTCTTCGGGGATCACCACATCTACGGAAATGACGGGACGCACTTCTACACCCGCGGCAAGGTGGTCACCACCCGCTGGCCCGACCCGTCGGACGCGCCGGAGGGCGTGGACCTGGGGTTCCCGCGCAATCACTGAGGGCAGCCGGGGGCC
>NZ_JBHUZJ010000049.1:0-67586 GCF_042667685.1 Streptomyces sp. NPDC057302 | reverse complement strand
CCTCGGGGCGCCCCCACCCGCGTCCTGCCGTCCGCTACTTCTTCGCCGTGCACTGCGGCAGGTCCGCGGTGTCGCCCTTGCGGATGTCGCCGAGGGCGTCGACCGCGTCGTCGATGGTGTTCACCTTGACCAGCGTGAGGCCGTCCGGGACGTCCTTGGCGGCCGTGGCGCAGTTGTCCTTCGGCGTCAGGAAGTACTCGGCGCCCTTGGCGCGCGCGCCGACCGTCTTCATGCCGATGCCGCCGATCGGGCCGACCTTGCCCTTGTCGTCGATCGTGCCGGTACCGGCCACGAACTTGCCGCCGGTGAGGTCGCTCGGGGTCAGCTTGTCGACGATGCCGAGCGCGAACATCAGTCCGGCGCTGGGGCCGCCGACGTCGGCGAGCTTGATGTCGACGGTGAACGGGAAGGTGTGGTCGGTGCCCGCCTGGATGCCGACGATCGCGCGGCCGTCCTTCGCCTTCTCCGTGGTGATCTTGACGTCGTCGGTCCGGGTCGGCTCCTTGCCGGCCTTCTCGGCGGCGGCCGCCTCCTTGACGGGGACGACGCTGAAGACGACGTCCTGGCCCGGCTTGTGCTTGGTGACCAGCTTGGCGACGTCCGTCATCTCCTTGACGGGCGTGCCGTCGACCTTCTTGATGACGTCGCCCGCGTGGAGCGTGCCCTCTGCGGGGCTGTCCTTGAAGACGGTGGAGACGACCACCTGGGACTTCACCGGGATGTCCAGCTCCCGCAACGCCGCGACCTTGGCGCTCTCCTGGGACTGGCTGAACTCCTCGGCGTTCTCCTGGGTCGACTGCTGCTCGGTCTTGCCGTCCGGGTAGAGGGTGTCGTGCGGCACCACGATGTTGTCGTGGGCCAGCCACCCGTACACGGCCTCGGCGATGTTCATGTTGTAGTCGGCGCTGGTGACCCGGACCGTCGTCATGTTGAGGTGACCGGTCGTCGGATAGGTCTTGCGGCCGGAGATCTGCAGCACCGGCTCGCCGCCGTGGTCGCCGAGGGTGTTCACCGTGGGACCCGGGGACATCTCCGAGTACGGCACTTTGATGAGCACTCCGGCGCAGAGCAGCGCGATCAGCATGAGGGTGGAGGCGAGCATCGTCGCGGTGCGGCGTGGCATGGAACGACAGTACGGGACCTGCCTGTCAGTGCACCGCCGGGGCCAGTCCGTACGGGGTCCAGGAGGCGCCCAGAGGGCCTTGGGAGGCCTTCGGGGCCCGATGCCTCAGGTACCGGAGTGGGACTTCTCCATCGCCTCGCGGAAGGCCGCGTAGCCGTTCAGCTCGGTGTGGTCCCCGGTCTTGCCGGACTTGCGGTTGCGCGCCGCCAAGGCGGCCCACAGCCCCGCACCGACAGCTGCCGCAAACGGAATCAGCAACCAGGCAAGTGATGCCATGTCGACCTCCCGACCCCTTGAGCGACCGCAACTGACTGATCAGCAGATTAACCATCCGCTGCGACAACGCTCACGCCAGGGGTCGGGTTACGCAACCGGAGGCTGTTGCTCCAACTGCCCCGGCAAAGGGGGTAGGAGGTCAGCAGGCGCCGACCCACTCCTCCTTGCCGTCGGCGAACCTCTGGTGCTTCCAGATCGGCACCTCGTGCTTGAGGTCGTCGATCAGCTTGCGGCAGGCGGCGAAGGCCTCCGCGCGGTGCGGGCAGGAGACGGCCACGACGACCGCGAGGTCGCCCACGGCCAGGTCGCCGACGCGGTGGACGGCGGCCAGGGCACGCACCGGATATTCGGCGACGACCTTCTCGGCCACCCGGCGCATCTCGGCCTCGGCCGTGGGGTGGGTCGAATAGCCGAGCTCGTCGACGTCCACACCGCCGTCGTGATTGCGCACGGTCCCCACGAAGAGCGCCGTGCCACCCGCCGCGTCGTCACCGACGGCCCGGAAGACCTCGTCCAGCGAGAGCGGTGCGTCACGGATCGCCAGGAGCCGGATGGGGTCCTGTGCGGCCTGCTCGCCGGGGTGGTCGTTCGTGGTGCGTGCCATGCGGCCATGGTGCCGCACGGCACGGACATCACGGAATAGCGCTTTCGCCCGGCACGCGCGCGTGCCGCTTTGGAGCTCTCTACAGGCGCCGGGGGCTCCGGGGGTGTCAGATCCGGCGCCGCGCCTTCCGGGCGCGCCGCACCACCGCGGCCGCACCCAGCAGAGCGACCGTCGCACCGGCGGCGCCCGCGGCCGTCGCGTCCTTGCGCCCGAGCCTGCGTCCCGCCACGGTCCGGCGCCCTGCGACCTCTTCGAGCAGCTCCGCGAGGACCTCCTCGTTGGTCCACTGCGGCCGCCAGCCCGCGTCGTGCAGCCTGCTGACGCTGACCACCCACGGGTACATCGTGTACGCGAGGTCGCCGGCCGGCGACGGGGTGAGACCGATCCGGTGCAGCCGGGCCGCGGCGCCGAGGGCCACCGTGGAGGGCAGCTCCATGCGCCGGATCTCGCTGAGCTCCTCGACCTCTTCCTGCTCCAGCCAGCCGTCGCAGCCGACGGCCAGCTCCCCGTCGACCTTCTCCAGGACGGCGTACTCCAGGGCGCTGCACAGGTCCTCGACGTGGCAGAACTGCCAGGCCGGGCGCGAGCCCGCCACCACGAGCAGCCGGGGCGACTCGAAGTAGCGCGTCAGGGCGGTGTCCGTGCCGCCCACCAGGATCGCGGGGCGCACCACGGTGACGTTCAAACCGGGGTGCGCACGGGGTGCGCGGCGGGCGAGGCGCTCGACCTCCAGGAGGTCGCCGACACCGGTCGCCTCCGCGGTCGCGCGCAGTTCGGCGTCTTCGGAGAGGGGCAGTTCGTTGTCGGACAGCGCTCCGTAGACCATCGCCGACGTGCAGAGCACGACGCGGTGGACACCGGCCGCCGCGGCGGCCGTGAGGACGGTCTGCGTACCGCGTACGTTGTACGCGGTACGGGCGGCGGCGTCGGTCTCCAGGTCGAGATCGAGCGCGAGGTGGACCACGACGTCCGCGCCCCGCAGCTTCTCGGCGATGGCCGGGTCCCTGACGTCCAGGATGTGCCACTGGGCCTGGGCGCACTCGCCCCGCCGCTCGTCGATGGCAACGACCTGCTTGATCTCCTCGGACGCGGCCAGGCGCTCGGTCAGCAGCGCGCCCACGCCCGACGCGGCGCCGGTGACGGCGACCACGGGCCCGCGCACGGGGGCCGGAGTAGAAAGGTTTCGCGCTGCGCGAACCTGTGGATCTGGGGAACTCACCAGGCGTCTCCAGCGGTTGTCTTCAGTAGATACGCGAATGACGCGTACGTACCAGGTGGCATCCATCCTGCCGCAGGCCTTGAGTCGGCGGAGCACTGAGGCCCTATCCCGTCACGGTGTCTACGCTGGGTGGTGTTGTAGGGCAGCCGCCGCCGGAACATTACCGGCGGCCTGACGAGCCGAGGAATCCCGTGAGTGACACCCCATTCGGATTCGGCCTTCCGCCGGAGGAGCCGGAGAACGGCGACGAGGGCAAGAAGAAGGACAGCCCCGGAGGGGGACAGGGTGCAGGTGGTGGCCCTGGGAACCCGTTCGGCTTCGGAGGCCTGCCCGGCGCGGGCGGTCCCGGCGGACAGGGCGGTGACAATCCCTTCGCCGCGATGTTCGGTTCGATGAATCCGAACGACCTGGGCGCCGCGTTCCAGCAGCTCGGCCAGATGCTCAGTTACGAGGGCGGCCCGGTGAACTGGGACATGGCCAAGGACATCGCCCGCCAGACCGTCTCCCAGGGCACGCCCGACGGCACCAAGGACTCCAGCGTCGGCCCCACGGAGCGCGCCGCTGTCGAGGAGGCCGTCCGCCTCGCCGACCTGTGGCTCGACGACGCGACGTCGCTGCCCTCCGGCTCGGGCGTGGCCGTGGCCTGGAGCCGCGCCGAGTGGGTCGAGGCGACCCTCCCGGTGTGGAAGGAACTGGTCGACCCGGTCGCCGAGCGCGTCGGCCTCGCCATGGGTGACGTACTGCCCGAGGAGATGCAGGCCATGGCCGGCCCGCTGATCGGGATGATGCGCTCCATGGGCGGCGCCATGTTCGGCCAGCAGATCGGCCAGGCCGTGGGCGTGCTCGCGGGCGAGGTCGTCGGCTCCACCGACATCGGCCTGCCGCTCGGCCCGGCCGGCAAGGCCGCCCTGCTTCCGGTGAACGTCGAGGCCTTCGGCAAGGACCTGGGCATCTCCCAGGAGGAGGTCCGGCTCTACCTGGCGCTGCGCGAGGCCGCCCACCAGCGGCTCTTCGCCCACGTGCCGTGGCTGCGCTCGCACCTGTTCGGCGCGGTCGAGGGCTACGCCCGCGGCATCAAGGTCGACACGGCCAAGCTGGAGGACGTGGTCGGCCAGCTCGACCCGCAGAATCCCGAGCAGCTGCAGGAAGCGCTCCAGCAGGGCATGTTCCAGCCCGAGGACACTCCCGCGCAGAAGGCCGCTCTGGCGCGCCTGGAGACGGCTCTCGCGCTCGTCGAGGGCTGGGTGGACGCGGTCGTCCACGCGGCGGCCAAACCCCGCCTGTCGTCCGCCGACGCCCTCCGCGAGACGCTGCGCCGCCGCCGCGCGACGGGCGGCCCCGCGGAGCAGACCTTCGCCACGCTCATCGGCCTGGAGCTGCGCCCGCGCAGGCTGCGGGACGCCTCGCGCCTGTGGGCCTCGCTCACGGACGCGCGTGGCGTGGACGGACGTGACGGCCTGTGGGCGCACCCGGACATGCTGCCTACGGCATCGGACCTGGACGACCCGGACGGCTTCGTGCACCACGAGCCGGTGGACTTCTCCGAGCTGGACAAGATGCTCGGCGAGGCGGCGGGCGGCTCCGCCAAGCCGGACCTCAAGAAGGACACCGAGGCCGAGAACGACGCCGGCGACAACAGCGACGACAAGGGCGACAGCGAGAAGTGAGCCTGTATGACGACGCGGTCCTCGTACTGAAGGGCTACGAGGACCAGGAAGAGCTGCGCCAGTACTACCTGGACCATCTCGCCGCCCATCCCGATGACGGCATGTGGAAGGCCTGCACGGACGGCCATGTGACGGCGAGCGCGCTGGTGATCGACCCCTCGCGCGGGCGCGTGCTGCTCACCCTGCACAAGAAGCTGCAGATGTGGCTCCAGATGGGCGGTCACTGCGAGCCGGGCGACGCCTCGCTGGCCGAGGCCGCGCTGCGCGAGGCGACGGAGGAGTCCGGGATCCCCGGCCTCACGCTCCTGCCGGGCGGCCCGGTGCGCCTGGACCGGCATCCGATCCCCGGTCCGTGCACGCAGCACCTGGACGTGCAGTACGCGGCGCTCGCCCCCTCCGGAGCGATCGAGGCGATCAGCGACGAGTCCCTGGACCTGCGCTGGTTCGCGTACGACGAGGTGGCAGCCGTGGCGGACACGTCGGTCGTACGCCTGATGGAAGCAACGAGGGCGCGGCTTTAAGAGCACGCCCTGGGGGCGCCCCGAAGGGGCGCGGGGAACTGCGCGACCAGCCGAGGCCGGCCCGCAGTTCCCCACAGCCCTGTCACTGCTCACGCCCCCCGCGTAGCGGCTAGCTCCAGACGTTGCCCTGGTTCTGCCCCCGAGCGCCCTGCTGGCCCATGCCGTACTGAGCCCTGGCGCCCTGCCCGATGACCGCGTTCTGGGGCGGCAGCATCTCGCTCGGCTGGACGAGGGCGTAGCCCTGGCCCATGAAGCTGAGCTCCCAGCCCTCACCGGTGTTGCCGCGGCGCCGCCACACGCCCGACGAGTGCGTCTGCGCCTGCATCTGCACCCGCAGGCCGTTGGACCAGGCGACGATGGCGTCGGCGTCGGCGTTCACGTACTGGTCAGGCGTGACCTGCAGCATCAGCGGCTGGCCCGAGGTCATCAGGGCGACCTTGCCGCGACCCGTGATGTTGAGCTGGTACTTGCCCGAGCCGGAGATGCCGTACTGGCTGTCCACGGCGATGACCTGGTGGGTCAGCGACGAGTCGAGCGCGAGGACATAGCTGCTGTCCACGGTCAGACCGTCCTGGTCCACATCCACCACGTGGATGTACTGGGCGAGGTTGGCGAGATAGACCGTGCCCCGGCCGTGGCAGCGCATGAGGTCGAGACCCTCGCCGGTGTGCGCGCGGGCCCGCTGGTTGCCCTGGCTCTGGTACTCGGCGTCGAACTCGACCAGCCCCTGGTAGGCGACCATGGCGCCCTTGCGGGCCAGGATGTCGTCGTGGCCTTCGAGGGCCACCCGCAGCAGCTGCGGGTTCTGGACGGTGTAGCGCTCCTGAGTCTGCTGCTCGGTGTGCGCGAAAAGTGAGCTCTGCATGGTGTCCTGCTCCCCCTCAGCCCCGGGCCCGGAGACGATCGGTGCTGTCCTCGCTGGGCTGTACGACGACGATGCCCTCCCCGGAGAAGCCCATCTGGTAGGCCTCACCGCTGCCGCGCCCGATGAGGGAACCGGCCTTGAAGCTGCGCTTGCCCTTCACCTTCAGGTTCGGGGACCAGGCGATCAGGGCGTCCGGGTCGACGTACGTCTCGTCGTCGCCGCGACCGCAGTCGACGACGATCGGGGTGCCGCGGGAGGTCAGCGCGACCCATCCCTGGCCGGAGACCTTGACGTTCCACAGGCCCTGCCCGGCGAACTTGGCCATTCCCTTGACCCGCTCGACGCCCCACTGGAGGGAGGTGTCGAAAGCGAGGAGGTTCGTGCCGTTCACCGAGAGCGAGTCGCCCGCCAGATTGATGACGACGACGTCGGCTCCGTAGTCGGCGAGATAGAGCAGGCCGTCTCCGGAGCACTTCATCAGAGGTGCTCCCTCGCCGGTCATCCACTCCCGCGCGATCTGGCGCACGGCGGGCGGATTGGGCTCGTACTGCACGAACCCTTCGTAGGCGACCATCGAGCCCACGCGGGCGAGGAGGTCATTGCCGGTCTGCATGGCCACCTTGAGCATGTGGCTGCCGTGGTTCTCCATGCGGGCCGCGACCGGTGCCGGGGCGAAGCCCGAGAGTTGCTGATTCATGACGGGCTCCCTCAGACCTCGAACGGCTGGACGATGATGAAGTTGCCGGGCGCGCCCCGGAACTGGAGGTTCACGCTCTCCCCCGTGGAGCCCGCATACGCGTTGCTGCGCAGCCGCACCTGGCTGGAGACGATCGCCTGGGCCGCCGCCGACCAGGCGACCACGGCGTGGCAGTCGGCGAACGTCGTCGGCGTGACGGGCAGGACGACGGGCAATCCGTGCGTCTTGACGACGACCGTGCCGGTGCCCTGGAACTGCATCACGAACAGCGCGCCACCGGGGATGCCGTGGCCCTCGATCCTGCGCACCTCGTGCTGGAGCGACTCGTCGAACGCGAGGACGTTCTCCGCGGAGACGCAGATCGCGTCCCCCTGGAGCTCGATGGGGTGCAGATGCGTGGCTTCCTCGGCGAGGAAGACCTGGCCGCGGCCGGAGCAGCGCATCAGCTGCATCTCCTGGCCGGTCGAGTTGCCCACGACGCGGCCCGCGAAGCCCGCGCCCTTGTAGCTGAATTCGACCTTGCCCTGGTAGAGCACCATGCTGCCCTGCCGGGCGAGCACGGCCTGCTCGCTGACGCCGAGGTCGACGCGGACCAGCTTCTCGTTCTGCTGCGTCCAGCGCTGCCCGGTGGGCGCCTCGCGGTACGCCGCGAGGGCCGCGGACACGCCGCCGCCCTGGGCGGAGCCCTGGGGGACGCCTGCTCCGTACGGGGACGGGGCCGCGGGCTGACCGGGGAACTGGCCGGGGGGCTGCTGGCCGTAGCCGGGAGGCAGCGGAGCGCTGGGCTGCTGGCCGTAACCGGGCGGCGGGGGCGCCGACTGGCCGGGGACCTGGCCGAACTGCGGCTGCTGGCCGGGCTGGCCGTACGGCGCGGGGGCCGGCGGGGGCGGAACCGTGCCGCCCTGCGGCTGGCTGTGCGGCTGGTTCAGCGGCGCCACGATGGTCTGCGCCGCGTGCACCGACGGGTCCGCGGGGGCCGGGGCCGGCGGCGGAACGGCACCCTGCGGGGGCGCGAAGTTCTGGGCCGGGGCGGGAGCGGGAGCGGGCGCCGGTGCAGAGGTCTGCGCGGGTGCCGCGGGGGCGCCGAACGCGGGCGGGGCCGCGGCCTGGGCGGGCGGCGCGAAGGACGGGGCGCCGGTGGCCTGCGGTGCCTGCGGCGCGGGCTCCTCCTCGGCGACCTCGCCGCCGAAGTTCTTCAGGAGCGCGTCGAGACCGCCGTCGAAGCCCTGCCCGATCGCGGCGAAACGCCAGACGTCCTTCAGGTAGAAGTCGCCCAGCATCACGGCACGTTCCGTGGAGAACTCCGCGCCGTTGAAGGAGTAGCGGGCCACTTCCTCGCCACCGGCCACGATCCGGATGTAGCCGGGTGCGACCTGCGACATCTGCCCGGCGCCGTCGATCGTCGCGGTGAACGACAGCTTCTTGATCTGGGGCGGTATCCGGTCGAGCGTGACCCGGAAGGACTCCGTGTCGCCGGCCTGCTCGCCGAGGAGCTGGATGGACTCCTCGGGCGACTTCGGCTGGTTGAAGAAGATGAAGTAACTGTCGTCCGAGAGGCGCTCGTCCGCGTCCAGGCCGAAGCAACTGATGTCGAAGCTCAGTCCGGGGGCGGAGATCTGCACGCCTACGTACAGATCGGTGCCCGCGGTGAGGTCACTGATCTTGGCCTTGTGGCCGCGTTGGAATTCCCTGGCCATACGTAACGACCGTCCCCCATCCCGAATGTAAATGCGTCGCGTCAGGCTAACCGCAAAGTCCGACAACGAACCAAGCCGGTACAGACCCGGTACACAACCGCGCGGTGCGGCGGAAGTTCACTCGTCGCGGGCGGCGGGCAGGTGGGGAAGCCGGTCGGCGGCGACCACACCTTCGAGGTACCCGCGCGCCCGCTCCGTCCGGGGATACGCCTCGAGGAGCTGCCAGAAGTTGGGCCCGTGGCCGGGGACCAGGAGATGCGCGAGCTCGTGGACGAGGACGTAGTCGACGACGTACTCGGGCATGCCCTGCAGCCGGTGCGAAAGGCGGATGCTGCCTTCGGACGGGGTGCACGAGCCCCACCGGGTGTTCTGGTTCGTGACCCAGCGAACGGACGTGGGCCTGGCCCGGCCGTCGAAGTACTGCTCGGAGAGGCGCTCGGCACGCTCGGACAGCTCCGCGTCGCCCAGGACCCGCTTGCTCTCCTGGGCCGCGAGCTTGTCGAGCATGACGTTGACCCAGCGCTGTTCCTCGGCCTCGGACATGCGGGCGGGGATGAGCACGACGGTGCGATCGCCCTCTCGGTACGCGGAGACCGTTCTGCGGCGGCGGGCGCTCCGTCTGACCTCGACCGCGCTCGCCCCCGAGCCGGGTGACGGCGGGCTGGTCATGCTGCGCTGCGGGTTTCCGGCGCGGTGCAGTGGGTCGGCGGGCACGCCCCGACGTTACCCGCTGGGCATGGGGGAAGTCCCGCCCCCGGGACGGTTCGGCGGGGTATCGATCCCCGTCCGATCGATTAGTACGACGAATACCCCCTGCCTGTGGACAACGCTCGGCGGCTGTCGGCCGGGCCGGGCATTCTGGCTGTCAAGCGGCGATGTGGGCGGGGACCGACAGCGCCGGACGACCACGGGGGACGGCCATGCATCCGATCTTGAAACCCGCGTTGCGGCGCGGTTGGCGCGATCTGAACACGATCCAGTTCGGCGTGGCGCCCGCGCACGCCTTGGTGCTCGGTCCTGTGGACACGGCGACGGGCAGCTTCCTCCAGCTCCTCGACGGGACACGCGGGCTTCCGCTCCTGTGCGACGAGGGAAAGCGGATGGGCCTGCCGGACGGCCATGTGGAGCGGCTCGTGCGGCGGCTGTCCAGGGCGGGGCTCCTGGACGACGCGACGGGAGGCGGCGCTGCGGCCGACGCCCTGCGCAAGCGGGGCCAGGCCATGGACCGGCTGCGCCCGGATCTGGCCTCCCTCTCGGTCGTGACTCCGGACCCTGGCGACGGGATGCGGAAGCTGGCGGCGCGCCGTGCGATGCGGGTGCAGGTGCGGGGAGCGGGACGGGTGGGGGCGGTGGTGGCTTCGGTGCTGTCCGGGGCGGGCGTGGGGCAGGTCGACGTGGTGGAGGGCGGGGTGGTCGAGCCCTGGGACGTGGCGCCGGGCGGTCTGCCCGCCGACGCGGTCGGCCAGCGCAGGGACGCGGCGGCGCGGCGGGTCGTGCGGGAATCGGCTCCGGACCGGCCGCCTCACCGGGGCCGGAGGGAAGCGGGAGTACAGGGAGAAGCGGAGGCGGGTCTCTCCCTTGTGATCATCGCCCCGCGGGACGGTCTGGACGCCCATGCCCCCGACCCGCTGACCGCCGAGCCGCTCGTCTCCTCGGGGACACCTCATCTCTATGCGGGTGTGATCGAGGGAACCGCAGTGGTGGGGCCGCTCGTCCTGCCGGGTGCGACAGCCTGCGCCGGCTGCCTGGCGCTGGACCGCGCGGAGCGGGATCCGACCTGGCCGCGGATGCTCGCGCAGTGGCGTTCGGGACGCGCCCGCCACGTCACCGCGTGCGATCTGGCACTGTCGACCACGGTCGCCGGTCTTGCCGCGGCGCATGCCCTGGCCTTTCTGGACGGGGCGGCGCCGGCGAGCGCGGGGGTCCGCTGGGAGGCGTCCGTGCCGGGATTCGACTGGCACGCACGGCCGGTTCCACCGCATCTCACGTGCCCATGCGGGGCGGGTGTGGTGGATAAGGGGGAACACCCCGCCGGGGACGAGAGGCCGCACGACACAATGGCCGGGTAACCGCCTGACAAGGCGTGGCTGTCTGGGAAATGGAGGGGCGCATGTCTGATCTTCCCCGGAAGGCGGTAACTCGTACCGCCAAACTGGCCGCGCTGCCACTCGGCTTCGCCGGGCGGGCGACCTGGGGGCTCGGCAAGCGGATCGGGGGCAAGTCGGCGGAGATCGTCGGCCGTGAGCTGCAGCAGCGCACGGCGGAGCAGCTGTTCAAGGTGCTCGGCGAGCTCAAGGGCGGGGCCATGAAGTTCGGCCAGGCGCTGTCGGTCTTCGAGTCGGCGCTGCCCGAGGAGGTCGCGGGGCCGTATCGCGCCGCGCTGACGAAGCTGCAGGAAGCGGCGCCGCCGATGCCGACGCGCACCGTGCACGCCGTCCTCACGGAGCGGCTCGGCGAGGACTGGCGCGAGCTGTTCCTGGAGTTCGAGGACAAACCGGCCGCCGCCGCGTCGATCGGACAGGTCCACCGGGCGGTGTGGAAGGACGGGCGCGAGGTCGCCGTCAAGGTGCAGTATCCGGGGGCGGGCGAGGCGCTGCTCTCCGACCTGAACCAACTCAGCCGGTTCGCCCGGCTCCTGGGGCCGCTGATTCCGGGGATGGACATCAAGCCGCTCATCGCGGAGCTGCGCGACCGGGTCTCCGAGGAGCTCGACTACAGCCTGGAGGCCCAGGCCCAGCACGCGCACGCCGAGGAGTTCGCCGACGACCCGGATGTCGTGGTGCCCGATGTGGTGCACCAGCGCGATCAGGTCCTGGTGACCGAGTGGGTCGACGGGGTGCCGCTATCGGACGTGATCGCGGACGGCACCCAGGAGCAGCGGGACCGGGCGGGACAGCTCCTGGCCCGTTTCCTCTTCTCGGGTCCGGCGCGCACCGGCCTGCTGCACGCCGATCCGCATCCGGGCAACTTCCGCCTGCTGCCCGACGAGAAGGACGGCTGGCGGCTCGGGGTCCTCGACTTCGGCACGGTGGACCGGTTGCCCGGCGGGCTGCCCCCGACCATCGGCCGCTCCCTGCGCATGACGCTCGACGGCGAGGCCGACGCGGTCTACGAGATGTTGCGCGAGGAGGACTTCGTCCAGGAGTCCGTCGAGCTCGAACCGGACGCGGTCCTGGACTATCTGCTGCCGATCATCGAACCGATGCTGGTGGAGGAGTTCACCTTCACCCGCGGCTGGATGCGCGGCCAGGCGGCGCGGGTGGCCGATCCCCGCTCCCCCGCCTATCAGTTGGGCAAGCGGCTGAACCTCCCGCCGTCGTATCTGCTGATCCACCGTGTGACGTTGAGCACGATCGGGGTGCTCTGCCAGCTCGGGGCGACGGTGCGGATGCGGGACGAGCTCGAGGAGTGGCTGCCGGGCTTCCTGGAGGAGGAGCCGGAGGAGTTCGAGGCGGACGATCCCGCGGCCGGGGCCTGACGCCGCGGCTCGGCCTCACCACCAGGCGGAGTCGAGCCGACTCTCGATGGCTCTGAGGTTCTCGCGGGCGCAGGAGTCACAGAAGTAGCGGCGGGCGCCGTTCTCCACGGAGCAGATCCAGGTGGGCGGCGCGCCTTCGGCGACCGCGCCGCAGCCGGAACACACTCGATTCTCGACGCCGTCGGGCTGAGGAGTCTGCTGGTCCACCCGGCGACCCTATCGCCGCTCCCGGAGGTTCGCCCGGTACAACGCACCGCGGGGGCCGGTCCGTTCGGACCGGCCCCCGCGGGCTTGGTGGTGTGACTTCAGTCAGTCGGCGTGTCGGCTCGTCACTGCATGACGGCGATGGCGAGCGCGCGCCTGGCGCGCAGCGACGCGCGCTCGGCGCGGCGCTGCATCCGGCGAGCCGCCATCAGACGGGCGGCCGGGCGCCCGGCCTCGGCCTCACGCATGCGTTCGTGCATATGCGCACGAGCCATGGCTTCTGGGATGAGTTGCATCTCGCGGGTCCTGTTCTGGCGCGAGTCGTTCGCACCTGTGGTGGTGAAGTCCGGGGTGGCGGAGCCTGCGGGCTCGGCGGTGGCTGCCTTCATCGGGGCCTGCTTCTTGGGGTCGTGCGTCAGGGGGCGATCGATCGTTCCGGTGGCGTTCATGCGGCGACAACCGGGTTCTTGCGCGGACGGCCACGGGGCCGCTTGCGGGCAACGACCACACCCTGGACGAAGAGCTCGCCGCCCCAGACGCCCCACGGCTCGCGCCGCTCCTTGGCGCCGGCCAGGCAGGCCTCCATCAGCGGGCAGGTACGGCAGAGGGACTTGGCGTACTCGACGTCCGCCGGCGACTCGGCGAAGAAGACCTCCGGGTCGTAGGCACGGCAGGGGACGGGTACGCCGAGGTTCTCGATGGCGTCGTCGAGCGCGGTGAGCGCGGTCAGGGGAGTCAAGGTCGGGTCCTCCGTGGGAGCGGGCGGGGGGAGAGTCGCTGAAGGCGGTACGGACGGGGCGTGCGCTTCGAGTTGCACGGTGGTGTTTTCCTCGTCTGGTCGTGCCGGCCTGGGTCGGCCGGTTGGCGGCTGGTACCGGGTCTTGCTCGGCCCCTTCGCTCCGTCATCCCGTTTTGGGGAAAACAGAAGGGCCGCGGATCCCGGGTGGGGTTCCGCGGCCCTGAAGGCGCCGGTCTGATCGAGGATCAGACTGGATCACTCCAGGGTTCGAGCCCACGGAAGGCCCACATCATGTGGTGGTGCTGCGTCTGCTGCTGCGTCGTCTGCTTCTTGGATCCGGCACCGGCTGCGGCAGAGGCATAGGCCTGCGCCTGTGCCGTCATTACTGCTTCCGGTGCCTTGGTCGCTCGCTTGCTGCCTTCATTGACCTCGCGCACCGGAAGCACGTTGAGAGCGATGCCGGCAGTACGCGGGACGGACAGAGGCAGGACGGAGGACTCCGGTCGGACGGCGGCGGCAGCGATGCCACCGGACAGACCGGTGCCCAGGTTCGAGAAGCCGAGCAGGCAGGAAGCGACGACCGGGCGATCGGTCATTTTCACGGTGCTGATGAAGCTCTCGTTGATGCTGATCACTGGAATCGCCTCCTCTCGGCGTCTATGGGATCGGCCGGAACCGATCCTGCGGGCTATTAAGTACAGCACGGGGCGAGGGCTTCGGAGAAGCCGCCGTTCCCGTGCTTAAGAACCTATGGGTCTTCCTTGCGCCTGCGCAAACTATTTTTTCGACGAGTTTGAATCAGTTGCCATCGGCGCCCCTTACACGCTCTTCACCTGCACAGATGGCGAGGACATCAGATCCAAATCGGTTGAGCTTGCGCACGCCGACGCCGGGGATGCGGGCCAGTTCGCCCTCCTCGTCGGGTGCGGCCTCCGCGATGGCGATCAAGGTCTTGTCCGTGAACACGCAGTAGGCGGGCTGGCCGAGGAGCTCCGCCTGGCCCGATCGCCACTCCCTCAGGCGTTCGTAGAGGCCCTCGTCCATGTCGGACGGGCAGTCCTCGCACCGCATCAGTTTCATCTCGCCCGCGTCGGTCAGGGTCCGCCCGCAGACCCGGCACCTGGCCGGTGACCTGGTCGTCCGCCGGCGGCTCCTGGCGCCGCCGCCCTCCTCGCCGCCGCTGCCGCGCTCGACCCCACCGGGTCCGCCGCCCGCGGCGCGCGCTCCGGCGCCCGCCCCCGAGCCCGGCCGCAGCCCGTCGAGGAACCGGCTGGGGCGGCGCCCCGCGCGACCGCCCGGCGAGCGGGACAGCGCCCAGGAGAGGGAGAGGTGGAGGCGGGCCCGGGTCACGCCCACGTACAGGAGGCGGCGCTCCTCCTCGACCTGCTCGTCCGTCTTGGCGTACGTGATCGGCATCATGCCCTCGGCCAGGCCGACCAGGAAGACGGCGTCCCACTCCAGGCCCTTGGCGGCGTGCAGCGAGGCGAGGGTGACGCCCTGGACGGTCGGCGCGTGCTGGGCGCTCGCGCGCTCGTCGAGCTCCCCCACGAGGTCGGAGAGCGACGCGTCGGACTTGACCCGCACGAAGTCCTCGGCGAGGCGCACCAGGGCCGCCAGGGACTCCCAGCGGTCGCGGGCGGCGCCGGATCCCGCCGGGGGCTGTGTGGTCCAGCCCTTCGTGGACAGGACGGCCCGCACCTGCGAGGGCAGGTCGATGACGTCGTCGAGCAGGGAGTCGTTGCCCCCGAAGCGGGCCGCTCCGCGCAGGGCCGCGCCCGCTTCCCTGACCTCGGTGCGCTCGAAGAACCGCTCGGCGCCGCGCAGCTGATAGGGCACGTTGGCGTCGGCGAGCGCCTGTTCGTAGATCTCCGACTGGGAGTTCGTGCGGAAGAGGACCGCGATCTCGCTCGCCGGGACGCCGTCGGCGATGAGGGCCCGGATGCGGCGGGCGGCGCCTTCGGCCTCGGCGGGCTCGTCCGCGTACTCCGTGTAGACCGGTTCGGCTCCGGCGTCGCGCTGGGAGATCAGTTCGAGGCGGTGGTCGGCGGCGCGGCCCCGGGCCTGGGAGAGCAGGCCGTTGGCGAGGTGGACGACCTGGGGGGTGGAGCGGTAGTCCCTGACGAGCTTGACGACCGTCGCCCCGGGGTGGCGGGTGCGGAAGTTCAGCAGGTGGTCGGGGGTGGCGCCGGTGAAGGAGTAGATCGTCTGGCTGGCGTCGCCGACGACGCAGAGGCTGTCGCGGTCGCCGAGCCACAGCTCCAGGAGGCGCTGCTGGAGCGGGCTGACGTCCTGGTATTCGTCGACCACGAAGTGTTGGTACTGGGCGCGGACCTGGTCGGCGATGTCGTGACGGTCCTGGAGGATGCCGACGGCCAGGAGCAGGACGTCCTCGAAGTCGATCACCGAGCGGTCACGCTTCAGGTCCTCGTACGCGCCGTAGATCTGGGCGATCTCCGCCGCGTCCCGGGGGATGAGGCGGCCCGACTTCGCGGCGGCGGCAGCGTAGTCCGAGGGGACGGTCTGGGTGACCTTGGCCCACTCGATCTCGCTCGTCACGTCGCGCAGTTCGTTGCGGTCAAGGCGGATGCGGGAGGCGGCCGCCGCGTCCGCGACGATCTTGATCTTGCGGTCGACGATCCGGGGCAGCGAGCCACCGACCGCTTTGGGCCAGAAGAACTGGAGCTGGCGCAGGGCGGCGGAGTGGAACGTGCGCGCCTGGACGCCGGAGGCGCCGAGCTGGCGCAGGCGGCCGCGCATCTCGCCCGCCGCGCGGTTGGTGAACGTGACGGCGAGCACGCTGGCGGGCTGGAGGATCCCGGCACGCACGCCGTAGGCGATCCGGTGGGTGATCGCCCGTGTCTTGCCCGTCCCGGCGCCCGCCAGGACGCACACCGGCCCGTGCAGGGCGGTCGCCACCTCGCGCTGCTCGGGGTCGAGCCCGGCGAGCACCGCGTCGGCAGAGTCCGGGACCTGCGGGAAGAGGGTGGAGTGCGTTGCTGCTGTCACCCCGCCATGCTGCCAGGTCGCCGGAGGCCCGTGAGCCCGGTTGTCCACAGGGGGACCTGTGCGGTCGTACTAATGCGGGAATGGTGGCCGGGTCACGTACGTTCAGGTCATTGCGATGACGCACCCCGAGCAACAAAGGAGCGCGAGACACATGCCGGGCACTGTGACGATGTACAGCACCACGTGGTGCGGCTACTGCCGCCGGCTCAAGGGCCAGATGGACCGCGAGGGCATCACGTACAACGAGATCAACATTGAGCACGACCCGGATTCCGCGACCTTCGTCGAGAAGGCGAACGGCGGAAACCAGACGGTTCCCACCGTTCTCTTCCCGGACGGCTCGACGCTGACGAACCCCTCGCTCGCCCAGGTCAAGCAGAAGCTGGCCGCCTGAGCGACTAGCCGACGGTGCCCGGCTTCGGCAGGGGCTTTCCGTACCAGAGCTCGATCAGTCGGGCCGCAATCGAGATCCCGTAGGGAGGCAGGACCTCCCCGGACTCGAATGCGGCCCGCAGGTCTTCCCGGGAGAACCAGCGGGCCTCGGAGATCTCCTCGCCGTCCACGTTGATCTCCGACGACGTGGCGTCGGCCATGAAGCCCAGCATCAGGCTGGAGGGGAACGGCCAGGGCTGGCTGGCGACGTACTCGACGTCGCCGACCACGACACCGGCCTCCTCCCAGACCTCGCGCCGCACCGACGTCTCGATGGACTCGCCGGGCTCCACGAAGCCCGCGAGCGTCGAGAAGCGGCCCTCGGGCCAGTGCACCTGGCGGCCCAGGAGCGCGCGGTCCTGGTCGTCCGTCACGAGCATGATCACGGCCGGGTCCGTGCGCGGGTAGTGCTCGGCGCCGCACGCCTGGCAGCGGCGGATGTGCCCTGCCGCAGCGATGACGGTGCGCTCGCCGCAGCGCGAGCAGAAGCGGTGCAGCCGCTGCCAGTTCTCCAGGGCGACCGCGTGCACCATCAGGCCCGCGTCACGGGGCGACAGGAGGAGCCCGGCCTCGCGCAGGCCCGCGGGGCGCGCCTGCTGGTCCATGCGGCCCGGCAGGGAGTCCTTCTGGAGCGCGAAGTAGCTGACGCCGTCGTCGTCCGTGCCCAGGAAGTAGCGGTGGGCCTCGGTGAGGGGCGCCTCGAAGGACGGCGTCATCACCAGTTCGGTGCTGCCGTCCGGTGTCTCGTCGATGAGTACCTGGCCGCCGGAGACCACGAAGACCCGTGTCGTGGGGTGGCTCCAGGCAGCGGCGAGCCAGGCCTCGTCGAGGCGGTGGTGGGCCGCGCGATCGATGCCGCTCGGTGCGGTGAGCGAGACGGGACGGTCAGCGGCGCGTTCGGTCCAGGTGGTCACAGGTGCTTCCAACTCCCCCGATGGAATGGGTGGTGCGGCAAGGTCAACAAGGTGGGGCTCAGTGTGCGTCTCGCCAGTTCTCGGCGAGATCGCCCCACAGGTAGGCCGTCGTCTCGACTCCCTTGAGGAGCAGATCGAGTTCGACCTTCTCGTTCGGCGCGTGCCAGCCGTCGGACGGCACGGAGATGCCCAGGAAGAGCACGGGGGCGGCGAGTACGTCCTGGAGATCGGCCGCCGGTCCCGAACCGCCCTCTCGGGTGAAGCGGATCGGCTGCTCGAAGGCCCGGCCCATCGCCCGTACGACGGACTGCAGGGCGGGGTGGTCGAGCGGCGTCAGGCACGGGCGCGTGGCGGAGCCGAAGGTGATCGTGTGGCTGATGCCGTCCGGCAGCTGGTCGGCGACCCAGGTGCGCACGGCCTCTTCGACGCGGTCCGGGTCCTGGCCCGCGACGAGCCGGAAGGAGAGCTTCAGGAAGGCGGACGACGGGACGATCGTCTTGCCGCCCGGTCCCTGATAGCCGCCGCCGATGCCGTTGACCTCGGCGGTGGGGCGGGCCCAGATGCGCTCCAGGGTCGTGTGGCCCGCCTCTCCGTGGGTCGCGTGCGACTTGGCCGTACGCAGCCAGGTCTCCTCGTCGAAGGGCAGCTCGGCGAAGAGTTCGCGCTCGCGGTCGGTGAGTTCGGTGATGCCTTCGTAGAAGCCGGGGACGGCCACGCGCGCGTGCTCGTCGTGCAGCGCCGCGACCAGGCGGGCTGCCGCGGTCGCCGGGTTCGGGACGGCGCCGCCGAAGGATCCCGAGTGGATGTCCTGGTCGGGGCCGCGCAGCTCGATCTCGCAGTCGGCGAGGCCGCGCATGCCGGTGCAGACCGTGGGGGTGTCCTCCGCCCACATGCCGGTGTCCGAGACGATCACCGCGTCGGCCGCGATGCGCTCCTTGTGCTCCTCGATCAGCGCGCGGAAGTGCGGGGACCCCGACTCCTCCTCGCCCTCGATCAGGAGCTTCAGGTTCACGGCGGGGGCGGTGCGGCCGGTGGCGGCGAGGTGGGCGCGGACGCCGAGTGTGTGGAAGAACACCTGGCCCTTGTCGTCGGCGGCCCCGCGCGCGTAGAGGCGGTTTCCCCGCACGACGGGCTCGAAGGGGTCCGTGTGCCAGCCGTCCTCGCGGGCCGCGGGCTGCACGTCGTGGTGGCCGTAGACGAGGACCGTGGGTGCCTCGGAGTCCCCGGAAGGCCACTCGGCGAAGACGGCGGGAGCGCCCGGCGTCGGCCAGACCTCGACGGTCGGGAAGCCGGTCTCCTTCAGCTGGGCCGCGAGCCAGTCCGCGCTGCGCCGTACGTCGTCCGCGTGGTCGGGCTGCGCCGACACGGACGGGATGCGCAGCCACTCGGCGAGGTCGTCGAGGAAGGCGGCACGGTGGGTCTGGATGAACGTACGGACGGCGCTACCGCCACTGACGTCGCTGTCAACGGGCTGGCTCATGGTCACGAGCCTAGCCGCCCCCGGAGGCCGTTTCGTCCGGTGGTTCGTCACCCGGCTGCCCGCCCGGTTCCTCCAGCAGGATCCTCTCCAGTTCGGCCCGGCCCGGCAGGTGCGCGGGGCGTGAGGTCTCGCCGCTTCGTACGTAGAGGAACGCCGCCTTCACGGACTCCGGGGGCACGTCGTGCAGTTCGGCCCAGGCCAGGCGGTAGACGGCGAGCTGGAGGGGGTCGGCGGTGCGGCCCCGGCTGGTCTTCCAGTCGAGGATCTCGTACGTCACGTCGTCGCCGTCGCCGTCCTTGTAGACCGCGTCGATCCGGCCGCGGACGACGCGGCCGGCGAGCGTCAGTTGGAAGGGCACCTCGACGCGGTGGGGGGTGCGGTGGGCGTACTCGGTGCGCTCGAAGGCTTCCTTGAGGGCGTCCAGGTCGCGCTCGTCGGCGATCTCGGCCTCTCCGGGGGCGCCGCCCGGCAGGTCGTCGGGGGCGAGCAGCGGCAGGCGCAGCTCTTCGAAGCGGGTCTCCACCCAGGCGTGGAAGCGGGTGCCGCGCCGGGCCGCGGGCTGCGGCGGGCGGGGCATGGGGCGGGCGAGCTCCTGTGCGAAGCCCTCGGGGTCGGCGGCCAGGCGCAGCACTTCGGACGCCGTCAGCGATGCCGGTACGGGAATGTCCCTGATCGCTTCCCGGGCGCGCAGGAGTTCGCCGGTGAGGGCGTCCAGGTCGCGGTCCCAGGAGGCGAGGGTGCGGGACTCCTCCGGAGTGAGGCGGGGCTGCCGCGGGGCGGGGTCGGCAGGGGCGTCGGCGGGGTGGGGGCGGGCGGTCGCGGAGGGCGGGGCGGCGACCTGGTGCGGGATCGCCGGGCGGGCGGGTGTCCAGGAGTCCCACTCCCCGGGGTCGGTGTCGGGCGGCTCGGCTTCTCCGTAGGACGGCTCTTCGAAGGGCGGCTCTTCGAAGGGCGGCTCTCCGTAGGGCGGCTCTTCGTCCTCCGGAGGGGGCGGCCAGTCCGGGTCCTCGGACGGGGGCACGTCGTCGTACGCCGAGGGGTGGGGCTCCTCGTGCGAGCGGGCGTCGGCGCCCGGAGCCCCCTGCCCCGTCAGGCCGTCCAGATGCGTGAGGACCGTCTGCGCGGCGGCCCGGCGCCTGGCCAGGGACGTGTCGTCCAGCGGGAGCGGCCACGCGTGCTCGGCGGCGCCCGCCGCCAGGGCGGGGTTCTCCTCGTCCTCCTCCGGTGCGTCCGCCCAGGCCTCGATCTCGCCGTGACCCACCGCGCAGTGGTCGTACAGCGCCTGGAGGAAGTCCGAGGGGCCGCGCGGCTTCTTCTGCGAAGGGCCCCACCAGTGTCCTGAGCCCAGGAGAAGCGAGCGGGGGCGGGTGAACGTCACGTAGCCGAGGCGGAGCTCCTCGGTGCGCTGGTGGTCCTTCATGTCCTCGTGGAACGCCTTCATGGACCGGGAGTCCCACGCCTCGATGTCGGGCAGGGTCGCCGCGTCTCCGCGCAGCGCGTGCGGGACGACCTTGCCCTGGGCCGTCCACTTCTCGCGGCCCTGGGTGCTCGGGAAGGTCCCGGTGACCAGGCCGGGGACGGCCACGACGTCCCACTCCAGGCCCTTGGACTTGTGGGCGGTGAGCACCTTGACCGTGTTCTCGCCGCCGGGCAGGGCGTTGTCCAGGCCCTTCTCGTACTGCGCGGCCGTCCGCAGGAACGCGAGGAAGGCCAGCAGGCTCGCCCCGCTGTCGTTCGCGGCGAAGGACGCGGCGACATCCAGGAAGTTCGAGAGCGTCTCGCGGCGGCGGGCCGCGAGGGCGTGCGGTGACGCGGAGAGCTCGACCTCCAGGCCCGTGACGGCGAGCACCCGGTGCAGCACGTCCATCAGCGGGTCGGCCAGCGAGCGGCGCAGATCGCGCAGTTCGGCGGCGAGCCGGGCGAACCGCACCCGCGCCTCCGGCGAGAAGGGAAGGCCGTCGTCCTCCCTGTCGTCGTCGAGCGGCGTCTCCAGGAACGAGTCGAGCGCGTCCGCGAGCGATATCACCTCGGAGGGATCGACCCCCTCGACCGCTTCGGCGAGCCGCCGGTCCGGGTCGTCGGGGGCCGCGTGCCCGTGGCGTACGAGAAGGCGTGCGCGGCGGCCCAGGAGGGCGAGGTCGCGTGGGCCGACGCGCCAGCGCGGGCCGGTCAGCAGGCGCACCAGGGAGGCGTTCGCACCCGGGTCCTGGAGCACCTCGCAGACGGCGACGAGGTCGGCGACCTCCGGGAGGTGCAGAAGCCCGGAGAGGCCGACGACCTCCACGGGGACGTCACGGGCGACCAGGGCTCCCTGGATCTGCGCGAAGTCCGTCGCCGTGCGGCACAGGACCGCGATCTCGCCGGGAGCCTTGCCGGTGCGCACGAGGTGCGCGATGGAGTCGGCGAGCCAGTCCATCTCCTCGGTGTGCGTCCGCAGGAGGGCGCAGCGCACCATGCCGTCGCGCTCGGCGCCGGGCGCGGGCCGCAGGGCCTCCACGCCCGCGTGCATCGCGCGCAGCGGCTCCGCGAGGCCGTTCGCGAGGTCCAGGAGACGGCCGCCCGAGCGGCGGTTCTCGCTGAGCGAGTGGCGTGCCGCGGGGCGTCCGTCGGCGTGCGCGAAGTGCTCGGGGAAGTCGTCCAGGTTCGCCACGGAGGCACCGCGCCAGCCGTAGATCGCCTGGCAGGGGTCGCCGACCGCCGTCACGGGGTGGCCCGTACCGCCTCCGAAGAGGCCTGCCAGGAGGATGCGCTGGGCCACGGAGGTGTCCTGGTACTCGTCGAGCAGGACGACCCGGAACTCCTCGCGCAGGATCTCGCCGACCTCCGCGCGGGTGCGGGCAAGGGTCGCGGAGAGAGCGATCTGGTCGCCGAAGTCGAGGAGGTCGCGGGAGCGCTTGGCGTCCCTGTAGCGGCCGACGAGCTCGGTCAGCTCCAGCCGGGCCGCGGCGGTCTCCGGCACCTTGCGCAGGTCGGCGTTGGAGAGCTTGGCGCCCTCCAGGGCGTGCAGGAGCCCGGTGTCGTACGCGCGGAGCTTCTCGGGGCGCACGAGGTGCTCCGCGAGCTCGCTGTCGAGTGCGAGGAGGTCGCTGACGAGGTCGGGGAAGGAACGGGTCAGCGCGGGATACGGGCCCGGTGCCTCGCGCAGCACGCGCGCGGCGAGCTGGAAGCGGGTCGCGTCGGCGAGCAGCCGGGCGGTGGGTTCGAGCCCTATGCGCAGCCCGTGGTCGGTCAGGAGGCGGCCCGCGAAGGCGTGGTACGTGGAGATGACCGGCTCGCCCGGAGGGTTGTCCGGGTCCAGCGCCTCGGGGTCGGTGACCCCGGCCCTGACGAGCGCCTGGCGCACCCGCTCGGCGAGCTCACCCGCCGCCTTGTTCGTGAACGTCAGGCCCAGGACCTGCTCGGGGGCGACCTGGCCGGTGCCGACCAGCCAGACCACGCGGGCCGCCATCACCGTCGTCTTGCCCGACCCGGCTCCGGCCACGATCACCTGCGGGGCGGGCGGCGCGGTGATGCAGGCCGTCTGCTCCGGGGTGAACGGGATGCCGAGGAGCTCTTTGAGCTGCTCGGGGTCGGTGATACGAGGTGGCACGTCAGAGAGGCTAGCGGCGGCCACTGACAATCGGGGCATGCCCGGTCGTCAGTGGCCGCTGTCGCTCATGGAGCCATGGCTCCGTGAGCGCTTCGAGCGCTTCGAGCGTCAGGCTTCGAGCGTCAGGGCTTCATGAGTTCTTTCATGTCCATGACGTCACCCGGCGCCGGCGCCTTCACGGCGACGGGCTTGCCGTAGTCGCTGAAGTACATCGTGCCCGGGTCCTCCTTGGTGTCGGTGACGACCTTCAGGAAGTACGGCTTGCCCTCGGCGGCGACGTAGAAGGTGGTCTTCTTGCCCGACTCGTCCTTCGTGAGGACGGCCGCCTTCTTGCCGTCGACCTCGGAGTCCTTCTCACGCTCGAGCTTCTTGAGCTCCTTGGACTGGAACATGGCGTCCCGGTCGCAGACACCGCCGTTCCCGGTGTTCGGCGTCTTGACCCACTTGCCCTTGAGGGTCGACGCCTTGTCGCTGCCGCCCATGGCCTTCTTCCAGTACGCCTCGTCGCCCTTCATGTACTGCGCATCGCCGGACACGAGCAGTTCGGCGGTGCCGCCGGCGCCGCCGCCCACCTTGCCCTTGCAGTCACCGGACTTGGCGACCGAGAAGTCGACCTTGACCGTCTCGGCGTCCTGCTTGCCCTCACCGGACACGCGGAAGGAGCCCGCGCCCTTGGACGCGTCGGACGCCTTGTCGGCGATCTTGTCGGCACTCATGCCGTCGAACGGGTCCTTCTCCTCGCTGGAGCAGCCCGTGACACCGACGAACACGGCGGCGCAGGCGACTGCCGCGGTCAGGAGCTTCCGGTTGGCTGCCATGTGTGTTTCTCCTCGAGAGACGTTGAGCTTTGCCGCGACTGTAGATGGCCTGTGAGGCTGCTATGAACGCGAGCGCCCTGACGTGAGCTTGGCCACCAACCGCACTGGTGACGCACAGGTCAGTCGACGACCTGCCGGCCCTCCGGCCGCGCGCTGCACGAGGCGCGGAAGGCGCAGTGCGTGCAGTGCTGGCCCGTGGTGGGCGAGAAGCGTTCGTCGAGGACCTTGCCGGCCGCGGTGGCCAGCAGGTCACCCACCCACTCCCCCGAAAGGGGCTCCTGGGCCTGCACCTTGGGGAGGGTCTCGCCGCCGTCCTTCTTGGCGGCACCCTGGCGCAGCTGCACCAGTTCCGCGCCGCCCGCCTCCGGACGCACGCCTTCGAAGGCGTCGTCGACCGCTCCCTCGCGCAGGGCGAGTTGATAGACGGCGAGCTGAGGATGGCGGGCGACCTCGGCGGCGGTGGGGGTCTGTTTGCCGGTCTTGAAGTCGACTACGTAGGCACGGCCCTGCGCGTCCTGCTCGACGCGGTCCATGGAGCCGCGTACGCGTACTTCGTAGGGCCCCGCTTCGAGGGTGACGTCGAAGTCGTGCTCGCTGCTGACGGGGGTGCGGGTCGCGCGGTCCGTGACGTGCCACTGGAGGAAGCGTTCGAGCGCCACGCGCGCGTGCTCCTTCTCCTGCGTCGACTTCCAGGGGGCGTCGAAGGCCAGCGCGTCCCAGACCGAGTCGAGGCGCTCCATGAGGACGGCGAGGTCGGCGGGCGTCCTGCCGGAGGCGACCTCGTCGGCCAGGACGTGCACCACGTTGCCGAAGCCCTGGGCGGCGGTCGCGGGGGCGTCCGCCTTCACCTCGCGGCCCAGGAACCACTGCAGGGAGCAGGTGTTGGCGAGCTGGTCCAGGGCGCTTCCGGAGAGGACGACGGGCTTGTCGCGGTCCCGCAGGGGGACTTCGCTCGCCGTCGGCTCGTACATGCCCCACCAGCGGTACGGGTGCGCGGACGGCACGAGGGGTCGCCCGTCGGCGTCGCTCAGCGCGGCGAGCTTGGCCAGGCGATGGGCGGCGGCCTCGCGCAGGGGCTCCGAGACGCGGGGGTCGACGGTGGTGGAGCGCAGCTCGGCGACGAGCGCGGAGACGGACAGGGGGCGGCGCGGGCGGCCCGTTATGTCCTTGGGCTCGACGCCGAGTTCGGTGAGGAAGCGGGAGGGCTGGTCGCCGTCGTCCGCGGGCGCCTTGACGGCGGTGACGACGAGGCGTTCACGCGCGCGCGTGGCGGCCACGTAGAACAACCGGCGCTCTTCGGAGAGGAGCGCTCCGGGGGTGAGGGGCTCGGCGAGGCCGTCGCTTCCGATGCGGTCGGCCTCCAGGAGGGAGCCCCGGCGGCGCAGGTCGGGCCAGAGGCCTTCCTGGACGCCCGCGACCACCACGAGCCGCCATTCGAGCCCCTTGGAACGGTGCGCGGTCATCAGGCGTACGGCTTCGGGGCGTACCGCCCTGCGCGTGAGGGTGTCCGCGGCGATGTCCTGCGCCTCGGTCTCCTCCAGGAAGTTGAGGGCGCCACGCCCTCCGGTGCGTTCCTCGGCGCGGGACGCGTACGCGAACAGGGCGCAGACGGCGTCGAGATCCCGGTCCGCGTTGCGCCCGGCGGCGCCACCGCGGCGCGCGGTCCGCTCCAGGCGGCGGGGCCACGGTGTGCCGTCCCACAGCTCCCAGAGCGCCTCCTCCGCGGTGCCGCCGCCCGCGAGCCGCTCACGCGCCTTGCGGAGCAGCGCGCCGAGCCGCTGGGCACCACGCGCGTACGCGGGATCGTGCGCGACGAGCCGCTCCGGCTCGGCAAGCGCGCGGGCAAGCAGCTCGTCGGAGGGCGCCGGAAGATGGTTCCCCGCGGCCCGCTCCTCGGCACGCAGGGCCCGCCCGAGACGACGGAGATCGGCGGCGTCCATGCCGGCGAGGGGAGACGTGAGAAGCGCGAGAGCCGTCTCGGTGTCGAGCCAGACGGGGGTCGGGGAAGGGGGCTCGGGGTCGGCGGCGGCATCCGGATCGGCTGCGGGGTCGGGGCCGGGCTCGGCACCGGGCTCAGCACCGGGCTCAGCACCGGCGGCAGCATCCCCACCGAGCTCAGCTTCGCCCGCCGCACCCAGTTCAGCAGCCTCACGCCGCTCAGCCTCACGCCGCTCAGCCTCACGCCGCTGCGGCCCACCCCGCTCCGGCCCACCACCCCCCGCCTGGTCCACCACAGCCCCCGCCACCGCTCGCAGCGCCGTCAGCAGTGGTGTGACCGCGGGCTCGTGGCGTAGGGCGATGTCGTCGCCGTCGATGTCCAGGGGGACGCCGGCCGCGGTGAGGCTGCGGCGGACGGCGGGGATCGTGTGGGCGCCCGCGCGGACCAGGACCGCCATCTCGCTCCAGGGGACGCCGTCCTCCAGGTGCGCGCGGCGCAGGATGTCCGCGATGTTGTCGAGCTCCGTACCCGACGTCGGGTACGTGTACGCCTCGACGTGGCCGCCGTCCCGGACCGCGGCCAGCTCCCGGTGGGCCCGTACCTTCTGCGCGGGCAGCCGGGTCAGCGGCATGCGCCGGGTCAGCAGGCGGGTGGCCGCGAGGAGGCCCGCGCCCGACCTGCGGGACGTCGTCAGGACCTCGACCGGCGCCGCCGTGCCGTCCGCGCGCGGGAAGTCGTCCGGGAACTCCAGGATGCCGTTCACGTCGGCGCCCCGGAAGGTGTAGATCGACTGGTCCGGGTCACCGAACGCGACGAGGGAGCGCCCGCCCCCGGCCAGCGCGTGCAGCAGTCGTACCTGCGCGGGATCCGTGTCCTGGTACTCGTCCACGAACACCGCGTCGTACTGCGCGCCGAGCGCACGGGCGACCTCGGGGCGCCGCGCCAGCAGCACCGCGCGGTGCACCAGTTCCGCGTAGTCGAGCACTCCTTGCATGTCGAGAACGTCCAGGTACTCCGCGAGGAACGCCGCCGCCGCACCCCAGTCGGGGCGCCCCGCGCGGCGGGCGAAGGCGTCCAGGGCGTCGGGGCCCAGACCCAGTTCACGGCTCCTGGCGAGCACCGCGCGGACCTCGTCGGCGAAGCCCCGCGTCGTCAGGCAGGCCCGCAGCTCGTCCGGCCAGCGGACGTGGGAGCGGCCCTCGCCCGCCAGGTCGATCTGGCCCGCGAGCAGCTCCCGTACGGCCACGTCCTGCTCGGGACCCGAGAGGAGCCTCAGCGGCTCGACGAACAGATCCGCGTCCTGGTGGGCGCGGATGAGGGCGTAACAGAAGGAGTGGAAGGTCGTCGCCTGCGGAGCGTTGGCCGCTCCTATGCGCAGCGCCATGCGGTCGCGCAGCTCCACCGCGGCCTTGCGGCTGAAGGTGAGGACCAGGACCCGCTCCGGCTCCGTACCCTTCGCGATCCGCGCGGCGACGGACTCCACGAGGGTCGTCGTCTTGCCCGTGCCGGGCCCCGCAAGGACGAGCAGCGGCCCTCCGGGGTGGTCAACCACCGCACGCTGCGGTGCGTCAAGACGAGGGGGGTCCACGTGGACCGGCGCGGTACGCACCAGTCGATAGGCGCCCTGGGCCCCCTGTCGCACCTGGCGGTGCGACGGGTGCCGGGTGTGCCGGGCGGAAGAAGTGGAGCTCACGTGGGTCGCCGGTCCTGGTGGGTGTACGTGGTGAAATACGGCTGCGCGATGGCTACGGGGTGAGAGAAATGCGTGCTGTCGACGCTACGCCAGCGGGCGCGGGGAACGTGTGTCTTCCCCCGTACGGTCTTCCCCCGTACGGGCCACTGGTCCCCCACGAGGCCGCGCGATGGCCGAAGCTGTCAGGTGTGAGCCCCCGGAGCCTGCGGACGAGCGGCACCGCCCCCGCGCGGCGCGGCCCCCTCATGCCCACCCGAACCAGCACCACCCGAACCAGCACCACCCGAACCAGCACCGCGCGGACCCGCACCGTCCCAGCGCGCCTGCCGCATGTCCAGGCGCGGCACATGCCCCTCGGAAGCGCGGCCCGCCTCGCGCAGCGGTGTGCCCTCCGCGCGGTAGTGGCCAAGCGCCCGCAGTTCGTGGCCCGGCAGCAGTCGGCCGTCCGCGCGGACCACACGCCACCACGGAACCGCGTCCCCGTAGAGGGCCATCACCCGGCCGACCTGCCGCGGGCCGCCCTCCTCCAGCCACTCCGCGACATCCCCGTACGTCATCACGCGCCCCGGAGGGATCAGCTCCGCGACCTCGAAGACCCGCTCGGCGTACTCCGGGTAGGCCGAGAGGCCGTCCTCCGGTGTCCGCTCCGCCGGGCCGTCAGCTCCGCTCTCCTCGCTCATCCGGTCCATCCTGCCGTACCCCACCGACACAGTGACCGGGCCGCGACAGAGTGTGCGGTACGAGACAAACTGGAGCCCGGTGAACACTTTGCGCCCCCGCATTGCACCCTGATGCCCCCCTCTGTCGGTGGGGCATGCCACCATCGTGCGGGCGGTGACTGGTGATACGAGATCAAGAAGAGGCGACGGAGCAGCAGGATGTGCACCCCGATGAGTCGGCGGGCACCCCTGCGGCCGAGGCGCACCCGGACACCGGTGGGCACTCCCTGAAGAAGCACGAGAAGTTCGAGAAGTCCGGCAGGGACGAGGAAGACACGAAGCCCGAAGCCGGGCAGGAGGCCGGGGCCGAACCCGGACCCGAAGCCGGGCAGGAAGCCGGGCAGGAAGCCGGGCGCGAGGCCCACACCGCCTTCGTCCCCGACGGCTGCGCAGACGACGAGGAAGCGCACACCGACCGCGTCGCCGGCGACGAACCGCTGCTCGCCGCGCGCGTGCACCGTCCGTCCGACCTGATGCGGCTGCTCGTCGGGGTCCTCGGGATCGCCATCGTCCTCGCCATCGCCGCGTTCGCGCACGGCACGACCTCGGGTCTCGCCCAGGACATCGACAAGGGCACGGACCAGGCGCCGGACCTCCTGATCAAGTTCGCGGGCCTCACCGCGAGCATCGGCGTCCTGCTCGTCCCCGTCGCCTTCGCCATCGAGCGCCTGGTCAAGCGGGACGGCCTGCGCATCGCCGACGGCGTACTCGCCGCCGTCCTCGCGCACGGCGTCACGCTCGCCACCGACCTCTGGGTCGCCAAGGCCGCCCCGGGCTCCATCCAGGAGGCGCTGACCCGTCCCTCGCCCGGCGATCTGCACGCGCTGACCGATCCCGTGCACGGCTATCTGGCCCCCGTCATCGCGTACATGACCGCCGTCGGGATGTCCCGAAGACCACGCTGGCGCGTCGTGCTGTGGGTGGTGCTGCTGCTCGACGCCTTCACCATGCTGGTCACGGGCTACACGACGCCGTTCTCGATCATCCTCACGGTCCTGCTCGGCTGGAGCGTGGCCTACGGAACGCTCTACGCGGTCGGCTCGCCGAACGTGCGGCCCACCGGCCAGACGCTGCTCGCCGGTCTGCGGCACGTCGGCTTCCACCCGGTGAGCGCGGCCCGCGAGGAGTCCCCGGACAGCGAGCACGGCGACCGCGGCCGCCGCTACTTCGTCACTCTGGAGGACGGCCCACCCCTCGACGTCACGGTCATCGACCGCGAGCAGCAGGCGCAGGGCTTCTTCTACCGCGTATGGCGCAGGCTGACGCTGCGCGGCATCACCCAGCGCCGCAGCCTGCAGTCGCTGCGCCAGGCCCTGGAGCAGGAGGCCCTCCTCGCATACGCGGCGATCGCGGCCGGGGCCAACGCGCCCAAGCTGATCGCCACCTCCGAGCTCGGTCCCGACGCGGTGATACTCGTCTACGAGCACACGGGTGGCCGCACCCTGGACTCCCTGCCGGACGACGTCATCACCGATGAACTGCTGTGCGACACCTGGCGGCAGGTGCAGGCGCTCCAGTCGCGGCGGATCGCGCACCGCAGGCTCGCGGGTGACGCGATCTTGGTGGATCGTTCCGGCACGGTGATCCTGACCGATCTGCGCGGCGGCGAGATCGCCGCGGGCGATCTGGTCCTGCGGATGGACATCGCCCAGCTCCTGACCGCCTTCGGGCTGCGCGTGGGCGCCGAGCGCGCGGTCGCGACCGCGCTCGACGTGCTCGGCCCGGACACGGTCGCCGACTGTCTGCCGCTGCTCCAGCCCATCGCCCTGACCCGCTCCACCCGCTCCACCCTGCGCAAGCTGGCCAGGGAGCGGTCGCAGCGCGAGCGCGAGGCGGTCCTCGAGGCGTCCCGCAAGGACAAGCTGGCCCGCGCCGCCGAGGCGGACGTGGACGCGGCGGCGGAAGCCGTGGAGGTCGCCGAGGGCGGCGCCAAGGGGCCCGACCGCAAGACGGTGCGCGCGGAGAAGCAGGCCGAGAAGCAGGCGATAGACGTCGCGCTCGACCAGGCCCGCGAGGAGGATCTGCTCACCCAGATCCGCCACCAGGTGCTGCTCATCCGGCCGCAGGCCCCCGTGGAGCCCGCCCAGCTGGAGCGGATCAGGCCGCGCACGCTGATCAGCTTCATCGCCGGTGCCATCGGCGCGTACTTCCTGCTCTCGCAGCTCACCCACGTCGACTTCAACACGATCGTCGGCGAGGCCGAGTGGGGCTGGGTCCTGGTGGCCGTGGCGTGCTCGGCGCTGAGCTACTTCGCGGCGGCGATGAGCCTGCTCGGCTTCGTGCCGGAGCGAGTGCCGTTCCTGCGGGCGGTGCAGGCGCAGGTCGCGGGGTCGTTCGTGAAGATCGTGGCGCCGGCCGCGGTGGGCGGCGTCGCGCTCAACACGCGCTTCCTGCAGCGCTCCGGGGTCCGCTCCGGCCTCGCGGTGGCGAGCGTCGGCGCCTCGCAGCTCTTCGGGCTCGGCTCGCACATCATGCTGCTGATGATCTTCGGCTATCTGACCGGCACGGAGAAGACGCCGTCCCTGACGCCGTCCCGCACCGTCATCGCCGGTCTCCTCTCGGTCGCGGTGCTCGTGCTCGTGGTGACCGCGATCCCCTTCCTGCGGAAGTTCGTCGTCACGCGCGTGCGCTCGCTGTTCGCGGGCGTCGTGCCGCGCATGCTCGACGTACTGCAGCGCCCGCAGAAGCTGCTCACCGGCATCGGCGGCATGCTCCTCCTGACGCTCCTGTTCGTCCTCTGTCTGGACGCCTCCGTACGGGCCTTCAGCAGTACGGAGATGACGACGCTGAGCCTGGCCAGCGTCGCCGTGGTCTTCCTCGCCGGCAACGCGCTGGGCTCCGCGGCGCCCACCCCCGGCGGTGTCGGGGCGGTCGAGGCGACGCTCACCTTCGGTCTGATCGCGGTGGGCGTGCCCAAGGACGTGGCGGCGCCCGCGGTGCTTCTCTACCGGCTCCTCACGCTGTGGCTGCCGGTGCTCCCGGGGTGGCTGTTCTTCAACCACCTGACGAGGAAGGGCCTTCTCTAGGAGGAGGAAGGGGCTTCTTCAGGAGAAGGACGCCGGTCCACGGAAGGCCGAAGCAGCCGTGCGCCCCGTCTGCGCCCCCCGCAGGATGGGGAGCATGCCCAACCTCAAGGCGCGTGCCGCCGCCACCGTCGTCCTGCTGTCTGCGACCCTCGCGGCCTGCGGCGGTGACGACTCCCATGCCTCCAAGGCCTCCAAGGACGCCGATCTGACGGGCCAGGAGCTCAGCTGGAAGGACTGCCCGGCGCCCGCGTCCTCCGAAGGCGGCGGTGAGGCCCCGTCCCCGCTGCCCGGCGGCGCCGAGTGGCAGTGCGCCACCATGAAGGCCCCCCTCGACTGGGACAAGCCCAAGGGGGACACCCTCGACATCGCCCTGATCCGCGCCGCGGCGAGCGGCGGCAAGGACCGGCGGATCGGCTCGCTCGTCTTCAACTTCGGCGGCCCCGGCGGCTCGGGCGTCACCACGCTGCCCGCCTTCGGAGAGGACTACGCCAAGCTGCGCACCCGCTACGACCTGGTGAGCTTCGACCCCCGGGGCGTCGGCCGCAGCGCGGGCGTGAAGTGCGAGGACGACGAACAGCTGGACGCGTACTTCCAGGAGGACTCCACACCGGACGACGAAGCCGAGCGCAAGAAGCTCGTCGACAACGTGAAGAGCTTCAACGGAGGATGCGAGAAGAACTCCGGCGAGGTGCTCCCCCACGTACGCACAACGGACGCGGCCCGCGACATGGACCTGATGCGCGAGGTGCTCGGCGACGACAAGCTGCACTACTTCGGCATCTCGTACGGCACCGAACTCGGCGGCGTCTACGCGCACTTGTTCCCCAAGAAGGTGGGCCGTGCCGTCTTCGACGCGGTCGTGGACCCCACCGAGACGGCGGAGCAGGGTTCGCTCGGCCAGGCCGAGGGCTTCCAGCTCGCCCTCGACAACTACGCCAAGGACTGCACGTCGAAGGTCGAGGACTGCCCGGTCGGCGACACCGAGAAGGACGTCAAGGACAAGATCGCGAAGCTTCTCAAGGACCTGGACGCCAAGCCGCTGCCCGGCCTCCCGCCGCGCCGACTGACGCAGACCGCCGCCACGAACGGCATCGCGCAGTCGCTGTACTCCAAGGACTTCTGGCCGTACCTCACCGAGGGTCTGGACCAGGCGTACGACGGTGACGGCAGGATCCTGATGACGCTCTCGGACTCCATGAACGGCCGCAACGAAGACGGCACGTACAGCAACATCCAGGCCGCCAACATCTCCATCAACTGCGCGGACGACAAGGCGCGCTACACACCGGAGTACGTCGAGAAGAAGCTCCCCGGGTTCCGTGAGGCGTCGCCGCTGTTCGGCGACTATCTGGCGTGGGGCATGGTCGGCTGCACCGACTGGGCGGTGGACGGAGCCACCGACCACCCGGACGTCGGCGCGGCGGACGCGGCGCCCATCGTCGTCATCGGCAACACGGGTGACCCGGCCACGCCGTACGAGGGCGCGAAGAAGATGGCGGACGTGCTGGGCAAGGGCGTCGGCGTCGAGCTGACGTACAAGGGCCAGGGGCACGGGGCGTACGACAGCAAGAACAAGTGCGTGCGGGACGCGGTGAACGGCTATCTGCTCGACGGCACGGTGCCGAAGGAGGGCACGGTCTGCTCGTGACGGGCGTGACGGGCGTGGCGGGTGTGACGCGCGTGGCAAGTGTGACGGGCGTGGCGGGCGGGAGGGACGGGAGGGCGCCGCGGCCCGCCCGAATCACCGTCAGACACCCCACCTACTATGGCCTGATTGTCTTACGAGGGGGGAACCGCTCCATGCCGCGTCTCGTACGGTCAGCAGCTCTGGCCGCCGCAGGAATTCTGGTGGCGGGGCTAGCCGTCGGCTGCGGCGGCCCCGACGGGGGCGACGACGACGCGAAGCCCGCGCCGACCGGCCCCGAACAGTCGCCGAAGCCCGACCCCTCCTCCACCCTGCCCGCCTCGCTCACCGGCCAGAAGCTCGACTGGGGCGGCTGCAAGGCGAGCGGCGGCGACCCCGCGCCCGGCTCCCAGTGGCAGTGCACGACCCTCAAGGTCCCCCTGGACTACGAGAAGCCGGACGGCGGGACGATCGACGTCGCGCTGATCCGCGCCAGGTCCACCGGCGAGGGCAAGCGCATCGGCTCGCTCCTGTTCAACTTCGGCGGGCCCGGCGGCTCCGGCGTCTCCATGCTGCCCTCGTTCGCCGACGGGTACGAGAAGCTGCGCGAGCGCTACGACCTGGTGAGCTTCGACCCGCGCGGGGTCGACGGCAGCGAGGGGGTGCGCTGCCGCAGCGACAAGAAGACGCAGGCCGCGGAGGCCGTCGACCTCACTCCCGACACTCCGGCCGAGGAGGCGGCGTACTTCAAGGACGCGGCCGACTTCGGCGCGGGCTGCGCGCGCGACTCGGGCAAGCTGCTCGGCCATGTGTCGACGGCCGAGGCCGCCAAGGACATGGACGTGATGCGCCAGGTTCTCGGCGACGAGAAGCTGCACTACATGGGCATTTCGTACGGCACCGAACTGGGCGGCGTCTACGCACACTTGTTCCCCAAGAAGGTGGGGCGCCTCACCCTGGACGCGGTCGTCGACCCGAGCGCGGACTCGGTGGGGCACGCGAAGAACCAGGCGCGGGGCTTCCAGCGCGCCCTGGAGAACTATCTGAAGTCCTCGGGCCAGGACCCCAAGACGGGCTCACAGAAGATAGTGCGTCTCCTGAAGCGCCTCGACGCCAACCCGCTGCCCGGTTCGGACGGCCGCGAGCTCACCCAGTCCCTGGCGACCACCGGCATCACGGTCACCCTCTACAGCAAGCAGAGCTGGCCCGCCCTGACCCGCGGCCTCGAACAGGCCGAGAAGGGCGACGGATCGGAGCTGCTCCGGCTGGCGGACCTCTACAACGAGCGGGATCCGTCCGGCCGTTACAGCACCCAGAGCCATTCGCAGCGCTCGATCTCCTGTCTGGACGACAAGGCGCGGCCGACTCCCGCGCAGGCGAAGCGGCAGCTCGGCGAGTTCCGCGAGATATCGCCGGTCTTCGGGGAGTTCATGGGCTGGGACACGGCGGGCTGGTGCCACGACTGGCCGGTGGCCGGGCTGCACGACTCCCCCGACGTGAGCGCTCCGGACGCGGCTCCGGTCCTGGTCGTCGGCAACACCGGAGACCCGGCCACGCCCTACGACGGCGCCCGCAAGATGGCGGACGAGCTGGGCAAGGGCGTCGGCGTCGAGCTGACCTGGAAGGGCGAGGGCCACGGGGCGTACGGCAGCGGCAGCGACTGCGTGGACGGCACGGTCAACGACTACCTGCTGAAGGGCAAAGCCCCGAAGGACGGCAAGGTCTGCGAGACCTGAGACCTCACGCTTCCAGCCCGTCCGGCGTTTGCGGACGAGCCCTCAAGGCGAAAAGGCCCGCACCTCAAAAAGGCGACAAGGCCCGCACCTCAAAGGTGCGGGCCTTGTCCCGGTTCAGGCGCTACGCCTAGTAGATCGGCTTCTCGGGCTCGATCTGGTTGACCCAGCCGATCACGCCGCCGCCCACGTGCACCGCGTCGGAGAAGCCCGCGGACTTCAGCACGGCGAGGACTTCCGCGGACCGGACACCCGTCTTGCAGTGCAAGACGATCTTCTTGTCCTGCGGAAGGCCCTCAAGGGCGGTGCCCATGAGGAACTCGTTCTTCGGGATCAGCTTGGCGCCGGGGATCGAGACGATCTCCCATTCGTTCTGCTCGCGCACGTCGATGATCTCGATCTTCTCGTCCGCGTCGATCCACTCCTTGAGCTGCTTGGGAGTGATCGTCGAGCCGAGCGCCGCCTCCTGGGCCTCGTCCGACACGACGCCGCAGAAGGCTTCGTAGTCGATGAGCTCGGTGACGGTGGCGTTCGGGCCGCAGACCGCGCAGTCCGGGTCCTTGCGGACCTTGACCTGGCGGTACTGCATCTCCAGGGCGTCGTAGATCATCAGGCGGCCGACCAGCGGGTCTCCCACGCCGGCCAGGACCTTGATCGCCTCGGTGACCTGGATGGAGCCGATCGACGCGCAGAGCACGCCGAGGACGCCGCCCTCGGCGCAGGACGGGACCATGCCGGGGGGCGGGGGCTCCGGGTAGAGGCAGCGGTAGCACGGGCCGTGCTCGCTCCAGAAGACCGAGGCCTGGCCGTCGAAGCGGTAGATCGAACCCCATACGTACGGCTTGTTCAGCAGCACGCAGGCGTCGTTGACCAGGTACCGGGTGGCGAAGTTGTCCGTGCCGTCGACGATCAGGTCGTACTGGCTGAAGATGTCCATCACGTTCTCGGCCTCGAGCCGCTCTTCGTGGAGGATCACGTTCACGTACGGGTTGATGCCGAGGACGGAGTCCTTCGCCGAGGCCGCCTTGGAGCGGCCGATGTCGGCCTGGCTGTGAATGATCTGGCGCTGCAGGTTCGACTCGTCGACCTCGTCGAACTCCACGATGCCGAGCGTGCCGACGCCCGCCGCGGCGAGGTACATCAGCGCCGGTGACCCGAGGCCGCCGGCGCCGACACACAGCACCTTGGCGTTCTTCAGCCGCTTCTGCCCGTCCATCCCGACGTCGGGGATGATCAGGTGGCGGGAGTACCTGCGAACCTCGTCGACGGTGAGCTCAGATGCTGGCTCGACCAGGGGTGGCAGCGACACGGGGACTCCGTTGGTCGGTATTTCGGATCGGTGGTTCTCTCCGTAACACTGCCACGCCCCTCTTCATTCCGAGACACCCGTTCCGATGCGCGAGACGATTTCGTCCCAGTAACCGGGCATCGACTCCCACGGGTCGTCCGCTCCCCCGCTGTCCACCCGGTCGGTGAAGTAGATCGTCGACGCGCCCTGCCAGCGTGCGATGCGCAGCGCCTCGTCGAGATGGCCGCGCGGCATGCCGTGCACGAAGTGGCAGAAGCGCTCGGGCGGATAGTCGGCGGTCCACTCGGCCACCTGTGACCAGCGGTAGTCGCTCCAGGGGCCGGAGAAGGTCACCAACTGGTCGGCGGATTCGGCGTACCCGGGATAGGGGTGGGTGCCGTGGCCCAGGACGATGTGCGCGTCGTCGCAGAGCGCGCGCAGGGTCGTGACCGTCCTGCGCACCTCCGGGAGCGAGGCGCGCTCGGTGGGGCAGCGGTCAAGGGAGAAGCCGTCGACCTGGTACCAGTCGAGGTAGCGGTGCGCGTCGGAGACGAGCTCCCCGAACCCGCGCGCCCCGTACATCACGTCGAGGTGACCGAGAACACGTACGCCCGCGTTCCGCAGCCGCCCCGCCGCCTCCAGGCAGTGCGGGTCGGGCCGGTCGCCGGGCCCCCTGCTCACATTCAGGACGACCCAGTGCAAAGGGGCGCCGGGGCGGGTGAGTTGGGACCATTCGGCGGGGGCCACGAGGGGGTGCGCGAAGCCCGGGATGCCGAAGCCGAGACGTACGTCGGTGTGTGCGGTGCCTGAGGCTGTGCTGGTCAGATGCGGCATGCCGCCTCCATCCAGATGTCGGCGAGTGATTCTTCGAGGTTGATCCGGGGGCGCCAGCCGAGCCGGTCGCGCGCGGTGCGCACGTCGGCCTGCTGCCAGCTGCCGCACCCGTCGGGGTAGGGGTAGGCGGCCGGGCTCCCGTGGTCGGATTCGGTGCGGGGGTGCCCGATGGATTGCCGCAGGCCCCCTTGGTCGAGCTCGTGCAGGGCTCCGCCGTACCCGGCGACGCGCGCCAGGATGGCGGCCGCGTCCCGCAGCCGCACCGCGCGCCCGGCGCCGATGTTCACGACCCCCTGGGCCGCCGAGAGCGAGGCGGCGTGCACGGCGCGCGCCACGTCGCGTACGTCGATGAAGTCCCGCTGCACGCCGAGGCCACCGAGCTTGAGCTCACCGTCACCGGCCTGCATGGCCCGCCGCATGGCCTCGGCGAGCCGCCCGAGCGGCGATCCCGCCGGGGTGCCGGGTCCCGCGGGCGAGAACACCCGCAGGACGACGGCGTCCAGACCGGACCCGAGGACCAGTTCGGTGGCCGCGAGCTTGCTGACGCCGTACGGTCCGCCGGGCCTGGGCACGGCGTCCTCCGCGGTGGAGGAGCCCGGCTGGCTCGGCCCGTACTCGGCACCGCATCCCAGCTGCACGAGCCGCGCCCCGCATCCGCTGCGGCGCAGGGCCTCGCAGATGGTGGCGACGGCGACGGTGTTGTGCCGGGTGAGCTCGCGGGCGCCGCCACGGGTGGCACCCGCGCAGTTGATGACGACTCCCGGGTGCACGGCGTCCAGGAAGCGGGTGAGCGCGCCGGGGCTGCCGCTCGCGAGGTCGAACCGTACGTCCGAGTCGTCACCGCGGCCGAGCGCGGTGAGCTGCACCGCCGGGTCGGCGAGCAGCCGGTCGGCGACGAACCGGCCGAGATATCCGTTGGCTCCGATCAACAGCACCCTCATCGGGCGGCTCCCGGGTCGGATTCTCGGATGCTGGGGGTGCTCATCTGGGGTTCTCCTTCAGGGGGTTGCCGTAGATCACGGGGTTGGGCCCGCGGTGTCGGCCCCGCGGGAGAGGAAGTCTTCGGTTGGAGCCGGGAGGGCCCGGCAGCACTCGGTCTCGGAGCAGGCGGCTTCAAGGCGCGCCGTCGGCATGCGCGGACGCCCGGCTGAGCACCCGCGAGGAATGGAGCAGCAGCACGCCCGCGGCGGCGCCACAGGCGACGACGGGTACGAGACCGGGCCCCCAGGCCCGCACCGCCCCCTCGACCGGGGCCGCGAGCCACGCGCATCCGGGCAGCCGCCCCGCGAAGACCGAGGCCAGCGCACCCGCCTCGGCCGCCCCCGCGGCCCCCAGCATCAGCAGGGGCGCCCGGGTGAATCCGTACGAGGTGAGCAGCCGGGAGAGCAGCAGCAGCGCGCCCAGGGCGCCTGCCCCGGCGGGAGCCGGCACGTCGTAGACGGCCCCCGCGCCCACCAGCAGGATCCACAGGGCGCCCAGATACAGGGCGATCACGCCGAGGAGCAGCGGCCGGACGGAAGCGGTGAACTCGGCCAGCCCCCGGCTGAGCGGCAACCGCCCCCGCGCCCCCACGGAGAACAGCCGCACGCACCACAGCGCGGGCGCGGCGGCGAGGCAGAGCCCCAGCGCGGCGGCCGTCGAAGGCGCCCAGGGGCCTGCGGGCCCTCCGGAGACGGCGGCCCGCAGCAGCCCGTCGCCGAAGAGGGCGTACGCGACGAGGAAGCACACCCACGCGCGCGTGGCCGGCACGACATGGTGCGCGGAACGCAGCGGACCGTACCGAAGGGCCACGCGCAGCGCGACGGCCACGGCGAGCGCGCCGCCGAGCCCCACCCCGAGCCGCGCACGCCCCTCGGTCAGTTCGAGCCCTACGGCGGCCAGTCCGCAGGCCGTCCCCGGCAGCAGGGCGAACAACGCCCACCCGGCGGGCACTTCGGGCACGTCTCGCGAGGGAGGCGCCTCGGGGGCGACGCGTTCGTCCTCGTCACGCGGCACGCGCGCGTACATCTCCTCGGCGAGCGCGAACACGTCCCGGTGCCTGAACCGCGCGGCGGTCCGGTCGGTCACTCCGTGCGCTTCGAGCCCCGCGGCGATCTCCAGCGGGTCGACGGCGCGCTCGCACAGCTCTCGATGCCGGTGCATCAGCGCCTTCACGGGGTCGACGCCACCGCGCCGCGCGGGCTTCGTACCGGTGGAAACTCCGGCACCGGCCGACGCCCCGACGTCGGCCACCAGCTCCTGCGACCGCGCGTCCCAGCCGCCGGGGCTCCCCGGAGCCCGCGGCGCGTCGACCTTCAGCTGCTCGCTCATACCCCCGCCCCCTTCAACTGCTCGGGCGTGTCCGCCTCTTGCGCCCAGCTGGGCGCGCCGCCCGAGCCAGAGCCCGCTCCCGCGTCCCCGCCGCCCGCGGCGACCGCCCACCGACCCGGCATGTACGCCTCCGCCGGATTGCCGAACGGCACCGGCTCGCCCGCGTCGTCGACCGCCTCCCTGCGCACCGGGCAGTGCGAGACGATCTCCAGGTAGATGCCGCGAAATGCCTCGATGTTCTGCTCCACGGTGAACAGTTCGAGCGCCCGCGCACGCGCCGCCGCCCCGAGCCGTTCGCGCCGCCCGGCATCGCGCAGGAGCGCCACGCACGCCTCGGCGAGCGCCCGCGGGTTGCGCGGCGGGACCACGAGGCCGGTGCCGCCGATGACCTCGACGACCGCGCCGACGTCCGTGGAGACCGTCGCCCGCCCGCAGAACATCGCCTCGACCAGGCTGATCGGGAAGCCCTCGACGACGCTGGACAGGATGACGACGCCGCCCGCGGCGTACGCGTCCTGAAGGTCGGGCACCTCGGGGGCGCCGATCTCCTCGAAGGAGACGGGGTTGTCGCCGACGGCATGCGCGCCGGCCGCCTCGTCCGGGAAGAGCTGTGCGGCGAGCGCCTTGCAGTGCGCGAGGTACTCGGCCGCCTCCGGGCCTTCCGCGGGCGCCCCGACGATGCGAAGGCGTGCCTTCGGCTCCTCCTTGCGGACCTCGGCGAAGGCGTGCAGCAGGGAGATCAGGTCCTTGGCGGGCTCGATGCGGCCCACCCACAGGAGGGTGTCGGGGTCGCCGGGGTCCTCCCGCTCGCCGACCTCCGTGAAGCGCGAGGCCTCCATGCCCGGGTAGACCGTGCGCAGCTTCGCCCGCTCGGCGCCGCACCGCTCCTGCCAGCGGCGGGCGTGCGTGTTGCCGGGCGTGACGATCGTGGCCTGGCCGTACACCTCGGCGGCGAGCCTGCCGTGGAAGGAGGTGAGCAGCGCGCGCGCCGGCGCACTCAGCGCTTCGTCGCCGGTCGCCAGATAGTGCGCCCTCAGCTGTATGCCGTACTCGGTGACCAGGAGCGGCACCCCGGAGAAGTGCTTGGCGAGCAGGCCGGGGAGGGCCGCGGGGCCGCCGGACGCGGCGTGGCACAGGTCCACCGCGCCCAGGCCGTCGTCCCCGTACCAGTCGAGGGAGAGCGGGCGAAGGGCGCGCTCCAGGAGGCCCGCCACGGTGAGGAGGTCGGGCACCCGCGCGGTGCGCGCGGCACGGAGTGCGCCCGGCGCGCGGCACGCGCCCTCCAGGGCGCGCACGGCCACTTCGGAGCGCAGGGCGGCGACGAGGCCGCCTTGGTCCCTGGCGAGTTCGGCGAGTCCGTAGAGCGCGCTGCCGAAACGGTCCGCCAGCGCTCCGGTGGGGCCTGGGGCATCCGGGGCCCCCGCGTCGCACACCACCGCGGCCAGTTCGCCGAAGCACTCCGCGAAGCGCCGCCGCGCCCGCCGTCCGTACCCGGCCCTGAAGGCGATGCCGTCGTCGTCGACCGTCCACAGGGGCGCCGTCCGCACCCGGTTCACCTGGGGCGGCAGCTCGATCCAGCCCTGCGCCTCCTGCCGCTCGCTGCGGCTGAGGGCGTAGATGTCGAATTCGTGCTGCCCGAGCCCGCGTACGAGCCGGTCGCACCAGAGCCTGGCGTCACCGCTCACATACGGATAGCCACCCTCCGTAAGCAGTCCGATGCGCACGCGTACACCCCCGATCTCCCCTATGGAGAGCCGCCGTTGGACCAGCGGCTCGCAGCGGGACGAACGTATGCGGACATGCCGGTGGCGTGATGGACGGTTGTCCATCACGCCACCAAAAGGGGTGAACGGCCGTAACTTTCCCGCCCCGGTAGCGTTCTGTCGCGCTATGGAGCCGAGAGAGCGCTCTTTCGCTACCGAGCGTTAAGCTGCGGCCAGCTCCCTGCGGGCCGTGCGGCGGCGCGCGGCGGCATCCGGATCGAGCGCGGGCACGGCTGCCAGCAGCTGTCGCGTGTACGCCTGCTGCGGCGAGCCGTAGACCTCCTCGACGGTGCCCTGCTCGACGATCCGCCCCTGCCGCATCACCGCGACCCGGTCGCTGACCTGGCGTACCACCGCGAGGTCGTGCGCGATGAAGACGAGCGCGAGCCCGTACTCCTCCTGCAGTTCGGCGAGCAGCGCGGTCACTTGGGCCTGGGTGGTCACGTCGAGCGCCGAGACCGGCTCGTCGCACACGATGATCCGGGGCTCGGCGGCCAGTGCCCGCGCGATCCCGACGCGCTGCCGCTGGCCGCCGCTGAACTCGTGCGGATAGCGCCCGTAGTACGCCGGATCGAGCCCGACGCGCTCCATGAGGTCGCGCGCGTGAGCGCGCACGACGGCGTCGTCGTGCGCACCCCGCGCGCGCAGCGGATCGGCGATGGACTCACCGATGCTCCGGCGCGGATTGAGCGAGGAGACGGGGTCCTGGAACACCATCTGCACGCCGGCCCGTACACCGCCGCCCGGCGCCGAAGCGCCCTCGTGCCGGATCTCCCCCGCCGAGGGGTCGAGCAGCCCCACCAGCATCCGCCCCAGGGTCGTCTTGCCGCTGCCGCTCTCCCCCACGACGCCGAGCGTCTCGCCCCGGCGGACCGTGAGCGACACCCCGTCCACCGCGGCGAACGCGCGCTTTCCGCGCCCGAACTCCTTGCGCAGAGCGACCGCTTCGAGGACGACGTCGCCCTGCGCGGGCGCGGACGCCTCCCGCGGCGAGTCCACCCGGGGCACCGCTCCGAGCAGCTCCTTGGTGTACGCCTTCGCGGGCGCCCCCAGGACCTCGCGCACGGGCCCCCGCTCGACGGCCCGCCCGTACCGCATGACCAGGACGTCGTCGACACTCTCCGCCGCGACGCCCACGTCGTGGGTGACCAGGAGGAGGCCCATTCCGGTCTCGGCCCGCAGCGCGTGCAGCAGGTCGAGGATCTGGGCCTGCACGGTGACGTCCAGGGCGGTCGTCGGCTCGTCGGCGATCAGGAGCTCGGGCTCGCAGGCGAGGGCCATGGCGATGAGCGCGCGCTGCCGCATGCCGCCGCTGAACTCGTGCGGCCGGGAGCGCGCCCTGCGGGCCGCGTCCGCGATGCCCACCCGGTCGAGCACCTCGACGGCACGCGCGCGTGCCGCCCGGCGCGAGGCTCCGGTGTGCACGCGGTACACCTCGGCGATCTGGTCGCCCACCGCGTAGTACGGGTCGAGGGACGACAGCGGGTCCTGGAAGACCATCGCCGCCTTGCCGCCCCGCAGCCGGCGCAGCTCCTCACCGGACGCTTCCTGTACGTCGACGCCGCCGACCCGCACCGTGCCGCCGACGCCCGCCCCGGTGCCCCGGTGGAGCCCGAGCAGCGCGGAGGCCACCGTGCTCTTGCCGGACCCCGACTCGCCGACGAGGCCGAGCGCGGCGCCCTTCTCCAGCGTGAAGGAGAGCCGGTCGACGGCGCGCGTGTCCCCGAAGTCGACCACCAGGTCGGTCACTTCGACGAGGCTTTGGTCCAGGCGCTGAACCGGGCTCATGAAAGGACCACCCTTCGGTCGGCCACCGCGTAAAGGACGTCCGCGACGGCGTTGGCGAGCACCACGAAGAAGCCGGTCACCAGGACCATGCCGACCACGACCGGCAGATCGACGACCTTGACGGCGTGCACGAGTTCGCGCCCCATGCCGGGCAGACCGAAGAGCGTCTCGCTGAGCACCGCGCCGCCGAACATCGACCCGAAGTCGTTGGCGCTCAGCGCGATGACCGGCGCGACGGCGCCCCGCAGGGCGTGCTTGCCGATGATCGAGCGCTCCCCGACGCCGTACGCACGGAAGGTCCGCACATGGTCGTCGGCGAGCGTCTCCAGCATCGAGGCGCGGGTGAGGCGCGCGTACTTGGCGGCCTCGATCAGCGCGAGGGAGAGCCAGGGCAGGAGCAGGTTCCACGCCCACTGCTGAGGGTCGTCGGTGAAGGGGACGTACTGCGGGAAGGGCAGCAGGTTCAGCTGGCCGCAGACCACGATCATCAGGAGAAGACCGATGACGAAGACCGGGGTGGCCGTGCCCGCCAGGGTGACGGCGGTCAGGACGCGCTCGGTGACGCGCCCACGCCGCCAGGCGGACAGCACGCCGGTGCCGACCCCGAGGATCAGCCACATCACCATGGCGCCGAGCGCGAGCGACCCGGTGACCGGCAGCTTCGCCAGGATCAGCTGGGTGACCTGCTGGTCGCTCTGGTAGGAGAGCCCGAGGCAAGGGGCGTCGCAGTGCTCCACGCCCGTGCCCGTCGAGTAGTCCTGACCGGTGAAAATGGACTGGAGGAAGTCCCAGTAGCGGACGTACACCGGATCGTCCAGCCGCAACTGCTCGGTCACCTGGGCCACTTGCGCCGGTGAGCAGCGCGGACCGCAGGTGATCTGCGCGACGTCGCCGGGAGCCACGTAGAAGACCGCGTAGATGATCACGGAGATGGCGAGCAGCGTGACGAGGGCGCCCACCGAGCGCCTGAGGAGGAAGCCGGTCATGCCGTGTCCGGTCATGCCTTGCCCTCCCGCTTCTTCCCGGTCCCGATCCGCAGCCGGGACGCGGCCCGTGGATCGAGCGCGGTCCGCACCCCGTCCCCCAGGACGGTCAGCGCGAGCACGGTCACGAACAGCGCCCCGGCGGGCAGCAGCAGGTACTGCGGCGCCGCCTGGTACCAGATGTCGGCCGAGGTCAGCATCTGTCCCCAGGACGCGGTCGGCGGCTTGACGCCGACGCCGAGGAAGGAGAGCGCGGCCTCCACGGTGATGTTCATCGGGACGAGCAGCGCCGCGTAGGTGATGACGGGGGCGGCGAGTCCGGGCAGGAGTTCGCGGCGCGCGATGCGCCAGGTGCTCCAGCCGCTGAGCCGGGCGGCGGCCACGTGGTCGAGCTCCCTGAGGGTGATGGTCCGCGCGCGCACGATCTTGGCCGTGCCGCCCCAGGCGACGAGCCCGATGACCAGGGCGACCAGGACGGGGCGCGGAAAACCGCTGGGCACGATCGCCATCAGGGCGAGCGAGAGGACCATCAGCGGCATGGCGACGATGACGTCGGTGGCGCGGCTGAGCACCTGGTCGACCCAGCGGTTGCCGAGTCCGGCCGTGATGCCGACGCCGACACCCAGCAGGACCTGCACGAGGGTCGCGGCGAGCGCGACGCCGAGGGAGACCCGCGCGCCATAGACGAGGCGGGCGAACAGATCGCGCCCGGTCTGCGGTTCGACGCCGAGCCAGTGCTCTGCGCTGATCCCGCCGAACGAGCCGATCGGGACGCCGCCGCGCCCGGAGTCGATGAGGTCGGGGTGGTACGTACTGGGGTCCTGGCCCTCGACGGCGGTGAGCAGCGGCGCGGCGAGCGCGACCAGGACGAGCAGCGCGACGACGGCCGCCGCGACGAGGGCGGCGCGCTGCGTACGCAGCCGCCGCCAGAACTGACGGGCACCGGAAGTCGGGGCGGGCGCCGTGACGCCCGTCCCCGCTTCCGAGGCCAACAGGGCCTCGCTCATGGTGATGTGACCAGTAGCCCTTACTTGACCGCGACCTGGGAGATGTCCAGGACACCCGTCCAGTCGCTGATCACGATGTTCTTGACGTCCTTGCCGTACAGGCGCTTGTAGACCGGGTGGAAGAGCGGCACGGTGAGCGCCTGCTCGCCGATCTTCTTGTCGAGGGCGCCCCAGCGCTTCGCGGCGGCGTCGAGGTCGGTGAGCTTGTTGATCTCGTCGATCTCGTCGTTGACGGACTTGTCGTCCAGGAAGCCGGTGTTGAAGTTGGCGCCGTCCTTCACGATCTGCCGCCCGTCGAAGATCGGGGCGAGGAAGGGACCGCCCGAGGGCCAGTCGGCACCCCAGTGGGCGAGGAAGAGGCCCGGCTCGGTCTTGGCGCCGTGCACCTTGTCCTTGTAGTCGTTGTCCTCAAGGCCCTCCAGCTTGACGGTGATCCCGGCCTTCTTCAGGGCGTCCTGGATCGCGGTGGCGATCTCCGGGCTCGTCTCGAAGTCCTTGGCGTTGGAGTGCGTCAGCGTGATGGTGAGCCCGTCCTTGTGACCGGCTTCCTTCAGGAGCTCCTTGGCCTTCTTCGCGTTGCCGGACTTGCCCGCCGGGAAGTGGTCGTACTTCGTGTATCCGAAGGACTTCTGGTCGGGCAGGTACGTCGTCGCGGGCTCGGCGAGCGACGAGCCGCCGGCCGCGTTGACCACGGACGAGCGGTCGACGGCGTACGAGATGGCCTGGCGCACCTTCGGATCGTCGAAGGGCTTCACCTTGGGGTTGAAGGCGAGGTAGTTCGTGTATCCGAAGTGCCCGGTGCCGACCCGCGAGGCGAGCGCCTTGTCGCCGGTGACCTTGGCGAGCTCGGCGGGGCCCAGGTTCGTGTCGGTGGTCACGGCGGCGGCGTCCGCGCCCTGACCGGCCGAGAGCCGCTGGTTGATGACGGAGGAGTTCAGGCCGGACCGCACGTCGATCTTGTCCGGGTAGGCCTTGCGCTCGGGGTCGGTCTTCGCGGACCAGTGCGTGTTGCGCGTCAGAGTGAGGCGCTCGCCGTCGTTCTCGTTCTTGACGACCTTGTAGGGGCCCGACGAGACGGGGTGCTCCTCGTACTTCGTGCCCTTGTCCTTGCTCTTGGGGACGGGCGTGAACTGCGTCTGCGTCGCCAGATAGGGGAATTCGCCCTCGGGCTTGTTCAGGTGAAAGACGATGGTCCGCTCGTCGGGCGTCTCGATCGACTCAAGGCCCTTGCCGCTCTTGTCCTTGTAGGGCCCGGCGTACTTGTCGCCGCCGATCAGCCAGTCCCTCAAGTAGGGCGCACCGCCGGAGAGTTCACCGGCGAAGGAGCGCTCGATGCCGTACTTGACGTCGGCGGAGGTGATCGCCGAACCGTCCTCGTACTTGAGGCCCTTCTTGAGGGTGTACGTCCACACCGTGGCGTTCTTGCTCGACTTGCCGAGGTCCGTGGCGAGGTCGGGCACGACCTCCGAGCCCTTGGCGCCGTCCTCGCGGTTGCGGGTGGTCAGGGTGCGGAAGACGAGCGAGGGGACGTTGCCGCCGCCGGAGGTGTAGAGCCGCGCCGGGTCGAAGTCGACCTGCGGGTCACTGTTGAGGACGGTGAGCGTGCCGCCCTTGGCGGCCTTGCCGTCGGCGCTTCCGGCGCCATTGCCGTCGGCGTCCTTGGGACCCGCGCAGGCGGCTGCGCCCGCTGCCAGGACCAGGCTGACGGATGCCGCTGCCACGCGGCGGGCTATGACGGACGGTTGACGCATGGGAAGGGACCTCTCGGAGAAGCAAGCAGGGGAAGAGCGCTTGAAAAGAGCAGAGCTCGCCCCGGGGCCGCCGAAGAAGGTCAGTCAGGACCGCGAAAGGTGCAAAGGGTGCACAGGGTCCGGAATGAAAGCGACGCACGCGCCAGGGGCGGGCGTCAGCAACAGTGAATGTCGGACACGCAGAGCGCGGTCACGCCAAAGAGCGCCAGCTCAAGGGCGGCGCGCGAGGAGGCGTGACGAGGCGACATGCGGAGAAATATGAACGAACTTTCGGCAGATGTCAAAGCTTGTGATCGAAAAATGACCGCATGCCGATCACTCCGCCTCAGCTCCTGAGCTGAACTCCGGGCTCAACTTTTGGGAAACGCCCAGGGGTTGGCCTTGCACTTGATTCCGTCGTGGTCGAGGAACTTCGTCTGCTGCTGCATGACGGGCGCGAGCTCGCCGCTCTTCGTGCAGTCCGTGTGATTGAAGCCGAGCCGGTGACCGACCTCGTGATTGATCAGCATCTGCCGGTACGGATGGATGCGGTCGCCGTAGGTCTTGGCGCCCTGCGCCCACCGATAGGCGTTGATCATCACGCGGTCCGTGGCGGCGGAGTCACAGGAGACGTTCTGCTGCATCGTGTCGAGACCGGATTTCGCGCACCACTTCGCGGTCGTCCCCGGGCTGGCCAGCGTGATGACGAAATCGGGCTTCCCGGAAGATATCCGCTCGAAGGTGCGACCGCCCTTGTGCGCCCAGCTCCGGTCGTCGTTCAGGGTCTTCTGCACGGCCGACGCGAACAGCTCGCCGTCCAGGCCCATCCCCTTCTCGACGTCCACGCGGTAGCGGAACTTCTGCCCCTTGCCGGGCGCCTTGTCGAACCCGGCCATCGCGTCGAAGTCGCCGGACGCCGTGAGCTTGGTGTCGAGGGGGTACTTCTTGGCCATCTTCGTCTCGTACGTCGCCGGGGCGGACTCGGGGGGCGTGGGCCGGTCGTCCGAGCGGGACGCGTCCCCGCCCGCGGCGCGGCCTTCCTCGCCGCCCTTCGCGGCCTGCGTCCTGGGAGCGGAATCCTTCGGCCCGTCGGCCACCTGACCGGCCACGACGATGGCGAGGACGGTGGTGACAGCGGCGGCGGCTATCCCGGTGAAGGTGCGGCCCCTGCCGCCTCCCTTGCCGTCATCGGCCGCGTCGTCCGCGATGCCACCGGGGCCGTCGGTCCCGTCGGCTCCGGCTGCCTCGGTTGCTGTGCCGGCGGCTCCGTCGGACCAGAGCTCTCCGTGTGCTTCCTCGTCCTCGTCGACCGCGCGGTCCCAGTCGGTGACGGAGGCGTACGGATCGCGGGGCGGGGCGCCCGCCTTCGTGGGCAGGGCGTCGGTCGCGCCGCCGAAGAGGTCGTCGTCGGCGAACTCCTCGCCGAACGCGTCCACGTACTCGCGGCGCGGCCCCGGCACGCGCGGCGGCCCGGTGCGCACACCCGGCGCTCCGTGGGCGGCGCCCGTCCGCGGCCCGGATCCCCAGGCCCCGCCCGGCTCACGCTGCTCGGGGTGCCCGCCGCGGACGTGCGGAGGCGTGGCCTGCGGCATGCCGTGCGGCGGGGTCGGCTGCGGGATTCCGTGCGGCGGCGTGGCCTGCGGGGTTCCGTGCGCGGGGGTGCCGTTGTCCCCCGGAGCGCGCCTGCGGCGCCCCGTACCGGGGGCCGGCGGGCGCGCGCCCTGTGGCGGCGCCGGTATGTCGGCGGTGTTCGTGCTGCCCGTGCTGCCTGTGCTGCCCGTGTTGTCTGCGAGGTCGGCCGAACCCCGGCGGCTATGACGTCCCACTCGCCGCCTCAGCTCCCCGCGTCCGAATCACCGGATGCATTCAACTCGCCCGTGTCCGCGAGCAGTTCGCGGAATGCCGTGGCCACCGTATCCGGATACTCCATCATCGCCACATGCCCCGCGTCCGGCAGCGTGAGCAGCCGTGAGTCACGGAACGCGGCAGCGGCCTTGCGTGCCATGCGGAACGAGACGAGCAGGTCCTTGCCACCATAGATCAGCAACGTCGGTGCGAGCACACGCTCCGCCTGCCGCCACAGGCCGTGCTGCCCGCCCAGGGTGTACGCGTTCACGATGCCGCGCGCCGAGCGGGCCATCGCGTCCCACATGTACGGAAGAGCGAGCCTGCGCTCCATCTCCCGGACGGCCGCGCTGTACCCCTCGGGCGAGACCCGGCCCGGATCGCCGTAACAGAGCGCCATGACACCGCTGACCCGCTGCTCGGCGGTCCAGTCCTTGGTGAGCCTGGTGAACAGAGCCGCGACGCCGGGCACCGCGAGGAGCCCGGTCGGCACCGCCGTGCGCTGCACCCGCAGCTCCGGGAGCGCGGGCGAGATGAGCGTGAGGGTGCGGACCAGATCCGGGCGGACGGCGGCGACCCGGGTGGTGACCGCGCCGCCCAGCGAGTTGGCGATCAGATGCACGGGCCCGTCGCCGCGCGCGTCCAGATAGCGGATGACCCCGCGCGCGTGCCCGGTGATCGAATAGTTGCCGTCGTCCGGCGGCGGCGAATCCCCGAACCCCGGCAGATCGAGCGCCGCGCAGTCCACGACGTCTTCGAGCAGCGGCATCAGGGCCGACCAGTTCTGCGAGGACCCGCCGAGCCCGTGGACGTACACCGCGGGCGGCAGCCCCTCGCGGACCGACGGCCTGGAACGCACCGACAGCGTGAGGCCGGGAAGGGTGACCGAGTCGAGCCGCTCGCCCGCCGCGACCCCGACGACACCCGGCTTGGGTGCGACGGAGGCGGCGATCACGTTCGGCAGCTCGGTCGAAGACATGCGGCAATGTTACGAGACGATCACACGGTGGTTCATGTGTTCGCCGTCACAGATCAGGCCGATGTCGCCCGGAGATCGCGTAGCGCCCGGTTCGACAGTCTCCTACGCTCATAGAAGAGGGCGAAGAGGGCACTCGCACCATCAGTCCGCTTAGTCCGCCAGGGAAGAGAGCCACGATGAACGCCGACCCGTCCGAGCCCGAGACCTTCCAGGCCGAAGAGAGCGCCATCAGCGTCGAGGCACCCGAGGCCGACAGCGCCGAGCAGCAGACCGACCTCACGCCCCACGAGGACGACTCCTTGCAGGGCGCGGACACGGACGCGGCCAACGAGGCCGACCTGGCCGAACAGGCCCGCGTCGTCAGCCTCGACGAAGACGACTATCGCTGAGCTGCCCGTGTTTGCCCTGCTAAGCACGGCTTTCGTGGTCATCCAGTCCGTGAAATTCTCCGCTCGTACCGCGCACATCACGGTTACTGAAAAGTACGATGGCCGCGCGGCGCACACCGCACATTCACGATCATGGGAGGCGGCGTGACAGCCATCGAGCAGACAGAGGCAGCGCGCCCGCGGGGCACACGCCTGCCGCGTCGTGCCCGACGCAATCAGTTGCTGGGCGCGGCACAGCAGGTCTTCGTCGCGCAGGGTTACCACGCTGCGGCGATGGACGACATCGCCGAGCGGGCCGGGGTCAGCAAGCCGGTGCTCTACCAGCACTTCCCCGGCAAGCTCGACCTGTATCTCGCCCTGCTCGACCAGCACTGCGAATCACTGCTCCAGTCCGTCCGTACGGCACTTGCCTCCACGTCGGACAACAAGCTGCGGGTCGCGGCCACGATGGACGCCTACTTCGCGTACGTGGAGGACGAGGGCGGTGCCTTCCGGCTCGTCTTCGAGTCCGACCTGACGAACGAGGCGGCGGTCCGCGAGCGCGTGGACCGGGTCACGCTCCAGTGCGCGGAAGCGATCTGCGAGGTCATCGCCGAGGACACGGGGCTGCCCCGTGACGAGGCGATGCTGCTCGCGGTGGGCCTCGGCGGCTACTCGCAGGTGGTCGCCAGGTACTGGCTCGCGAGCGGCAGCACGGTCCCGCGCGAGAAGGCGGTGGAGCTGCTGACCTCGCTGGCCTGGCGTGGCATCGCGGGGTTCCCGCTGCACGGCCTGGACGGCCACTGACCCCCGGTTTCCGGCGTTCGCGTTTGTTCCCGATCTCTGTTCGCTACTGGCGTGCAGCGGCGGAAGCATGAGCATCGCCTCACCGGGCTAATGTGTGCTGAGTACGGCGCGGACGACGCGCACATCACTGACCGTCGGAGGGACAAAGCCGTGGAGGTCAAGATCGGCGTGCAGTACGCGCCCCGCGAGATCGTGCTGGAGAGCACCCAGAGTGCCGAGGAAGTCGAGCGCGCGGTGTCCGAGGCACTGACCGGCAAGTCGCCGTTGCTGAGCCTCGTGGACGACCACGGCCGCAAGGTCCTGGTTCCGGCCGACCGCCTCGCGTACGTCGAGCTCGGTGAGCCGACCGCACGCAAGGTGGGCTTCAGCGCCCTGTAGGTCACGGGCGCTGCACGCAGGACGAACGACGGGAACGGCCCGGTGGTGACAACCACCGGGCCGTTCTCGCATGTTGACGCCCCGTTCGACCTGAGGCTTCCAGGCTCTGGAGGATTGCATTCCGGCTGCCAGGGGTAAGACCGGCTACGACCGTTTTGCACCTGGCCGCGAGGGAGGGAACACCCTGTGATTCTGGAAGCACTTGGCTCCGCACTGCTCGGTTTCGCCCTGGCATGGGCCACGGCCCACCGACTGTCCCACCGGCTGCCCGCACGCAACCTGGTCCTGTCGACCGGGGCCGCGGGCGCCGTGATCGGATCGTTCGTCACACACATGGCCCTGGGCGCGGGCCACGCCCCCGCCACGATCGCGGGAGCCGTGGCAGTAGCGGCAGCCCTGCTCTCACTCCTGATCCGCCCCAGCAGGGGCCGCCTACGCCGTCGCTCAGCGACGGCGTAGGGCCCTGAGGGGCACGGAAGCACCCGGGGGCGCGGGGAACGGCGCGCTCAGCCACAGAGCACCCGCAGACGCCCACAGCGGACCGCCCCGCCAGGGGCGCGGGGAACTGCGCGCGCAACCACAACGCACCCGCGCAGACCCACAAGGCCAGCCCGGAAGGCCCCCCGCAGGGGAAGATCCGCCAAACCCAGCAGAGCGCTACGCGGCGAGCCCCAGCGCAGCCATCCGCTTCGTGTGCGCCTCGGTGATCCGCGAGAACATCCGCCCGACCTCGGCCAGGTCGAACCCGTCGGCAACGCCCCCGACCAGCATGGTCGACAGCGCGTCCCGGTCGGCGACCACCCGCTGCGACTGCGAGAGCGCCTCGCCCATCAGGCGACGGGCCCACAGTGCGAGCCGACCGCCCACCCGCGGATCCGCGTCGATCGCGGCCCGCACCTTCTCCACGGCGAAGCTCGCGTGCCCCGTGTCGTCGAGCACGCCGAGGACGAGCCGCCGGGTGTCGCCGTCGAGCCGCGCCGCGACCTCGCGGTAGAAGTCGCTGGCGATCGAGTCGCCCACGTACGCCTTGACGAGGCCCTCGAGCCAGTCGGAGGGCGCCGTCTGCCGGTGGAAGCCGTCGAGGGCCTCCACGAAGGGCTCCATCGCCTGGGTGGCATCCGCGCCGATCTCCGAGAGGCGGTCCCGCAACTGCTCGAAGTGGTGGAACTCGGCCGACGCCATCTTCGCCAGCTCCGCCTTGTCGCCGAGCGTCGGCGCCAGCTTCGCGTCCTCCGCGAGCCGCTCGAACGCCGCGAGCTCTCCGTAGGCGAGCGCGCCGAGCAGATCCACGACCGCGGCGCGGTAGTGCGGCTCGTCGGCGGCGGCCTTCCAGTCCAGGGCGGCGATTCCGGTGGGTTCGGCAGGTGTGTCAGTGGCGGTGTCAGGCGTCTCCATAAACCGCACAATAGCCCGCTCGCAGCAACGTGTAAGGGCCTGGTCAGTGACTGTGACGACGACTACGTGACCAATTCGCCAGACACGGCTGCGAGATTCCGGGGTACAGTGGTAATGCGCCTGCCGAATATTCGTCGGGCCGTACGAATGAGGATGCCCGGTCGGAGGCCCGATCGGCTCCGAACCGACAGCCCTCCAGGCGGCCCGCACAGTGCGGGCGGCATGAGGAGGGAACCTCAGCGGTACGAGCGCTCGAGCGCAGGCAGTGGTCCCGCGCCCCCGGCCCCGCCCCCCAAGCAGCCGGCGGTAGTGGCACGGTCACGACCCCCAGCGTTCGCCTCGGACTGCGTCCACAGAAGAGGCAATGCCCTGACTACGACTTTCCGCGATCTCGGAATTCTCCCCGAGACGGCCGAGGCCCTTGAGGCCGTCGGCATCATCAGCCCTTTCCCCATCCAAGAGATGACGCTGCCCGTAGCGCTCTCCGGCTCCGACGTCATCGGCCAGGCCAAGACCGGCACCGGCAAGACGCTCGGCTTCGGACTCCCGCTCCTGGAGCGCGTCACCGTCCCCGCGGACGTCGAGGCGGGCCGGGCCAAGCCCGAGCAGCTGACCGACGCCCCGCAGGCGCTCATCGTCGTGCCCACGCGCGAGCTGTGCCAGCAGGTCACGAACGACCTCCTGACCGCCGGCAAGGCGCGTAACGTCCGCGTCCTCGCCATATACGGCGGCCGTGCCTACGAGCCGCAGGTCGAGGCCCTCAAGAAGGGCATCGACATCGTCGTCGGCACGCCGGGTCGGCTGCTCGACCTCGCGGGCCAGAAGAAGCTCAACCTCAAGCACATCAAGTGCCTGGTCCTCGACGAGGCCGACGAGATGCTCGACCTGGGCTTCCTGCCCGACGTCGAGCGGATCATCAACATGCTGCCGCCGAAGCGCCAGACGATGCTGTTCTCGGCGACCATGCCGGGCGCGGTCATCGGCCTGGCCCGTCGCTACATGTCGCAGCCCACGCACATCCGCGCCACCTCGCCGGACGACGAGGGCCAGACCGTCGCGAACACCAAGCAGCACGTGTACCGCGCGCACAACATGGACAAGCCCGAGATGGTCTCGCGCATCCTCCAGGCCGACGGCCGCGGACTCGCGATGATCTTCTGCCGTACGAAGCGGACCGCGGCGGACATCGCCGAGCAGCTCGAGAAGCGCGGGTTCGCCTCGGGCGCCGTGCACGGTGACCTCGGCCAGGGCGCCCGCGAGCAGGCGCTGCGCGCTTTCCGCAACGGCAAGGTGGACGTGCTCGTCTGCACGGACGTCGCCGCGCGCGGCATCGACGTGGGTGGCGTCACGCACGTCATCAACTACCAGTCCCCCGAGGACGAGAAGACCTACCTGCACCGCATCGGCCGCACCGGCCGCGCGGGTGCCAAGGGCATCGCGATCACGCTGGTCGACTGGGACGACATCCCGCGCTGGCAGCTGATCAACAAGGCGCTGAACCTCGGCCTGAGCGACCCGGTCGAGACGTACTCGAGCTCTCCTCACCTGTACGAGGAGCTGAACATCCCGGCGGGCACCAAGGGTGTGCTGCCGCGCACCGAGCGGACCCGTGCCGGGCTCCGCGCGGAGCAGGTCGAGGACCTCGGCGAGACGGGCGGCAAGGGTGGCTCGCGCGGGCGCGGTGGCCGTGACGCCGGTCGCGACGCCGGTCGTGACCGTGACCGCGGGCGCGCTCCTGAGCCGGAGCGCGAGCCGCGTGAGGCGCGTACGCCGCGTCGCCGCCGCCGCACCCGTTCGGGTACGCCGCTGGAGACTCCGGCCCCCGCAGTGGCGGTTGCCGAGGCAGCGCCTGCGGCTGCGGCTGCGTCCGTGTCCGCTCCCGAGGCCGAGCTGACGGAGCCGCGTACGCCGCGTCGCCGTCGCCGGACGCGGAGCGCTCCGGAGGCAGCGGAGGCCCTGGTCGAGACCGTTGAGACGGTCGAGACGGTCGAGGCCGTGGAGGTACCGGAGCCCGAGGCCCCGGCCGCCACGAAGCCGCGCCGCCGCACCCGCAAGGCCGCGGAGCCCGTGGCCGAGGCCGTGGAGGTGGCGACGGAAGCCGCCGCCCCCGAGGCTCCGGCTGCCACGAAGCCGCGCCGCCGGACCCGTAAGGCCGCGGAGGCTGTGGTCGACACGGTCGAGGCCGTGGAGGTGCCGGAGCCCGAGGCTCCGGCTGCCACCAAGCCGCGCCGCCGCACCCGCAAGGCCGCGGAGCCCGCGGTCGAGGTCGCGGCAGAGGCCGCCGAGACCACCCCTGCGACCAAGCCGCGTCGCACGCGCAAGGCCGCGGAGCCCGTGGCCGAGGTCGCGGCGGAAGCCGCCGAGCCGGAGGCCGCGGTGGCCACCAAGCCGCGCCGCCGTACGCGCAAGACAGCGGAGCCCGTGGTCGAGGCAGCGGCAGAGGCCCCCGCGGCCACGAAGCCGCGCCGCACCCGTAAGGCTGCGGAGCCCGTGGTCGAGGCCGAGATTCCCGCTCAGCCGACGGAGGAGACCAAGCCGCGTCGCCGTACGCGCAAGGTCGCCGAGGCCCCGGTCGTCGCCGAGGAGTCCGCCGTCGCCAAGCCGCGCCGCCGGACCCGCAAGGCGGTGGCTGCGCCGGCCGAAACGCCGGAGAGCTGACGCTCCCCCGGGTTTGACGCCCGAAGGCCCGGCCCCCTACGGGGTGCCGGGCCTTCGCCGTTCCACCACCACAACTCCCCCTGCCTGAACCCCACTTACTGCCCCGCTCGCCCTCCCCGAGCCTCCAAGACCGGCGCTCCGCGCCGGATCCTCCCCACCCACCCACCCGACCACCCGGCAGCGACACCCGAGCCCACCCCACGCAGCTGCGGGGCAAACGGGCGGGCGGGCAAGCTCCGCGCGAAGCGCGAGAAACCCGCCCGCAGGGCACACGGACCCCCACCCCCTACAACTACGGGGCAAACGGGCGGGCGGGCGGGAAAAATCCGCGCGAAGCGCGAAAAGGCACGCCCCGCAGAGGACCACCCACCGCCACACCCCCCACCCACTACGGGGCAAACGGGCGGGTGGGGGGGGCAAGCTCCGCGCGAAGCGCGAAAAGGCCCCCCGCGGGCAGCGCGAGAAGCCCGCCCGCAGGACACAAGCACCAGCCCCCCTACCCCCCACCCCAAGGCCGCCCCCGGCGACTAGCCTCGAGCCATGAGCAGGCCCCCGACCTTCACCCCGCCCCCCGGCGTCCACGCCGGCCCCCTCCGGACCGCCCGGGGCGACTTCGCCGCCCTCGACGCCCGCCCCCCGGCCGGCCAGGCCAAGGGGACGGTCCTCCTGCTCCCCGGATTCACCGGGAGCAAGGAGGACTTCATCACCCTGCTGCGCCCCATCGCGGAGGCCGGCTACCGCGCCGTCTCCGTCGACGGCCGCGGACAGTACGAGAGCGAAGGCCCGGCGAAGGACGAAGCCCCGTACGCCCAGGACGAGTTGGCCAGGGACGTCCTCGCGCAGAGCGAGGCCGTCGGCGGCACGCCCCACCTCCTCGGCCACTCCCTCGGCGGCCACATCGCCCGCGCCGCGGCCCTCCGCGCCCCCGCGGAGACCTTCGCCTCGCTCACCCTCATGTCCTCGGGCCCCGCCGCCATCTCGCCCTCGCAGCAGGACCGCGCCAAGATGCTGACCGACGCGCTCGCCGTACTCTCCATGGCCGAGGCCTGGGCCGCCATGCAGGCCCTCGATCCGCCCGAGGACACCGACCTCGACGGAGACGCCCTGCGCGAGCGCTGGCTGCGCCACAGCCCCGCCCAGCTCATCGCCACCGGCAAGCAGCTCTGCGCCGAGCCCGACCGCGTCGCGGAACTCGCCGCCCTGCCCCTGCACAAGCACGTCATCTCCGGCGAGCGGGACGACACCTGGCCCATCGCCTGGATCGACGACATGGCGGCCCGGCTGCACGCCCACCGCACGGTCATCACCGGCGCCGAGCACTCCCCCAACACCGACCGCCCCACGGAGACGGCCGCCGCCCTCATCGACTTCTGGGACCGCGGCCCCGCCCGCCCGTAGCCGCTAGTACCGCGTCTGCAAGTTCTCCCAGAAGCCGTCCCGCAGTGCCCGCCGCAGGTCGGACTGTCCCCGCAGCGAGTACGCGAGCAGCTTCTCGGCCTCCACCAAGAGCTCCTGGTCCACCGACCCCGGCAGGTAGGGATGCCCCGGCAGCAGGTCCACCAGCGCGGCCCGCCCCCGCTCGGCCAGCCACTTCGAGGCGATCTGCGCGCCCACGAAACGCACGTCCTCGCGGGAGGGCCGGGGCGTGCCCGCGGCCTCGTACGTCGCCGTGGCCGCGCGCCGGGACACGTACGGCTTGAAGAAGTCGAGGTCGAACGTGCGCTGACTGTCGACCTCCCACAGCAGCGGCTCCGCCTGGTTGCGGCCCTCGGTCGCCTCGATGCCCCACAGATGCACCCGCGCGCCGTACCCCTGCGCCGCCTCCACCGCCGAGACCAGGTCCTCGTCGCCCCCGATCAGGGCCGCGTCGCTGATCGCGCGGTGCCGGGCCAGTGACTCCAGATCCGTCCGGATGAGGGAATCGACGCCCTTCTGTTGATTGTTCGCGTTGAGGTTGCCGAGCCGGACCTTGACGTCCGGCAGCTCCGCGATCGACTGCTGCTCCACCGTGTGGATGCGGCGCCGCGCACCGTCGTACCAGTAGACGCGCAGCAGCCGGCTGTCCGCGAAGATCGTGCGCGCCTTGTCGATGAGCGCCTCGATCAGCCCCTCCGCGTCCAGGTCGAAGGCCCGCCGGTCCTCCGTGCCGACCGCGAGGCGTCCCGCGGCGGCGTACACGTATCCGGCGTCGACGAAGATCGCGTGTGTGGACGGTGTCTTCGCCACCTCGGCGAGCACGCGCTCGAGGAGCCCGTTGGCGCGCTCCAACTGGACGCTGACGTGGGCGCTGATGTCGATCTCGTCGTTCATTGGAGTCCATTGTCCCCGGTGGTCACGCAGCGAACACAACCGGTCTCGCTACTCGTGAGTAATTAGTCTGTCGAAAAATTTCCTTAGCGTAGGGAATGTTTGCTGGGGGCAACTCGTTGTACCCGTATGGAACGCCGGACACAGCTGTCCCGGCGGCCACAACTCCAGTAGTTCTCCTTCAGGAGGATGACCAGACGAAGGGAGAAGCCATATGCGCTTCGAAATCATGCGACTCGACGACGTCGACGGCTCCGCCGTGGACCGGACCGTCGTAGACGCCGCCTCCGTCAATCGGATCGTGCAGCAGGCCGCAGCGATCGGCCAGCGCATCTATATCCGACCGGCCGAATCCCCGGCCTCGTAACGCACAGGTTGAGATTGAGGTTGAAGGGCCCCCGTACACCTTTGGTACGGGGGCCCTTGGCATACCCGGCCAGCCGGCGGCCCGCAGGTGCCCGGCGGCGCCTCAGCCGCCGTTGATCACCTGCGTCACGCCGTTGATGATCTGCTGCACCGCGATCGCGGAGAGCATCATGCCCGCGAGCCGCGTCACCAGGACGACGCCGCCGTCCTTGATGACCCGGATGATCAGCAGCGAGTAGCGCATCACCAGCCACAGCACGACGTGCATCGCCACGATCGCCGCCCACACGGAGACCTGCGTGCCGACGCTGTCGGCGTCCTGCACGGCCAGGATCACGGAGACGATCGCGCCGGGCCCCGCGAGCAGCGGCATGCCGAGCGGCACCAGGGCGACGTTGACGTCCTTGGTCTGCGTCGGCTCGTCCGACTTGCCGGTGAGCAGGTCGAGCGCGATGAGCAGGAGCAGCAGACCGCCCGCGATCATCAGCGCGGGGACGGAGACATGCAGGTAGTCGAGGATCTGGTGGCCCAGGAGCCCGAAGACCGCGATCACGCCGAAGGCGACGCACACGGCCTGGAAGGCCATCTTCTTCTGCACCTTGGCGGGACGGCCGGAGGTGAGTCCGAGGAAGATCGGGGTGATCCCAGGGGGATCCATGATGACAAAAAGGGTGAGAAAGAGGGATCCGAAGACGGCGGCGTCGAACACAGTGATGGCCTTGCAGTGAGTCGTACGAGAATGCCGCGCGAGGGCGGCGGAAAAGGTGTGGGGGAAGCCCGCGTTACGCGGCGGGGCGTCCGCCCGCGCCCGGCACCGGGAACGCCCCGGTCGCCCGGCGGGTGATCTCGCCGTAGATCTCGGGGTCGGTGGTGAACTCCCCGAGCACACAGGTCTTGCGGCTGCCGTGGTAGTCGCTCGACCCCGTGGCCAGGAGGCCGAGGTCCGCCGCCAGGCCGTGCAGCCGGGTGCGGGTGGCCGGGTCGTGGTCCATGTGGTCGGCCTCGACGCCGTCGAGTCCGGCCGCGGCCAGCTCCGCCATGGCCGCCTCCGGCACGACCTGCCCGCGCTTGACGGCGGCTGGGTGCGCGAAGACCGTGACGCCACCCGCGGCCTTGACCAGGCGGATCGCGTCGAAGGGGTCCAGTTCGTGCTTCTCGGCGTACGCGCGTCCGCCGTCGGCGAGCCAGTCGTCGGTGAAGGCGTCCGAGACTGTGGGCACGACGCCCAGCTCGACCAAGGCCTCGGCGATGTGCGGGCGGCCGACCGAGCCGTCGCCCGCGATGCGCGCGACCTGCTCCCAGCTGACCGGCACGCCGAGTTCCTGCAGCTTGCCGACCATCGCCTTCGCGCGGGGCACCCGGTCGTCGCGCACGAGCTCGCGCTCGCGGGCCAGCTCCGGCTCGTCCGGGTCGAAGAGGTAGGCCAGCATGTGCAGGCCCACGCCGTCGAGGCGGCAGGAGAGTTCGGCGCCGGTGACGAGGGTGAGGTCCCGGTCGAGTGCCCCCAGGGCGGCGACGGCTTCCGCGTACCCGCGGGTGGTGTCGTGGTCCGTGAGCGCGACGACGTCGAGCCCCGCCGCGGCGGCGTTGCGCACCAGCTGCGCCGGGGTGTCCGTGCCGTCGGAAGCGGTGGAGTGGGTGTGCAGGTCGATGCGCACGACGTGTACTCCAGGCTCTGCGGCGGGCGGACGAGGGGACGCTCAAGGATAACGGGACTGGGCCGTTCCACCCGCCGCCGCGAAGGAGACTCCCCTCACGGCGTCAGCGCTCCACCGGCCTCCGAACAGCGAGCGCCGAGCGCCGTCACGGCATCAGGATCCGCGGCGACAGCGCCCCGCACGGCAGCAGGTCCACCTCGGCCCCCGCGTCCCGCAGATCGGTGAGCACCAGCTCGTCGTACATCAGGAGCCCCGACTGCTCCGGCCACGCGACCGCCCACAGCCACAGGCCGCGCGCCTCGCCCGCGAAGACCGCGCGGTCGTCCGGCGTGCCCGCCACGTGCCACATCGGGGTCGGCCGCCCGGCCGCGAGAAGCTTGGCCTGCGGCGGCTTCTCGACGTTCAGGTACGGGCCCGGGTCCGGGCCGTCGATGCCCGCGTACCGCGCGCCGAGGCCGACGCCGAGCTCCTCGGCGATGAGGACCAGCTCGCCCATGCCGCCGAGCGGCGCGGGCCCGGAGCAGGCCACCGCGGTCGCCCGGCCGCCGCTGCGGTCGTCACCCGCGCAGGCCACGCCCGTGAACAGCCAGCCGACCGGCAGCGGCCACGGCATCCACACCGGCACCTGCGCGCGATGCACCACGACCTGGAGGGCCTCGACGCTGGGCGGGATCACAGGTTGCAGCGGATGCACCGTGCCGTGCACATCGCACTGCCAGGAGTCGGAAAAGAGACCGGGAGCCCTGACCCGGCCACCACACTTCGGGCAACTGGGTTCGCCCCTCATAGCGCCCAACGGTCCTCCCCGGTCGTCACTCCGTCAAGGACGATCACCCGTCCGGTGGCGCCGTCACCAGGCAAAACTAGATGTAGCTTGCATCTTTTAGGCTGGCTAACTAATATGTGTATACGTCAACGATCTCGACGGAAGCCGTGGAGGAGCAGGCATGAACAGCAGCACAGGAGGCCCCGCCGAAGGGGATCCGTTCGACGAGGGGGCGACCAGTCTCCTGCGGCAACCGAAGGCCGTCTGGGCGACCGCGGGCGCGTCCGTCGTCGCCTTCATGGGCATCGGGCTCGTCGACCCGATCCTCCCCTCCATCGCCAAGGGCCTCGACGCCTCCGCCAGCCAGGTCTCCCTGCTCTTCACCTCGTACTTCCTGATCACCGCCGTGGCGATGCTGGTGACCGGATTCGTCTCCAGCCGGATCGGCGGCAAGAAGACCCTGCTCCTGGGCCTCGCGCTCGTCGTGGTCTTCGCGGGCCTCGCCGGGACATCGGGTTCGGTCGGCGAGCTCGTCGGATTCCGCGCGGGATGGGGACTCGGCAACGCGCTGTTCGTGTCAACCGCGCTCGCGGTCATCGTCGGCGCGGCGGCCGGCGGCAGCGCCGCGGCGATCCTGCTGTACGAGTCGGCGCTCGGCCTCGGCATGGCGTGCGGGCCGCTGCTCGGCGCGGTGCTCGGCAACGCGAGCTGGCGCTACCCCTTCTTCGGCACCGCCGCGCTGATGGCGGTCGGCTTCCTCTGCATCACGGCGTTCCTGAAGGAGCAGCCCAGGCCCGCGGAGAAGACCTCGCTGCTCGCCCCGATCAAGGCGCTGGGCCACGGCGGGCTCGCGTCCGCCGCCGCCTCCGCGTTCTTCTACAACTACACGTTCTTCACGGTCCTGGCCTTCACGCCGTTCGTGCTGAACATGACCCCGTACAAGTCGGGTGCGATCTTCTTCGCCTGGGGGCTGCTGCTCGCGGTCTTCTCGGTACTGGTGGCCCCGCGGCTGCAGGCGCGGTTCCGCTCGCTGAAGGTGCTCGGCGGTTCGCTGGTGCTGCTCGCGGCGGACGTGCTGGTACTGGGGTACGGCAACCACGCCACGGCCATCGTCTGCACGATCCTGTCCGGCGCCTTCATCGGCGTGAACAACACCGTCTACACCGAGCTCGCGCTCGGCGTCTCGGACGCGCCGCGGCCGGTGGCAAGCGCCGGTTACAACTTCGTCCGGTGGTTCGCCGCTGCCGCCGCCCCGTTCTTCGCGCCGAAGATCGAGGAGTGGAGCGACATCCACGTCCCGTTCGTGGTCGCGGCCGTCACGGCGGCGCTCGGCGCGGTCGTGGTCTGGGTCCGCAAGGACTCCCTGACCCACGAAGCCGAGGAGCTCGAACCGAAGCACGCCACACAGGACGGCGTCACCGTCTTCGCCAACTAGCTTTCTCCGTACGGGATTTCAGTCCAGGGACACGGACTTGCGCAGCGGATCGCGCAGGTCCGTCCCGCTGTTCAGCCAGCGCTCCTGGAGGGCCTGCGCGCCGTGCACCCGCTTCCACGCCGCCTCGTTCGGCGTCATGGGCAGCAGCGGCAGGAACCGTACGGGCTCCATCGGCTCGTCGAGCTCCAGGTCCTCCACCAGGCCTCCCGGCTCGGCGACCAGGACCGACGTGAACTGTGCGCCGGGCCACAGCGGTTCACCCACGTCGAGCGAGGCGCCGGGGGCCACGATCAGGCCCTCGACCTGCGGCGAGGCCGCCAGTACGGCGAGGGGGCGCAGCACCTTGTCCGTGTCGGCGACGCCGCCCCGCACCGAGAGGACCAGCTCCGCGCGCGGGCCCTTGATCGGGTCGGCGAGCGGGGCGGTCGGATCGGCCATCGGCTGGGACGACATACCGAGAGTGGCGTACCTGACCACGTCCCCGTCCGTGAAGCGCAGCACTTCGACGCGGTCGGTGCCGAGGAAGGTCACCGCGGCGCGGGCGTCCGGTTCACCGAGGCCAGTGCGGAGACGGGCTTCGACCAGAGCAAGAACATCAGCCATGACGCCGAGCATAGAACTCGTCAGAGGTGGGTAAAGGCGGGGCTTGACACTTCAGTCGGCTGATAGTGTTGGCCGCTGGTTCCGGGCAGCACGCAGAGCGCGCTTTCAAGCCCGGGCAGATGACTTCGCGCGCTACGCGCTTGGGACTCCCCTACGGGGGACCGGCCGGAGGAGGTGGGGCTGCCATGGATCGAAGTCGACCGTGCAGTACCACCCGTTCTTCCGTCTGACACCTCACGCAGCTCTGTAGCTGCCACTGCGCGCCTGTACTCCCCGTGCTCGCGTGCGACGGAAGAGCACTTCGTTTCCACCTGATCTCTCTGAGTTATCTGATCTGAGTCAGTAGCGAAGCTGCCACCGCGATGGTGCGGTGCTCCCCGCTTTGTGGACGTGCCAAACCTCCTCAGCGACGTCCTCATTCCGGGTAGTTCCACCCGCCGCCGGCGGCCTCCGTCAAAGGAGCCTGCCCATGTCGATGATCCGTGACCTTCGCGCCGCCGTCCGCCCCTCGCTCCGCAAGGACGGCAGCGCCTACAGCTCGTACGACGCCACCCGCGACCCCACCGCCGCGTCCGCCGTCGTCGACTGTGCCGTCTACCGCGACGGACGCCGCGCGGCCTGCGACGACACGCTCACGCCGCACGAGGCGATGCTCCAGGTGCGGCGCGACGGAGGCTTCGCCTGGATCGGCCTGCACGAGCCGACCGAGGCCGAATTCGCCGGTATCGCGGCCGAGTTCGGGCTTCACCCCCTGGCCGTCGAGGACGCGGTGCACGCCCACCAGCGGCCCAAGCTGGAGCGCTACGACGACACGCTCTTCACCGTCTTCAAGACCATCCACTACGTCGAGCACGCCGAACTCACCGCGACCAGCGAGATCGTGGAGACCGGCGAGGTGATGTGCTTCACCGGGCGGGACTTCTTCATCACCGTGCGGCACGGCGGCCACGGCTCGCTGCGCGCCCTGCGGCGCCGGCTCCAGGAGGAGCCCGAGCTGCTCGCCAAAGGGCCGTCCGCGGTCCTGCACACTATCGCCGACCACGTCGTGGACGGCTACCTCGCGGTCGCCGACGCCATGCAGGACGACATCGACGAGGTGGAGACCGAGGTGTTCTCCGCGCCGAGCAAGGGCAAGGGCTCCGCGCGCGGTGTCGACGCCGGGCGGATCTACCAGCTCAAGCGGGAGGTCCTGGAGTTCAAGCGGGCCGTGTCGCCGCTGCTCCGGCCCATGCTGCTCCTGAGCGAGCGGCCGATGCGTCTTGTCGACCCGGACATCCAGAAGTACTTCCGTGACGTCGCCGACCACCTGGCCCGCGTCCAGGAGCAGGTCGTCGGCTTCGACGAACTCCTCAACTCGATCCTCCAGGCCAACCTCGCGCAGGCCGCGGTCGCGCAGAACGAGGACATGCGCAAGATCACCTCCTGGGCTGCGATCATCGCCGTGCCCACGGCGGTCTGCGGGGTCTACGGCATGAACTTCGACCACATGCCCGAGCTGCACTGGCGCTTCGGCTACCCGATGGTCCTCGGCCTCATCGCCGGCGCCTGCTACACGATCCACCGCACCCTGAAGCGCAACGGCTGGCTCTAGCCCCCACTCGGTAGGCTGCGCGCATGACAGACACGCTGCTCGCCCAGGCCCTCCTGGAGGAGGCCACCAAGAAGTCGGGCCTCATCTGGGTGCGCGGCGAAGAACCGGCCCGCGCCCTGTGGCACGTATGGCACGAAGGTGCGGCGCACCTCGTCGGCGACGGCCCCGGCGAGCAGCCGCTGCCGGGACTCGTCGACGGAGGCACCGCCGAAGTGACCGTACGCAGCAAGGACAAGGGCGGCCGTCTCCTGTCCTGGACGGCCCTGGTGACCGAGCTCGCGCCGCGCTCCGAGGCGTGGGAGGCGGCCGTCGCCGAGCTCAAGGGCAAGCGCCTGAACGCGCCCGACGGCGAGCGGATGCCGCAGCGCTGGGCGGACGAGTGCCGGGTCGTCAGGCTCACCCCGCAGGAAACGATCACCGACCTGCCGGACGGCTCCCTCGCGGCCCCGCCCCTGCCGACCGGGGCGACCACCCGGCAGCCGGTGCCCGCTGCGCTGCCCCGGCTGTTGTTCAAGCGCAAGAAGCGGCGCGGCTAGCGCGTCCGCGCGCCCCTCGGCAGTCAGGAGCGTCGGACTTCCTCGGCCCCTCAGGACTCCGGCAGCTGCTCTCCGTAGTCCACCATCTCGTCCTCGTCCGGCTCGCTGAGGGGGAAGTCCCTGCCCCAGTCGCTCAGCCGCAGCGTGCCCGCGTCGCCCGCGCGCTCCAGGCTCAGCGGGTAGGGCTTGCCCTTCAGGGAGACGTCCAGGGTGCCGCCCGCGCCCTTGTCGCCGGTGATCTCGATGCTGGGGTTGCCGGACGTCGTGCCGCGCTCGCCGGTGGCGAGGGCGCCGTGCAGGGTGAGCATGCCCTCCAGGAGGACGTCCTTGTCCGTGAAGCCGCTCAGCTGCTGGTAGGACGCGTCTTCCTGGGGGACCTTCACGTACTTGCCGTCGAGCTTGGAGGCCGCGCCCGCGTCCGCCTTGCCGGGCTTCTGGCCGCCCTTGGCGTCCTCGTGCGTCCAGAAGGCGGAGTCCGCCTTCAGGAAGAGCTGCTTGCCGACGCGCAGCAGCTGGAAGGTCTCGCCCTTCGAGGTCACGGAACCGGTGCCGCCCTCGTCCTTCAGGCGCATGTCGAGCTTGTACGTGTGGCCCTTGCTGACCAGAGTGCCCGAGAGCCGCACGGCCGGCGCCGAGTCGGCCGCCGCGCGGGTCTTGCTCTGGATCTTCGCGGCGGAGAGTTTCCCCATGCCGTTCGTGCCCGCGTCCGGATCCTCTTCGCTGCTGCACCCGGTGAGACCGGTGACTCCCACGACGAGACCCGCGCAGACCGCGCTCACCAGTGCTGTCCTGCGGGTACGGCGGGCCAGGGGAATCTCTGACACAGGGGGCGCTGCCTCTCGTGGGGACGACGGCTACGGCTACGGCAGTACGGCAGCGTACCCGTGCTGACCAGTTGGATCGGCGCCAGTCCTGCCGTACGGTCCGCCGGGGCGTATCCGACCGGGACGGGCTAGCCTGAAGCCCGCATTGATCGACAGAACAGCACAAAAAGCTATGAGCGAGGGAGGCACGTTCGATGGCGGCAAGCGCCTCCCGGGTCTTCGTCTCGCATCTGGCGGGTACGGCCGTCTTCGATCCCAACGGCGACCAGGTGGGCCGGGTGCGCGACCTGGTGGCCACGCTCCGGGTGCAGCGCAGGCCGCCCCGGCTCCTGGGCCTGGTCGTCGAGCTGTCCACGCGGCGCCGCATCTTCCTGCCCATGACCCGCGTGACCGGCATCGAGACGGGCCAGGTCATCACCACCGGCGTACTGAACGTGCGGCGCTTCGAGCAGCGGCCCACCGAGCGGCTCGTGCTCGGCGAGATGCTCGACCGGCGGGTCCATCTGGTCGATACGGGCGAGGAGGTGACCGTCCTCGACGTGGCGGTGCAGCAGCTTCCGGCCCGCCGGGACTGGGAGATCGACCGGGTCTTCGTACGCAAGGGCAAGGGCGGCACCTTCCGGCGCAAGGGCGAGACGCTGACCGTGGAGTGGTCGGCCGTCGACGGGTTCTCCCTGGAGGAGCACGGCCAGGGCGCCGAGAGCCTGCTCGCCACCTTCGAGCAGCTGCGCCCCGCCGACCTCGCCAACGTCCTGCACCACCTGTCGCCCAAACGGCGGGCGGAGGTGGCCGCGGCCCTCGACGACGACCGGCTGGCCGACGTCCTCGAAGAGCTCCCCGAGGACGACCAGATCGAGATCCTCGGCAAGCTCAAGGAGGAGCGCGCGGCCGACGTCCTGGAGGCGATGGACCCGGACGACGCCGCCGACCTGCTCGCCGAGCTGCCCGAGGACGACAAGGAGCGGCTGCTCACGCTGATGCAGCCGGACGATGCGGCCGACGTGCGGCGCCTGATGGCGTACGAGGAGCGCACCGCCGGCGGTCTGATGACGACCGAGCCGATCGTGCTGCGGCCCGACGCGACGGTCGCCGACGCCCTCGCGCGGGTGCGCCAGCAGGACCTGTCCCCCGCGCTCGCCGCGCAGGTGTACGTGTGCCGTCCGCCGGACGAGACGCCGACGGGCAAGTACCTGGGCACCGTGCACTTCCAGCGGCTGCTGCGCGATCCCCCGTACACGCTGGTCAGTTCGATCCTCGACGACGACCTGCAGACGCTGCTGCCGCAGACCGCGCTGCCCCAGGTCGCCGGGTTCTTCGCCACGTACGACATGGTGGCGGCCCCGGTCGTCGACGAGGGCGGCTCGCTGCTCGGCGCGGTCACGGTCGACGACGTGCTCGACCACATGCTGCCGGACGACTGGCGCGAGAACGAGTTCCACCAGGAAGAGGAAGCACGCCATGGCGCCGGCTGACCGCGAGCGTGACAACCGCGTCGAGCCGCGGACCGCGCCCCGCTTCCGGCTCGACCAGCCGCGGCCGCCGCGCCGCAAGCTGCTTCCGGAGTACGACCCCGAGGCGTTCGGGCGGCTCTCGGAGCGGATCGCGCGGTTCCTGGGCACGGGGCGCTTCATCGTCTGGATGACGATCACGATCATCGTCTGGGTGGGCTGGAACGTCTGGGCCCCGCAGGCGCTGCGCTTCGACCCGTTCCCGTTCCTGTTCCTGACCCTGGCGCTCTCCCTCCAGGCGTCCTACGCGGCTCCGCTGATCCTGCTCGCGCAGAACCGGCAGGACGACCGGGACCGGGTCAATCTCGAACAGGACCGCAAACAGAACGAGCGCTCCATCGCGGACACCGAGTATCTGAGCCGTGAGATCGCCTCGCTGCGCATGAACCTCGGCGAGGTGGCCACCCGCGACTGGATCCGTTCCGAACTCCAGGACCTGGTCAAGGAGCTGGCCACGGAGCTGGCGGAGCAGCGGAGGGAGACGCGCGTCGTATTCCCCGCCGAGGAGAGCGGCGGGCGTGATGTAGGCGACCGTTGACGGCTCTTTCCGGGGCAGGGTTACCGCGCCGTACTATCGGACGTATGGCTACGGAAGACGCGGTGCGTGAAGCACTGGCGACGGTGAACGACCCCGAGATCCATCGACCCATCACCGAACTGGGGATGGTCAAATCGGTAGATATCTCCCCTGATGGGGTGGTAGCGGTCACCGTGTACCTCACGGTTTCCGGGTGCCCGATGCGCGAGACCATCACGAAGAACGTGACCGACGCGGTCGCCGCCGTCGAAGGCGTCACGCACGTCGACGTCACCCTCGACGTGATGAGCGACGAGCAGCGCAAGGAGCTCGCGAGCGCCCTGCGCGGCGGCACCGCCGAGCGCGAGGTCCCCTTCGCCAAGCCCGGCTCGCTGACCCGTGTCTACGCCGTCGCGTCCGGCAAGGGCGGCGTCGGCAAGTCCTCGGTGACGGTGAACCTCGCGGCGGCGATGGCGGCGGACGGCCTGAAGGTCGGCGTCGTGGACGCGGACATCTACGGCCACTCCGTGCCCAGGATGCTGGGCGCCGACGGCAAGCCCACCCAGGTCGAAGACATGATCATGCCGCCGTCGGCGCACGGCGTGAAGGTCATCTCCATCGGCATGTTCACGCCGGGCAACGCCCCGGTCGTATGGCGCGGCCCGATGCTCCACCGCGCCCTCCAGCAGTTCCTGGCGGACGTGTTCTGGGGCGACCTGGACGTCCTGCTCCTGGACCTGCCGCCGGGCACCGGCGACATCGCGATCTCCGTCGCCCAGCTGGTCCCGAACGCCGAGATCCTCGTCGTGACGACGCCCCAGCAGGCGGCGGCCGAGGTCGCCGAGCGCGCGGGCTCCATCGCGGTGCAGACCCACCAGAAGATCGTCGGTGTCGTCGAGAACATGGCGGGGCTGCCCTGCCCGCACTGCGGCGAGATGGTCGACGTCTTCGGCACGGGCGGCGGCCAGCGGGTCGCCGAGGGCCTCACCAAGACCACCGGCACGAACGTCCCGGTCCTCGGCTCCATCCCGATCGACGTCCGCCTGCGCGAGGGCGGCGACGAGGGCAAGCCGGTCGTCCTGACGGACCCGGAGTCCCCGGCGGGCTCGGCCCTTCGCACGATCGCGGGCAAGCTCGGCGGCCGCCAGCGCGGCCTCGCGGGCATGACGCTGGGGATCACCCCGCGCAACAAGTTCTGACTCCCGGTCCGTACGCCGATGGGGGCGCCGCTCGTCATGAGCCTGTCGCCGCCCTCGCGCAGGCGGACGTCGATCGGGAT
>NZ_JBHUZJ010000048.1:0-67961 GCF_042667685.1 Streptomyces sp. NPDC057302 | reverse complement strand
CCCCTGAAGGGGCGCGGGGAACTGCGCGAGCAACCACAAGAGACCGGGAGCCGCGAAGAGACGAAGCCCCCCACGGCGAGTGGGCGCCCCCGCCAACGCTACCCGCGGTAAATCGCCTCGATCTCGTCCGCGTAATCCTTCGCCACAACGTTTCGCTTCAGCTTCAGCGACGGCGTCAGATGCCCCGACTCCTCCGTGAACTGCGAACCAAGGACACGGAACTTACGCACGGACTCCGCCTTGGAGACCGCCGCGTTGCCGTCGTCCACCGCGCTCTGGATCTCCGCGAGGAAATCCGCGTCGTCCCGCAGCGACACAGCCGTGGAGTCCGCGGGCTTCCCGTGGTCCAGGGCCCACCGGCCCACGAACTCGTCGTCCACCGTGACCAGCGCGCCCACGAAGGGCCGGCCGTCGCCCACGACCATGCACTCAGCAACGAGGGCGTGCGCGCGGATGCGGTCCTCGATCACCGCGGGAGCGACGTTCTTGCCGCCCGCCGTCACGATGATCTCCTTCTTGCGGCCGGTGATCCGGAGGTAGCCGTCCTCGTCGAGCGTGCCGATGTCGCCCGTGTGGAACCAGCCGTCGGCGAGCGCCTCTTCGGTCGCGCCCTCGTTGTTCCAGTACTCCGTGAACAGGTGCTCGCCGTGCAGCAGCACCTCGCCGTCGTCGGCGATCCGGACGACCGATCCGGGCAGCGGCTGGCCGACCGTGCCGATCTTCTGGCGGTCCCAGGGGTTGAACGCGGTCGCCGCACACGACTCGGTGAGGCCGTAGCCCTCCAGGACGGTGAAGCCGATGCCGCGGAAGAAGTGGCCCAGGCGCTCGCCGAGCGGCGCGCCGCCCGAGATCGCGTACTCGCCGCGACCGCCGAGGACGGCCCGCAGCTTGCTGTAGACCAGCTTGTCGAACGTCTTGTACTTGATCTTCAGGCCGAGCGAGGGGCCGCTCGGGGTGTCGAGCGCGCGGCTGTACGCGATCGCCGTGTCCGCTGCCTTGTCGAAGATCTTGCCCTTGCCGTCGGCCTGCGCCTTGGCGCGCGCCGAGTTGTAGACCTTCTCGAAGACGCGCGGGACGCCCAGGATCATGGTCGGCCGGAACGAGGCCAGCTCGTCCGTGAGGTTCTTGACGTCCGGCGCGTGGCCCAGCTTGATCGGCGCCATCAGCGCGGCGACCTCGACCAGGCGCCCGAAGACGTGCGCGACGGGAAGGAAGAGGAGCACCGAGCACTCGCCGGTGCGGAAGAGCGGCTTGAGGCGCTCCACCACGTTGCCGCACTCGGCGAAGAAGCTGCGGTGCGTGAGGACACAGCCCTTGGGGCGGCCCGTGGTGCCCGAGGTGTAGACGATGGTGGCCGGGTCGTCGGCGCCCGCGACCGCGCCGCGCTCGTCGACGGTCTCCTCCGGGACGTCGGCGCCCGCGCGGTTCAGCTCGGCGACGCCGCCGCGGTCGATCTGCCAGATGCTGACCAGATCGGGCAGCCGGTCGCGCACCGATTCGACGGCGGCGCTGTGCGCGTCGAGCTCGACGATGATGGCGACGGCGCCGGAGTCGCCGAGGATCCACTGGATCTGCTCGGCCGAGCTCGTCTCGTACACCGGCACGGTGACGGCGCCCGCGCTCCAGATCGCGAAGTCGAGGAGCGTCCACTCGTAGCGGGTGCGGGACATCAGGGCGACACGGTCGCCGGGACGCACTCCGGAGGCGATGAGCCCCTTGGCCGCGGCACGCACCTCGACGAGGAAGGTCTTGGCGTTGACGTCCTGCCAGGTGCCGTCCACCTTGCGGCCGATGACGGCCACATCCGGATGCTGCGCGGCATTTCTGCGGACGATGTCGGTCAGATTGCCGTCCGCAGGGACCTCGTACAGGGCCGGAAGGCTGAACTCGCGCAAGACTGCTGCTCCTACATAGGGCGCCGGCGCCACGACGTTGTGCGATGCGACGGTGCGGTCCAAGATCGGGCAGGTGCTCCGGGGAAACAGGGGGGAAAGACGACTGGAGCACTACTGGACTGCCCGGACGTTACCCATGGGTATGGCTTGTTCGATAGGGGGTCCGGGCCAGATGTTCGGTGCGTCACACGACGTTGTGGTCTGAACCGCACAGTACGCCACGCCATTCCCGACTCGGAAGTAACCGCAGGTCCGCCCCCTTCTCCATGCTTCTCGGGGCCTCTACCCACGTTTGCCCGCTCGTTCTAGGGTGATCGGCATGCCAGGTTTCCGGGTCAATGTGGTCAGTGACGTGCACGGCAACACAAAGGATCTCGCCCGCGCGGGCGAGGGCGCCGACGCGCTCGTCTGTCTCGGCGACCTGGTCCTCTTCCTCGATTACGCCGACCACTCGCGCGGGATCTTCCCCGACCTCTTCGGCAAGGAGAACGCCGACCACCTGGTCGACCTGCGCACCGCCCGCCGGTTCAACGAGGCCAGGGAGTTCGGCGCCCGCCTCTGGGCGGGGGTGGACCGCGCCCCCGCCATCGAGGGGGCGGTGCGCAAGCAGTACGCCGAGATGTTCGCCGCCTTCCCCACACCGACGTACGCGACGTACGGCAATGTCGACATGCCGACCCTCTGGCCCGAGTACGCGGGCCCGGGCACCACCGTCCTCGACGGCGACCGTGCCGAGATAGGCGGCCGGGTCTTCGGCTTCGTCGGCGGCGGCCTGCGCACGCCCATGCGGACGCCCTACGAGATCAGCGACGAGGAGTACGCGGCCAAGATCGAGGCCGTCGGGGAGGTCGACGTGCTCTGCACGCACATCCCGCCGGACGTCCCCGAGCTCGTGTACGACACCGTCGCGCGCCGCTTCGAGCGGGGCAGCCGTGCGCTGCTCGCGGCCATTCACAAGACCCGCCCGAGGTACGCACTTTTCGGCCACGTCCACCAACCGCTGACGCGGCGGATGCGGATCGGGGCGACGGAGTGTGTGAACGTGGGGCACTTCGCGAGCTCGGGCAGGCCGTGGGCCCTGGAGTGGTGATGGTGGGCCACTTCGTGCGCGGTAGCCTTCACGCGTCACACACGTAGACACCACCCCCCGTACCGGACCGCATCTGGAGGAGCCACAGCGATGGCGGAACACACCAGCTCGAGCATCACGATCGAGGCGGCACCGGCCGAGGTGATGGCAGTGATCGCCGACTTCGCGCGCTACCCGGACTGGACGGGCGAGGTGAAGGAGGCCCAGGTGCTCGACACCGACGAGCAGGGCCGCGCCAAGCAGGTCCGCCTCGTCATGGACGCGGGCGCGATCAAGGACGACCAGACGCTCGGGTACACGTGGACCGGCACGGACGAGGTCAGCTGGACCCTCGTCAAGTCGCAGATGCTGCGCTCGCTCGACGGGTCGTACCTCCTGAAGCCCGTGGGGACCGGCACGGAGGTCACGTACAAGCTGATCGTCGACGTCAAGATCCCCATGCTCGGAATGATCAAGCGCAAGGCGGAGAAGGTCATCATCGACCGGGCGCTGGCGGGCCTGAAGAAGCGCGTGGAGTCCGGTCCTCAGAACTGATCACTGCGGAGTGACGGGTCGGCGGGCGGGAAAGATCCGCCGCGAGGCGGCGGCCCGAACTCACGTACCGTTCACCCTTATGCGCACCCTTTTCGTCACCGGCCCCGGCGGCTCCGGTCGTACCACCGTCGCCGTGGCCACCGCGCTCGCCGCGGCGCGTGGGGGCGGCGAAACCCTCCTGATCACCGCCGACCGGGTCGACACCGGCCCGGAGCGGAACCTCACGGTCCGGGAGCTGACCCCCGCCGACGAGTTCCGCGCCGACCTCCTGGCCCTCCAGCAGCGCGCGGGCTCCGCCCTCGACCTGCTCGGTGCCGGACGCCTCGAAGGCGAGGAGCTCACCCCGCTGCCCGGCAGCGACGAGCTGGCCCTCCTTCGCGCGCTGCGCGACGCCGGGCAGGGCGCGTACGACACCGTGGTCGTGGACCTGCCCCCGGCGCCCCGCGCCCTCACGGTCCTCGCGCTCCCCGAGCAGCTGCGCCGCTACCTGCGCAGGCTGCTTCCCCCCGAGCGGCAGGCGGCCCGCGCCCTGCGCCCCATGCTCGGCCGCCTCGCGGGCGTCCCGATGCCCGCCGAGTGGCTGTACGAGACCGCCACCCGCTGGGACACCGAACTGGCCGCCGCGCAGGCGATGATCGAGGCCCCGGGCACGACGGTCCGCCTGGTCGCCGAGCCCGGCCCCGCGGGCGCCGACGCCGTGCGCGCCGCCGCCACCGGCCTCGCCCTCCAGGGCCTGCGCACCGAAGCCCTGCTCGCCAACCGCGTCCTGCCCGACACCGCCGACACCTGGCTCTCCGGGCTCGTCGCCCAGCAGCGCAAGACGCTGGCCGAGTGGGAGGAGGCGTACGGCGAAAGCCTGCGCCCGCTGCCGCACCTGGGCCGCGATCCGCACGGCGCCGACGACCTGGCCGCCCTCGGCGTGCCCGCCCCCGCCGCGGCCCCCGGGCCCGTGAAGTGGCCCGTCCTGGACGGCCTCGCCGACGAAGGGGTGCTGGTCTGGCACATCCCGCTCCCCGGAGTCGTACGCGAAGAGCTCGGACTCATCCGGCGGGGCGACGAACTGGTCGTCACCGCGGGTCCCTTCCGCCGCATCGTCACCCTGCCTTCGGCCCTGCGCCGCTGCACCGTCGCGGGCGCCGGACTGCGCGAGGGCGAACTGCGGGTGCGGTTCACGCCGGACCCGGATCTGTGGCCGCGGACACGGTGAACGGGCAACCGCCGTTCGGGTAACGTCGAGAGTACGAATCCATAGCCGCCCTCCGCAGGAGTCTGTCCGTCATGAGCGATGCCACCGAGCGCGAAGTGCCCGAACCCGAAGCGGCCGACACCGACGCCGACGCGTGGCAGAAGGCGTGCGCCGAGGATCTCGCGGCGGAGAAGGCCCGGCGCCGTGCCCAGTACGGGCCGCCACCGGGATCGGCCGCCGAGGAGCTGCGCAAGCTCGTCGACGCCGTCTCGGAGAAGCTGACAGGATTCCAGGGCCCGCTGCTCGGCGCGGTCGCGCAGGGCGCCGTCGAGCAGACCGTGCGGCAGGTCGTCCAGCAGGCGAAGGCCGCCGTCGAACCGGTCATCGAGCGCAACCCCGACGTCTTCGACCACCTGGCGGCCGCCGGCGGCGAACTGCTCGCCGCCTACCGCTCCGCCGTCGAGGGCCAGGAGGGCCGCTGGACCCGCGGGAGCGACGCGGCGAAGGGCCCCGACCCGCGGGACGAGGGCCCCGGTCCCGCGGAACACATCGACCTGGACTGACTACCCCTCGGGTACGGTTGCCCGTAGCGGGGCTCGACCGAAACTGAGGGACACATGGGACTCACCATCGGCGTCGATATCGGCGGCACAAAGATCGCGGCCGGAGTGGTCGACGAAGAGGGCACCATTCTCGACACCCACAAGGTGCCCACGCCGCCGACCGCCGAAGGCATCGTGGACGCGATCTGTGCCGCCGTCTCCGGGGCCGGCAAGGGGAACGACGTGGAGGCCGTCGGCATCGGCGCCGCCGGTTACGTCGACGACAAGCGCGCCACCGTTCTCTTCGCACCGAACATCGACTGGCGCCACGAGCCGCTCAAGGACAAGGTCGAGCAGCGGGTCGGACTGCCGGTCGTCGTCGAGAACGACGCGAACGCCGCCGCCTGGGGCGAGTACCGCTTCGGCGCGGGCCAGGGCCACGAGGACGTCATCGTCATCACCCTGGGCACGGGCCTGGGCGGCGGTGTCATCATCGGCAACAAGCTGCGGCGCGGACGCTTCGGCGTGGCCGCCGAGTTCGGGCACATCCGGGTCGTGCCGGACGGGCTGCTGTGCGGCTGCGGCAGCCAGGGCTGCTGGGAGCAGTACGCGTCGGGGCGCGCCCTCGTCCGGTACGGACAGCAGCGGGCCAACGCGACGCCGGAGGCCGCGGAGATCCTCCTCGGGCTCGGCGACGGCACGGTCGAGGGCATCCAGGGCAAGCACATCAGCGAGGCGGCCCGGCAGGGCGACCCGGTCGCCGTCGACTCCTACCGCGAGCTGGCCCGCTGGGCCGGAGCGGGCCTTGCCGACCTGGCCTCGCTCTTCGACCCTTCCGCGTTCATCGTGGGCGGCGGACTCTCCGACGAGGGCGAGCTGGTGCTCGACCCGATCCGCAAGTCCTTCCGCCGGTGGCTCATCGGCGGGCAGTGGCGTCCGCACGCGCAGGTGCTCGCCGCCCAGCTGGGCAACAAGGCGGGGCTCGTGGGCGCGGCCGACCTGGCCCGCCAGGGCTAGCCCCGCCGCGTTCCACCGCTTTTCGTACGAGGCCCGCCGTCCCTTCCCGGGGCGGCGGGCCTCGTCGTCGCGGCACCCCGCAGCGCGTATCTTGATCTCCATGGTGACGCTGCCCAACTCCCGGACCGAAGACGACGGTTCAGCCGTGGTCCGGGTGCTCAGTTACAACATCCGGTCCATGCGGGACGACACCGACGCGCTGGCCAGGGTCATCGCCGCGTGCGCGCCCGACCTCGTACTCGTGCAGGAGGCGCCCCGCTTCTTCCGGTGGCGCAAGAAGCTGGCGCGGCTCGCCCGCGCCGCCGATCTCGTGATGCTCTCCGGCGGAGCCACCGCGTCCGGGCCCGCCCTGCTCTGCTCGATGCGGGCCACCGTCGAGCGGACCGAGGACGTGCTGCTCCCGCTCACGCCGGGACTGCACCGGCGGGGTTTCGCGACCGCCGTCGTGCGGTTCGGGGGCGCCAGGCTCGGCGTCCTGAGCTGCCATCTGAGCCTGCAGAGCGACGAGCGGTACGCACAGGGCGGGATGCTGCTCGAGCGCCTCGCCGCGATGGGCGTGGAGCACGCCGTCGCGGGCGGCGACCTCAACGACCGGCCCAAGGGGCGTACGTTCCGCAGGCTCGCCTCGGGGCTGCGGGACTGCTGGGCGAGTGCGCCCTGGGGCGGCGAGAACACCTCGACGCCGTGGGACCCGCATCAGCGCATCGACGCGATCTTCGCGACGGACGGGGTCGAAGTCATCGGCTGCGGTGTGCCGTTGGAGCTGCCCGGGGTCACGGAAGCGGATCTGCGGGCGGCCACCGACCATCTGCCGGTGCTCGCCGCCCTGCGGATCCCCGCGGCCCGGAAGCCCGCGCCCGCCTAGACCACCGCGCCGCGGCCGGGGTCCTCGTCCTCTTCGTCGTCGTGCTTCATCCGCGCGACCAGCGTGCCGAAGCCGCCGAGGAAGCCGCCGATGCTCAGCGTCGTCAGCCACCACGTCATCTGCCAGCCGAGCAGCACCGCGAGCAGGAGCAGCAGCGGGCCGCCGAGCACGGCGAGCCAGGCGAACTTCGCCGTCACGTCGGCGGCGGGCAGCGGCGGCGGCTCCGGCGGGACGAAGTGGCCCTCGTCGTCGGCGTCCAGGTCGTCGTCGGACGGCTCGGGCGCCACGTGGTCACGCGGGCCGCCCACGCCGGGGGCGAAGGAGACGGAGCCGCCCAGCGCCTTCTTGGACCCGGAGTCGTCGGGGTCGTCGGGAGCGGTCTTGGTGTCACCCGATGCCGATCCCGGAGAGTCGTTCGTCTCCGGTTCGAGCAGCGCCAGGTCCTCGATGGACTTGAACGGCTTGGCGCCCGGCGGGTCGGCCGGCTCCTGGCCGTACCCCGCGACGATCGCCTGCCAGGCCGCGTCCTCGTCGAGCGGCAGCCCTTCGGAGGGCTCCTGCCGCTTCTCGGGCTCGCGGCTCTCGTCGCCGTCGGGTTCGATTCGGTCCTGCTCAGCCACCGGTGGCCGTCCCTTCCTTACCAACGCTGGGGGCGAGCCGGCCGATGAACGCGTAGCTCTCCTCGAAGATCCGGTCCGCATCGTGGTCCAACGTCGCGACGTGGTAGCTCTGTTCCAGGAGGGTCTCGGTGACGTCCGTGGACGACACCCGGCTGAGGATCCTGGCCGAGTCGGCGGGCGGCACCACATGGTCCTGCGGGCTGTGCAGCAGGAGCAGCGGCTGGGTGACCTGCGGCAGTTCGCCGTCCACCCGCTGGAAGAACCGGCGCAGGGAGTGCGCCGCGTGCAGCGGGATCCGGTGGTAGCCGACCTCCTCCGAGCCCTTGAGCGCGATGTCGCTCACGATGCCCTTCGTCGAGGGCAGCAGATACCGGGCGACCGGCAGCGCGTGCGCCGCGAGTCCGTGCACCTTGTTCCCCGGGTTCACGACGACGACGCCGCGCACCTCGTCGCCGTGGATCGCGGCGAGGCGCAGCGCGAGCGCCCCGCCCATGGAGAGGCCGAAGACGAAGACCTCGGTGCAGCGCTCCCGCAGCGCCCGCAGCTCGCGCTCCACCTCCGCGTACCAGTCCTGCCAGCCGGTGATCTGGAGGTCCTCCCAGCGCGTGCCGTGTCCGGGAAGCAGCGGGAGCGAGACGGTCAGGCCGCGTTCCGCGAGGTACTCCGCCCAGGGGCGCAGGGACTGCGGAGATCCGGTGAAGCCGTGACAGAGGAGGACGCCGACCTCGCCGCCCTCGTGGCGGTACGGCTCGGCTCCGGGGAGGACCGGCACTTCGGTCTCCTTCGTGAGATGTGGAGGAGTACTTCACCGTACGCGACCGGACCGACACCGACCAGGGCCGTCGGGCCCTTAGGACCTACTGCGGGTTAAGGTCTGATCCACACTTAACAGGAGGCACTCGGTTTGATCTACGGCGCAATGAAGGTCGCCATCGGAGGGCCACTGAAGCTCGGCTTCAGGCCCTGGGTGGAGGGCCTTGAGAACGTACCCGCCGAGGGACCGGCCATCCTGGCGAGCAACCATCTCTCCTTCTCCGACTCCTTTTTCCTGCCCGCGGTCCTCGACCGCAAGGTCACCTTCATCGCGAAGGCGGAGTACTTCACGTCCCCGGGCGTGAAGGGCAAGCTCACGGCCGCCTTCTTCAAGGGCGTCGGCCAGCTGCCCGTGGACCGCTCCGGCGGTCGCGGCGCGGGCGAGGCCGCCATCAAGAGCGGCATCGACGTCCTGGAGCGCGGTGAGCTCTTCGGCATCTACCCGGAAGGCACGCGTTCGCCCGACGGGAGGCTCTACCGTGGCAAGCCCGGCGGCCTCGCACGCGTGGCCCTCGCCACCGGGGCGCCCGTGCTCCCCGTGGCGATGATCGACACGGAGAAGATCCAGCCGCCCGGCAAGGTGGTGCCGAAGCTGATGCGGCCGGGCATCAAGATCGGCAAGCCGCTCGACTTCAAGCGCTACCACGGCATGGAGCACGACCGGTTCGTTCTGCGGGCGGTGACCGACGAGGTCATGTACGAGATCATGAAGCTTTCCGGCCAGGAGTACGTCGACGTGTACGCGACCGCTGCCAAGCGTCAGCTCACGGAGGCGGCGAAGGCCGAGAAGGAAGCCGAGAAGAAGGCGGAGAAAGCGGCCGCGGCCGCCGAGAAGGAACGGTCCGGCGCGTAATCGCGTCGCTGCACGGGGAGCCCGGCGCGAGGGGAAGCCGCCGGGCACCGCAGGGGGTTGGGGGGACATGGCCAAGCGCGTTCGTGTCATGAGGATGTCGGTCGAGCAGCCGCTGTGGCGCGCGCTGACCGGCTACCGCGTACTGACGATGCTGTACGCGATCGGCCTCTTCGTGGCCGCGTACGAGAAGTTCGACCGGCCCTGGGTGGCCATCGCGTACTACGCGGTGCTCGCGGGCTGGACCATCGGCACGCTGCCGAAGGTCGCGAACGCGGCGAACTGCACCAAGCGGTTCCTGGTCATCGACCTGACCATCGCGCTGGTCGGCATCCTGCTCACGCCGGTCGCCGACTCCCACCAGCGGATCGTCCACGACGGCCCGACGCTGCCGTCGATATGGACGGCGGGTGCGGTCCTCGCGTTCGCGATCAAGGGCGGCTGGCGGTGGGCGGCCTTCGCGTCGGCGCTGGTCGGCGCCGCCAACATCGCGCAGCGCGGCAGGCCCACCCAGGACACCCTCCACAACGTCCTGCTCGTCTGCATCGCCTCCATCGCCATCGGGTACGTCGTCGAGGTGGCCCGCGCCTCCGAGCGCACCCTCGCCCGCGCCCTGGAGATCGAGGCCGCGACCCGCGAGCGTGAGCGCCTGGCCCGCGACATCCACGACAGCGTGCTCCAGGTCCTCGCGATGGTGCAGCGGCGCGGCAGCGCGCTCGGCGGCGAGGCGGCGGAGCTCGGCAGGATGGCGGGGGAGCAGGAGGTCGCGCTGCGCACGCTGGTGGCGGGCGGCCTGGTCCGCACCTCGCACGAGTCGGAGGACGCCTCGCTGGGCGCCGTCGTCCGTGCGGTGGAGGAACCCGACGAGGAGGAAGCCGCCGACACCGAGCCCTGTGACCTGCGGTCGCTGCTCTTCCCGTACGCGGGCGCGAAGGTGACCGTCTCGGAGCCGGGCGCTCCGGTCGGCCTCGCGCCGAAGGCCGCGCGGGAACTGGCCGCAGCGGTGGGCGCCGCCCTGGACAACGTCCACCGGCACGCCGGCCCGGACGCCGCCGCCTGGATCCTGGTCGAGGACGAGCCGGACGCCGTGATCGTGACGGTGCGGGACGACGGCCCCGGCATCCCCGAGGGGCGTCTCGCCGAGGCCGAGGGCGAGGGGCGGCTCGGTGTCGCCCTGTCGATCCGGGGGCGGCTGCGGGACATCGGCGGCACGGCCGAGCTGATCTCGGTGCCGGGCCAGGGCACGGAAGTGGAACTGAGGGTCCCGCGGCCCGCGAAGGGCTCCGCGGGCCCGGCGAACGTACGCGACACACGGGGGAAGGCAGGAAAGGAACGATGAGCGAGTTGCAGCAGCAGGACGGCGCCGTCAGGGTCATGGTCGTCGACGACCATCCGATGTGGCGGGACGCGGTCGCCCGCGACCTCGCGGAGGCCGGCTTCGACGTGGTCGCCACGGCGGGCGACGGCGAGCAGGCCGTGCGGCGCGCACAGGCCGTGGCGCCCGACGTCCTCGTACTGGACCTGAACCTGCCCCTGAAGCCGGGCGTCCAGGTCTGCAAGGAACTCGTGGGCGCCAATCCGGCCCTGCGCGTGCTCGTCCTCTCGGCCAGCGGCGAGCACGCCGATGTCCTGGAGGCGGTCAAGTCCGGCGCCACCGGCTATCTCCTGAAGTCGGCGTCCACCGCCGAGCTGACCGACGCGGTGCGCCGCACGGCCGTCGGTGACACGGTCTTCACGCCGGGCCTGGCGGGCCTGGTCCTCGGCGAGTACCGCCGCCTCGCGTCCGATCCGGCGCCCGGGACGCCGGACGAGCCGAAGGCCCCGCAGCTGACCGACCGCGAGACCGAGGTGCTCCGGCTCGTCGCCAAGGGGCTGAGCTACAAGCAGATCGCCGAACGCCTGGTCATCTCGCACCGCACCGTGCAGAACCACGTGCAGAACACCCTGGGCAAGCTCCAGCTGCACAACCGCGTGGAGCTCGTGCGGTACGCGATCGAGCGAGGTCTCGACGACGCATGACCCCTCATAAGAGTGAACCCGCGTGATCAACTCCCCTTTATCGGCCAGGAATTGACCATCCGGACCGTCCCTGAGTGACCTGGATCACCATTAGCGTGACTCGCATCAGGTCACTGAGGCGAAGGGACGTTTCCATGGCGGCCAAGAAAATCGGAGTACTGACCGGAGGCGGCGACTGCCCCGGGCTCAACGCCGTCATCCGGGGCGTCGTCCGCAAGGGCGTGCAGGAGTACGGCTACGACTTCGTCGGCTTCCGGGACGGCTGGCGCGGTCCGCTGGAGGGCGACACCGTTCCGCTCGACATCCCGGCCGTGCGGGGCATCCTGCCGCGCGGCGGCACCATCCTCGGCTCCTCGCGCACCAATCCGCTCAAGGCGGAGAACGGCGTCCGCCGGATCAAGGAGAACCTCACCAAGTACGAGGTCGACTCCCTCATCGCGATCGGCGGCGAGGACACCCTCGGCGTCGCCGCGCGGCTCACCGACGAGTACGGCATCAACGTCGTCGGCGTACCGAAGACCATCGACAACGACCTGTCCGCCACGGACTACACCTTCGGCTTCGACACCGCGGTGGGCATCGCCACCGAGGCGATCGACCGGCTGCACACCACCGCCGAGTCGCACATGCGGGTCCTGGTCTGCGAGGTCATGGGGCGGCACGCGGGATGGATCGCGCTGCACTCCGGGCTCGCCGGGGGCGCGAACGTCATCCTCATCCCCGAGCAGCGCTTCGACGTCGACCAGGTGTGCGCCTGGGTGACCTCGCGGTTCAAGGCGTCGTACGCGCCGATCGTCGTCGTCGCCGAAGGGGCCATGCCCAAGGACGGCGAGATGGTCCTCAAGGACGGCACGCAGGACTCCTTCGGGCATGTGCGGCTCTCGGGCGTGGGGGAGTGGCTGGCCAAGGAGATCGAGGGGCGCACCGGCAAGGAGGCGCGGACCACCGTCCTCGGGCACATCCAGCGCGGCGGGACGCCCAGCGCCTTCGACCGCTGGCTGGCCACGCGGTTCGGCCTGCACGCGATCGAGGCCGTGCGGGACGGCGACTTCGGGAAGATGGTCGCGCTGCAGGGCACGGACATCGTGCGGGTTCCTATCGCGGAGGCGACGGCGAAGCTGAAGACGGTGGATCCGAAGCTGTATTCCGAGGTCGGGGTCTTCTTCGGCTGATCTTCGGTGGGCGGGTGCCCCTGTGCCGCCGCTTCGCGGCGGAGCTCTTCCACCCGCCCACCCGTTCCCGTAGTGCCGTCCTGCCCCGACATATCTAGACTCGCCCGCATGGAGATCCTCGCCTTCGGCGTGCAGACCGACGAGCGGCCGTTGATCGAGAAGGCCTTCGCCGCGCACCACGACGTCCGCTGCCTGGACGTCTTCCTCACCGAGGACACCGCCCCCATCGCCGCGGGCTACGAGATCGTCTCCACCAGCGTCAACGCCGATCTCGGCAACCGCGTCCTGCAGACCCTCGCCGCGGGCGGCACGCAGCTGATCGCCCAGCGTTCGACCGGGTTCAACAACATCGATCTCCAGGTCGCCGAACGCCTCGGCCTCACCATCGCCCGCGTCTCGTACTACTCGCCGTACTCCGTCGCCGAGTTCGCCTGGACCCTGGCGATGGCCGTCAACCGCCGCATCGTCCGCGCGAGCAACCGCACCCGCGACTTCGACTTCAGGCTCGACGGCCTGATGGGCAGGGACCTGCGCGGTCGCACGGTCGGCGTGCTCGGCACCGGGAAGATCGGTGAGGCGTTCACCCGGATCGCGCACGGCTTCGGCATGAATCTGCTCGGCTGGGACGTCGCCGAGAACCCCGCGTGCGTCGAGCTCGGCATGAAGTACGTCCCGAAGGAGCAGCTCTTCGCCGACGCCGACCTGATCAGCCTGCACGTGCCGCTGCTGCCCGCCACGCAGCACATCATCGACGCGGACGCGCTGCGGACGATGAAGGACGACGTGATCCTGGTGAATTCGAGCCGCGGCGGCCTGATCGACACCGACGCCCTGGTCTCGGAGCTGCGGAGGGGGCGCTTCGCGGGCGTCGGGCTCGACGTGTACGAGGCGGAGGCCGGGCTCTTCTTCCTCGACAGGTCGCTCGAAGCCATCGAGGACGACACCCTGGCCCGCCTGATGACGTTCCCGAACGTCGTGGTCACCTCGCACCAGGCGTACTACACCGCGGACGCGGTCGGCCAGATCATCGACACCACGGTCCAGAACGTCCTGGACTACAAGGAGGGCCGCCGCAGCGAGAACGTGCTGGTCCCGGCGGCCCCCAAGCCCTAGACCGCTGCTAGACCAGTACCCCTGAGAGCAGCTCCCGCACGATCGCCGTCCCGCGCAGCGAGAGCACCGACTCCGGGTGGAACTGGACGCCCGCGAAGCCGGGCCCCCGCAGCGCGTGCACCTCTCCCGTGGCCTCGTCCCTGCTGACCTCGATGCCGTGCGCCGCCAGCTCCAGCGAGGTCTCCTCGTCGCAGCGGGCCACGAAGCTGTTGTAGAAGCCGACCGTCTCCGGCCGCCCGAACAGATCGATCCGCGTCTGGGCGCCCTGGTACGGGACCTCCTTGCGGACGATCTCCAGGCCCAGCTCGGCCGCCAGCAGCTCATGGCCGAGGCAGACGCCCAGGACGCCGTGGCGGTGCTCGCGGACGGCCTCGGCGGTCAGCGAGCGCAGGAAGGCCATCTTCGGGTCGGCGGGGTCCGACGGGTCGCCGGGTCCCGGACCGATGACCAGCGGGCCCTCGTGGGCGAGCGCCGCTTCCCGCAGCCCCGGCTCGTCGTAGCGGCGTACGGAGACCGTGAGCCCTGACGAGCGCAGCAGATGCGCGAGCATCGCCGTGAACGTGTCCTCGCCGTCGATCACCAGAGCGTGCCCGGACAGCTCCGCCGTCGGCTCCCGCATCCGCAGCCAGAACGGCGCGAGCCCGGCCCGCCGGCCGTCGAGCGCCTCCCGCACCCGCGGGTCGTCGGCGAGCGCGGGGCGTACGCGCTCCTCGCGGGGCCGCCCCGGCCGCACCCCGAGTGCGGCGAGCACGCCGGCCGCCTTCGCGTGCGTCTCGGCCACCTCGCCCGCCGGGTCCGAGCCGCGCACCAGCGTCGCGCCGACCGGGACCCGCAGCTTCCCCCGCGCCGAGATGTCGGCGGTGCGGATCAGGATGGGGGAGTCGAGGGTCTGCGCGCCGCCCGCGTCGCGGCCGATGAGGGCGAGGGCGCCCGCGTAGTAGCCGCGCCCGCCCGCTTCGTGGCGCTCGATGACGCGGCAGGCGTTCTGCACGGGCGAGCCGGTGACGGTCGCCGCGAACATCGTCTCCTTCAGGACCTCGCGCGCGTCGAGCGACGACTTGCCCCGCAACTCGTACTCGGTGTGCGCGAGATGGGCCATCTCCTTGAGCCGGGGGCCGATGACGACCCCGCCCATGTCGCCGACGGTGCACATCATCTTGAGCTCCTCGTCGACGACCATCGACAGCTCCTCGGTCTCCTTGCCGTCGGCGAGGAAGCCGAGCAGATCGTCCGCGGTGGGGCCGTCGGCCGGGTAGCGGTAGGTCCCGCTGATCGGGTTCATGACGACCGTCCCGCCGGACATCCGCACATGCACCTCGGGGCTCGCCCCGACCAGGGTCCTGTCCCCGGTGTGCACGACGTACGTCCAGTAGGCGCCCCGCTCGCCCACGAGCAGCCTGCGGAAGAGGGCCAGGGCGTCCGCCCTGCCGAAGCCGGGGATCTCCCCCTCGTACGTCCGGCGGATGACGAAGTTCGCGCCCTCGCCCCGCCCGATCTCCTCGCGCAGGACCCGCCCGACGATCTCCGCGTACGCGGTGTCGTCGACGTCGAAGGCCCCGCCCTCGACGCGCACGTCATGGGCGGGCAGCGTCGAAAGGGCCTCGGAGAGCGGGATCTCGTACGTCTCGTCGGCGGTCAGGACCGCGAGCGGCGTGCCGTCGTCGCGTACGTCGAATCCGCGCTCCCTGATCTGCCGGAAGGGGATCAGGGCGAGGCCCTCGTCGGGGATGTCGGCGAGCCGGTCGTACGTGGCGACGGCGCCGACGATGACCTCGACCGTGTCGTGGTCATGGCCGGGCGTGCGGCGCCGGAGCACGGCGAACGGCCGGTCGTCGTCGATCAGGTCGGTCAGATCGAGCAGGTGCGGCTGGGAATGCATCGGTTCGGTTCCTTCTCACTCGGAGAGGAACGGCCCCGGTCCTGAGCTTCCCGGGCAGGTCCGGAAAACACTGAAGGCCGCCCCTCGGGCGGCCTTCGCGAGTCTCGATACGCGCAGAATCAGTGGGCCGCCGGATGAGCGGGCCACCACCAGTTTCGGGTCGTCTGCGCGTGCATGTCCCGCACCCTAGCGCATCACCCCGTGTCTGGTCCGTCTCACTTGGTGAGCGGGGGGATGGACGGCGGACATCACCCCGTAATGTTGTGCGGGTGACCGTGAACGCTAAGACCACCCCTACCGGTGGCAACACCTGGCGAGACCTTCCCGCGGCGCAGCAGCCCGAGTACCCCGATGCCGAGGCTCTGCGCGATGTGATCGCGGAGCTCGAGTCGTATCCGCCGCTCGTCTTCGCGGGCGAGTGCGACCAGCTGCGCGCCCGACTGGCTTCCGTCGCCAAGGGCGAGGCGTTCCTGCTTCAGGGCGGCGACTGCGCCGAGGCTTTCGACGCCGTGTCGGCCGACCAGATCCGCAACAAGCTGAAGACGCTGCTCCAGATGGGCGCCGTCCTGACGTACGCGGCCTCCGTGCCCGTGGTGAAGGTCGGCCGCATCGCCGGGCAGTACTCGAAGCCGCGCTCCAAGGGCACCGAGACCCGCGACGGCGTGACCCTGCCGACCTACCGCGGCGACTCGGTCAACGGCTTCGACTTCGACGAGAAGTCCCGCATCCCGGACCCCGAGCGCCTGAAGCGGATGTACAACGCGTCCGCCTCCACGCTCAACCTGGTCCGCGCCTTCACCACCGGCGGGTACGCGGACCTGCGCCAGGTCCACGCCTGGAACCAGGACTTCGTGAAGTCGTCCCCCTCGGGCCAGCGCTACGAACAGCTGGCGCGCGAGATCGACAACGCGCTCAACTTCATGCGCGCCTGCGGGACGGACCCGGAGGAGTTCAAGACCGTCGAGTTCTTCGCCTCGCACGAGGCGCTGCTCCTGGACTACGAGTCGGCCCTCACCCGCGTGGACTCGCGCACCGGGCGGCTCTACGACACCTCGGGCCACATGGTCTGGATCGGTGAGCGCACCCGTCAACTGGACGGCGCGCACATCGAGTTCGCCTCCAAGGTGCGCAACCCGATCGGCATCAAGCTCGGCCCGACGACGACCGCGGAGGAGGCGCTGCAGTACATCGAGCGCCTCGACCCGGACCGCGAGCCCGGCCGCCTCACCTTCATCGTCCGCATGGGCGCCGACAAGGTCCGGGACAAGCTCCCCGAGCTGGTCGAGAAGGTCACGGCCTCCGGCGCGACCGTCGCCTGGGTCACCGACCCGATGCACGGCAACACCTTCGAGGCGGCATCGGGTCACAAGACCCGCCGCTTCGACGACGTGCTCGACGAGGTCAAGGGCTTCTTCGAGGTCCACAAGGGCCTGGGCACGCACCCGGGCGGCATCCACGTCGAGCTCACCGGTGACGACGTCACCGAGTGCGTGGGCGGCGGCGACGAGATCTTCGTCGACGACCTGCACCAGCGCTACGAGACGGCCTGCGACCCGCGCCTGAACCGCAGCCAGTCCCTGGACCTGGCCTTCCTGGTGGCGGAGATGTACCGCGACCAGTAGATATTCCCGAAAGACGCGGCGGTGGGGCACGGATCCATGTGATCCGTGCCCCACCGGCGTATCGGGGCTTTTGTGGACCCGGGGTCGTGGGTAAGGTTAGGTTAGCCTCACCGATTAATCGGGACGGCGCCGCCGATGAATCCTGCCCGGGAGGTGAACCGCGTGTACGTCTGCAACTGCTTCGGAGTGACCGAGGCGCAGGTGAAGAAGCACGCGGCGGACGGTGCCTGCACACCCCGCCAGATAGCGTCCGCCAGCAAGGCGGGCACCGACTGCGGTTCGTGTGTACGCAGCATTCAGGCGCTCCTGGGCCGGGGCACGTGCCCCCGCAGGGAGCTGGCCGACCAGGGTGCGCCCGTCCTCACGGGCCTGGACGAGGCCGCCTAGCTCTCCGGCTGCTCGATGAGCTGCGAGATGTAGAGCGGCTCGCCCAGCTTCTCGACCAGTTCGAGCTGGGTGTCGAGATAGTCGACGTGGTGCTCCTCGTCCGCGAGGATCGACTCGAAGATATTCGCGGAAGTGACGTCTCCCTTGCCGCGCATCACCTCGATGCCGCGCCTGAGGCGGTCGATCGCCTCCGCCTCGATCTGCCGGTCGGCCTGGAACATCTCCGTGACGGTCTGCCCCACGCGCACGTGGAAGAGCCGCTGATAATTGGGCAGGCCGTCGAGGAAGAGAATCCGGTCGGTCAGGATCTCCGCGTGCTTCATCTCGTCGATCGACTCGGACCGGGTGTACTTCGCGAGCTTGGGCCAGCCGAAGTTCTCCTGCATCTTGGCGTGGAGAAAGTACTGGTTGATCGCCGTGAGTTCGGCGGTCAGCTGCTCGTTGAGAAATTCGATGACCTCGGGGTCGCCCTGCATCGCAGAGGCTCCTTCCACGTGGTAACTGGGCAGGTTCCGCGCATCCTTGCACCGGTGCGAGAGGCCGTCCAGTAAGTGCACGCTTAGTAGGAGTTGCCCCAATCAGCGTCCGGTCGGCGCCTGTCGGCGGCCTCCTGGTCACGTCCACCTTCCCCGGTCTGTCAGGATGTAGACATGGGTCAGCCGGCGGATCGCGCATCACGGGGAGCAGTGGAGCCGGAGCTTCCACCGGGGCAGCGGCTCCAGCGGGGCTGGCCGGTCACGCACTACGGCCCGGTGCCGAAGTTCCGCCCGGAGCGGTGGGAGTTCAGGGTCTTCGGGGCCACCGCCGACGGCGACAAGCACTGCTGGACGCACGAGGAGTTCTCGGCCCTTCCGTACGCCACCGTGACCGGTGATCTGCACTGCGTCACGAAGTTCAGCATGCTCGGCGCCGAATGGGGCGGTGTGTCCGCGCGGGCGCTGCTGGAGATCGCGCCGCCCGCGCCCGACGCCACACACGTGATGGTCTGGGCCGAGTACGGCTTCAGCTCGAATCTGCGCATGGCCGACTTCATGGACGAGCGCGCGATCTTCGCCACCCACAAAGGGGGCGAGCTGCTGACCGCGGAGCACGGGTTTCCGCTGCGGCTCGTGGTGCCCCATCTGTATGCCTGGAAGGGCCCCAAGTGGGTCCGCGGTGTCGAGTACATGACCGCCGACCGCCGCGGCTTCTGGGAGGAGCGCGGCTATCACAACGTCGGCGACCCCTGGACCGAGCAGCGCTACTCCTACCAGGAAGAGCCCGGGGACGGCCCCGAGCTCTAGTCCCGCCGCCGCCCCAGGGCGCTCAGATGCTCCTGAGCTCCTTCAGGCGCGCCACGTCCGCCGCGTGCCCTTCCTTGCCGCCGGGCGTCTCGATGATCAGCGGTACGTTCTCGGTGGCGGGGTGCAGCATCAGCTCGCGGAAGGGCTCCTCGCCGATGTGGCCGGTGCCGATGTTCTCGTGGCGGTCCTTGTGGGCGCCGACCACGTCCTTGGAGTCGTTGGCGTGCACCAGCTTCAGGCGGCCCTCGCCCACCGTGTCGACCAGCAGGTCGAGGGTCTGCTTCATGCCGCTCGGGCCGGTCAGATCGTGGCCCGCCGCGAAGATGTGGCAGGTGTCCAGGCACACGCCCAGCTTCGGATGGGCGTCCAGCGCCTCGAAGTACGGGCCGAAGTCCCAGGTGCGGGAGCAGAGCGAGAAGCCCTGGCCCGCGGTCGACTCCAGGAGGAGGAAGGGGTCGTCCTCGTGCGTCAGCTCGTCCAGCAGCGGCAGCAGCCGCTCGCGCACCTGGCGCAGCGCGACGGCGCGGTCCCGGCCGCCGGTCGCCGAGCCGGTGTGCACGACGACGCCGAGCGCGCCGATCTCGCGGCCCCGGCGCAGCGAGTGGCGCAGGGACTCCACCGACTTCTCGGCGGTCGCCTCGGTGTGCGAGCCGAAGTTGATGAGGTAGGGCGCGTGGACGTACGCCGGAATGTTCTCGGCGGCGCAGGCCGCGCGGAACGCTTCGTCCTGCTTCGGGTTGCCGGGCGGGGTCGCCCAGCCGCGCGGATTGGCCACGAAGACCTGGACGGCCTCGGCGCCGAGCTCCCTGGCATACGAAAGCCCTACGGAGGCGAGACCGCCGGCCACGGGGACATGGCCGCCGACGGGATTGCGGGAGGCGAGGCTCTGGGCCACGGTGCTGGGGGACTTGTCGCTGCTCACGCGTTCAAGGGTGGCATGGGCGCGGGGGCGCCCTGCCGCCGGACCGGCCGGGGCGGCAGGGCCCCGGCCGGGCTCAGCGGATCTCGATGGTGATCGTGGACCCCTTGGGCGCCTTGTCGCCGCCGTCCACCGACTGGCCCTTGACCGTGTCCCCGAAGATGCCGAGGATGCCGCGGTCCTCGTCGACGTCGAAGCCCTCGGCCTCCAGCTCCTGCGTGGCCTCGTCGACGCTCATGCCCTCGACGTCCGGGACCTCGATCATCTCCGGGCCCTTGGAGAGCGTCAGCGTGACCGTGTCGCCCTCGGCGAGCCGCTTCTGGCCCTCCCGGGGGGACTGGTCGACGACGGTGCCCTTGTCCTCGTCGGAGTGGACCCGCTTCTGCTCGATCTTGACCTTGAGGCCCGCGTCCTCCAGGTCGGAGGTCGCGTCGGCCTGGGAGTCGCCGGTGACGTCGGGGACCTCGACCTCGGGGCCCTTGCTGACGGTGAGCGTGATGGCGGAGCCCGCCTTGCGCTTGGTGCCCGACTTCGGGTCCGTACCGATCACGGAGCCCTTGCGGATCTCCTCGCTGAAGGCCTTGTTCGTCATCCCGGGTGCGAGCCCGGCATCCTTGAGTTTGTCCTTGGCCTCCGCCAGGGAGGTACCCGAGAGGTCGGGGACCTTCACGATCTCGGGGCCCCTGGAGATGGTCAGCGTCACGCTGCCGTTGTCACGGATGCGCTCGCCCGCCCCGGGGTTGGTGGCCATGACCGTGCCCCGCTTGTCGGTGTCGCTGTACGCGCGCTTGACGTCCTTCACGTCGAGTCCGGCCTCGCCGAGCCGCTTCTTGGCCGCTGACTCGGTCTTCGCCAGGAGCGGCGGGACCTTGGTGAACTGGCCGGAATTGATGTACCAGACGCCCGCGCCGAGACCGAGCGCGAGAAGGACGGCGGCGACGATCGCCAGGACGCCGCGGCGCGGGTTGGGCCGCCGCCTGCGGTCGGGGGCGGCCGGTGGAGCGGGCGGCGGTGTCGCCAGGATGCTGGTGCGGTTGAGCTGGTCCTCGCGGTCGCGCCGGTCCTCGGGGCCCTGATCGCCGTCCGTGGGCAGCGGCAGCTGCACGGACCGCGCCGAGCGCGGAATCACGCTCGTACGGTCGTCGGCGTTGTCGTGTCCGGTGCTGTGCGCCTGCGGCGGCACCGCGTCCAGCTGCTCCAGGGAGAGCGCGGCCCGCGCGTCCCTGGCCTGCCCGAGGAGCGCCACCGCGTCGTGCGGGCGGACGTCGGGCGTGCGGGCGGTGGCGGACGCGACCAGGTCGTCGAGCTCGACGGCGAGTCCCGGAACCACCGCGGACGGCGGCGGCACGTCCTCGTGGAGGTGCTGGTAGAGCACCTGGGCGGGCGACTCACCGGAGTGCGGCTTGGCGCCGGTCAGCATTTCGTAGAGCACGACCCCGCACGCGTACACGTCCACGCGTGTGTCGGCCGTGCCGTGCTCTATCTGCTCGGGGGCGAGATAGGAGACCGTGCCAAGGACCGTGCCCGTCGTGTTCGTGACGGTGTCCACCGCGCGCACGAGCCCGAAGTCGGCGACCTTGACCCGGCCGTCATCCCCTATGAGGACGTTCTCCGGCTTCATGTCGCGGTGCACGAACCCCGCGCGGTGCGCGGCGCCGAGCGCGGCGAGGACCGGCTCCAGGATGTCGAGGGCCGCGCGCGGCTGCAGGGCGCCGCGCTCGCGGAGCACGTCACGCAGGGTGCAACCGGCCACGTACTCCATCGCGAGATAGACGTACGCACCGTCGGCGCCCTGGTCGTACACCCCCACCACGTTCGGGTGCGAGAGCCGGGCGATCGACTTCGCCTCGCGGATGAAGCGGTCGACGAACGAGACGTCGGCGGCCAGCGTCGGGTGCATCACCTTGAGCGCGAGCACGCGGTCGAGGCGGGTGTCCACGGCCCGGTAGACCGTGGCCATCCCGCCGACCGCGATCCGCCCGTCCACGCGATAGCGGCCGTCGAGCACCTGCCCGAGGAGCGGGTCCTGAAGGGTCGTGTCCACGAAGGGAGTCTACGAGCCACCGCTGACAGGGTTGCCCGCCCGGTCCGGCTCGGACCGGGACTGCAGCCGAGCTGTAACAGGCGCGCGACGCTCAGAAGGCGGGCCGCTCCGGATCGAGCCGGGCCATCCCCTCCGCTGGCGAGGAGGCCTCGGCGAAGTGCCGCCTGGGGATCCGCCCGGCCCGGTACGCGAGCCGCCCCGCCTCGACCCCGTGCCGCATGCCCTCGGCCATGAGGACCGGCTCCTGCGCCCGGGTCACGGCGGAGGCGAGCATCACACCCGCGCACCCCAGTTCCATCGCGAGCGCCGCGTCGGACGCCGTTCCCGCCCCCGCGTCCAGAATCACCGGCACGCGTGCGTGCTCCACGATCAGCTGGAAGTTGTGCGGGTTGCGGATGCCGAGCCCGGAGCCGATGGGGGAGCCGAGCGGCATGATCGCCGCGCAGCCCACGTCCTCCAGCTTGCGGGCGAGCACCGGGTCGTCGTTCGTGTACGGAAGGACCGTGAAGCCGTCGTCGACCAGGGTCTCGGCGGCGTCGATGAGCTCGATCGGGTCGGGCAGCAGCGTCCGCTCGTCCGCGATGACCTCCAGCTTGACCAGGTCGGTGCCGAGCGCCTCCCGCGCGAGCCGGGCGGTCAGGACGGCCTCGCCCGCGGTGAAGCAGCCCGCCGTGTTCGGCAGGACCCGGATGCCCAGCCGCTCCAGGACGGAGAGCACCGAGCCCTGCACACCGGGATCGAGGCGGCGCATCGCGACCGTCGTCAGCTCCGTGCCGGAGGCGACGAGGGAACGCTCCAGGACGTCCAGGCTCGGCGCACCGCCCGTACCCATGATCAGACGCGAGGAGAGGGTGAGCCCGCCGATGAGGAAGGGGTCGTCTGCCATGTCGGTTCAGCCTCCCTGGACCGCGGTGAGGACCTCGACGCGGTCCCCTTCGGTGAGCGCGGTGGTGGACCACCGGGTGCGCGGCACGACGGTTTCGTTGAGCGCGGCGGCGACCCCGGACGGGGCCGCGGTGAGGGTGGCGACGAGGGCTTCGAGGGTGGTGCCCGCGGCCACGTCGCGCGCCTCTCCGTTGACGGAGACGGCTGTTACGGCTGAGAGAGTCATGCGGGCTGCTCCATGAAGCGCTTCGTGAGGGGACTGCCGGTGAAGCGCCGGGGGGTGAACCCCCGCGCCTCGTCGGGCAGTTCACCGGTGGTCAGGGCGTGCGCCATGACGTCACCGGTGATGGGCGTCAGCAGGACGCCGTTGCGGTAGTGGCCGGTGGCCAGCTGGAGGCCGGACAGCGCGCTCGGGCCGAGCAGCGGCGCGTTGTCGGGGGAGCCGGGGCGCAGGCCCGCGCGGGTCTCGGTCAGCGGCAGTTCCGTGATGCCCGGTACGAGCTCGTGGGCGTCCCGGAGCAGCTCATACACGCCGCCCGCGGTGACCGTCGTGTCCCAGCCGAGCTCCTCGCTGGTCGCGCCGACGACGAGCTCGCCGTTCTCGCGCGGCACCAGATAGACGTGGCTGCCGCGCACGACGGCGCGCACGGTGCGGCTCAGGAACGGCGCGTACCGCTTCGGCACCGTGAGCCGCAGCACCTGCCCCTTCACGGGACGCACGGGAGGCAGGACGCCCTCGGGGACCCCGGCGAGGCGCCCGCTGAGGCTGCCCGCCGCGAGCACGGTCTGGCCGGCCTCCAGGGCGGTGCCGTCGGTGAGGACGATGCCGGTGGCCCGGTCTCCGGCGACCGTCAGGCGCTCCGCCCACACACGGTGGAAGACCACTCCCGCCCGCTCGCAGGCCACGAGCAGCGCCGCCGCGAGCCTGCGCGGGTCGACCTGGTGATCGCCGTCCACCCGGAGGCCGCCGCGGACGCCAGGCGCGAGCATCGGTTCGAGGCGGCGGCACTCGCGCCCGCTCAGCCACTCGGACGTGAGCCCCGACCGCTCCTGGAGGGCGTGCAGTTCGCGCAGGTGGGCGCGGTCGTCGGAGTCGAGCGCGACGGCGAGCGTGCCGCACGCGCGGTAGCCGAGATCGCGACCGCTGGCCTCCGCCAGCTCGGCCACGAACGCGGGATAGCGCTGCGCCGACGCCAGATTGAGGCCGAGCAGCGTCTGCTCGCCGTAGTGCAGCTCGGTGACGGCGGCCAGCATGCCCGCGGCGACCTGCGCCGCGCCGCCGCCCGGTTCGGGGTCCACGACCGCGGTGGACAGACCGCGCTGGGCCGCCCGCCAGGCCGTGACCAGGCCGATGATGCCGCCCCCGACGACAAGGACGTCGGTCGGCCCCGTCGCCCCATGGGGTGGTGTACGTGAATGCATGGGCGTCCAGCCCCTCCCTTCGCCGGCATGACCCGGATCAGGTTCGTACGGTCGGAGGCCGTCCAGCCTCCCTCTCAGCCCGGTGCGTCCGGGCTCCCGCGAGTGTTCTGCATCCGCCACCCTAGCCCCTGGTGTCCGGGGGCAGTAGGGGAGCTGTCCGGGTATGCGCCGTGACGGTGTGTCATAGATCTCCCCGTAGCGCTCTGCGGGGCGCGTCACCCGCCGCCCTAGAGTGATCGGGTGAGCGAGCAGCGGAGGCAGGCAGAGCGGCGCGTAGTCGTCGTCGGCGCGGGGATGGCAGGGGTACAGACCGCCGTGGCCCTGCGCGAGCAGGGGTTCGCCGGTGCGGTCACCCTGATCGGAGCGGAACCCCATCAGCCGTACGACAGGCCGCCGCTGTCCAAGGCCGTGCTGCTCGGCAAGGCGGAGGGCTCCGCCTTCGACATCGACTTCGAGGCGCTCGGCATCGAACTGAGCCTGGGCCACGAGGTCACGGGCGTGCGCCCCGCGGACCACGCGCTGGACACCGCGTCGGGCCCGGTGCCCTACGACACCCTCGTCATCGCCACCGGCGCCCAGCCGATCCTGCTGCCCGGCTCCTCGGGAGTCCCCGGTGTCCATCTGCTGCGCACCCTCGACGACGCCGAGCGGCTGCGGCCCGTGCTCGCCGAGCAGCACCGCATCGTGGTCGTCGGCGCGGGCTGGATCGGCGCCGAGTTCGCGACCGCCGCACGTGAGGCGGGCTGCTCGGTCACCGTCGTCGAGGCCGCCGAGCGACCGCTGGCCGGGGCGCTGCCCGCGGAGGTCGCGGCGCCGATGACGTCCTGGTACGCCGATTCCGGCGCCGAACTGCGCACCAGCGCGCGCGTGGAGCGCGTCGAGCCCGGCAGCGTCCTCCTTGACGACGGCACCCGGCTGCCCGCGGACGCGGTCGTCGTCGGCATCGGCGCACGCCCCGCCACGGACTGGCTCGCGGACTCCGGCATCACCCTGGGCGCCCACCGGGAGGTCCTGGCCGACGACCACCTGCGGACGTCCCACCCCGACGTGTACGCGGTCGGCGACTGCTCCTCCTTCCCTTCGGGAAGGTATGGCGAGCGCCTCCTCGTGCACCACTGGGACAACGCGCTCCAGGGCCCGCGCACGGTGGCGGCGAACATCATCGGCGAGACCCCTTCGGCGTACGACCCCGTCCCGTACTTCTGGTCCGAGCAGTTCGGCCGCTTCGTCCAGTACGCGGGACACCACGCGTCCGCCGACGAGCTCGTGTGGCGCGGCGACCCCTCGGGCGCCGCCTGGACTGTGTGCTGGCTCCGCCGGGGCGCCCTGGTCGCCGTACTCGCGGTGGGCCGGCCCAGGGACCTGGCGCAGGGCCGCAAGCTGATCGAGGCGGGCGCCCGCCTCTCCCCGGAGACGGCCTCGGACCCCGCGGTACCGCTGAAGAAGGCCGTGCTCCCGTAGGCGCTGCCGTCAGCGAGGGGACCCGCTGCCCGGCCGCTGTCAGTGGCCGGAGATACGCTTGACCCCGTGACCGAGATTGACGCAAAGACTGATGCTCTCGTCCCCGAGTGGCTGCACCTCCCCGACATCGCAGAAATGCTCGACGTCGAGGTGACGCGTGTGCGCCAGCTGGTCAAGGAAGGCCAGCTGATCGCCGTGCGCCGTGGTGAGAACCGCGCGCTCGCGGTGCCGTCCGCCTTCATCGACGGCGACAAGATCGTCAAGGGCCTCACCGGCACCCTGACGCTCCTGCGGGACGACGGCTTCTCCGACGAAGAAATGCTGGAGTGGCTCTTCACTCCCGACGAGACCCTGCCCGGCACCCCCGCGCAGGCTCTGAGCGAGAATCGCGGCACGGAGGTGAAGCGCCGCGCCCAGGCGCTCGCCGTCTGACCGACACGGAAAACCGTTGCGTGCGGGCCGCGCGTCCCCCGGGGACACGCGGCCCGTAGGCCACCGACACCCCGGGGGGACCTCTTCATGGCCACCAAGCCTGCCCGCGAGCAGCTCGCGGACGCCCGCCTCTATCTGTGCGTGGACGCCCGCAAGCGCCAGGGAGACCTCCCGGAGTTCCTCGACGCCGTCCTCGGTGGCGGTGGCGGTGTCGACATCGTGCAGCTGCGGGACAAGGGCATGGAGGCGGCCGAGGAGCTCGACCACCTCCAGGTCTTCGCCGACGCCGCCCGCCGGCACGGCAAGCTCCTCGCGGTGAACGACCGCGCGGACGTCGCGCACGCCATCGGCGCCGACGTCCTGCACCTGGGCCAGGGCGACCTGCCGGTGCCCGCGGCCCGCCGCCTCCTGGGCGACGACGTCCTCATCGGCCGTTCCACGCACGCCGACGCCGAGGCCGCCGCCGCGGCGACACAGGACGGCGTGGACTACTTCTGCACCGGACCCTGCTGGCCGACCCCCACCAAGCCGGGCCGGCACGCCCCCGGACTCGACCTGGTCCGGTACACGGCGTCGCTCGGCACGGACCGCCCGTGGTTCGCCATCGGCGGCATCGACGCGGGCAACCTCGACGAGGTGCTCGAAGCGGGCGCCCGCCGCGTCGTCGTCGTACGGGCGATCACCGAGGCGGACGATCCGGCGGCCGCCGCCGCCGACTTCGCGAAGCGCCTGCGTACGGCCTGATCGGCGATCTTCGGCCAACCTTCGGGGAGGCTGTCCGCAGGTTGGACGGGGATTGGCCGCTGGCGGCACCCCGTCGCTAACCTGCCCGTATGGCCCTAGGCACTGCTTCCACCCGATCTGATCGCGCACGCACCGTGCGCGACATGCTCGCGACCGGCAAGACGACGTATTCGTTCGAGTTCTCGGCGCCCAAGACCGAGAAGGGCGAGCGGAACCTGTGGAACGCCCTGCGCCGGGTCGAGGCGGTGGCCCCCAGTTTCGTCTCCGTGACGTACGGAGCGGGCGGCTCGACGCGTGCGGGCACGGTCAAGGAGACGGAGCAGATCGTCGCCGACTCGACGCTCACGCCGGTCGCCCACCTGACCGCGGTCGACCACTCCGTGGCGGAACTGCGCAACATCATCGGGCAGTACGCGGACGCGGGCATCAGGAACATGCTCGCGGTCCGCGGCGATCCGCCCGGCGATCCCCTCGCCGACTGGGTCAAGCACCCCAAGGGCCTTGAGTACGCCGCCGAACTGGTCCAGCTGATCAAGGAGTCGGGCGACTTCTGCGTGGGCGTCGCGGCCTTCCCCGCGATGCATCCGCGCTCGGCCGACTGGGACACCGACGTCCGGCACTTCGTCGACAAGTGCCGCGCGGGCGCCGACTACGCGATCACACAGATGTTCTTCTACCCGGAGGAGTATCTGCGTCTTCGCGACCGGGTCGAGGCCGCGGGCTGTTCGACGCCGATCATCCCGGAGATCATGCCGGTGACGAACGTGCGCATGCTGGAGCGGCTGCCCCAGCTCAGCAACGCTTCCTTCCCTCCGGCTCTCAAAGAGCGCATCCTCACAGCCAAAGACGATCCGGCGGCTGTACGCTCCATTGGCATCGAGTTCGCGACGGAGTTCTGCGCGCGGTTGCTGGCCGAGGGTGTCCCGGGGCTGCACTTCATCACGCTCAACAACTCCACGGCGACTCTGGAAATCTACGAGAATCTGGGCCTGCATCACCCGCAGGCCTGACCGGCCGTACCCCTGGGGGCGGCGGCCGCGGGGAGAGGGGCGTACATGGGCTGGACGGTCCTCTACATCGCGTTCGGATGCGTCGCGCTGTGGCTGCTCGGCGAGGTGCTGCTGCAGTACAAGGCGCGGCTGCGCTGGCGGCTGCTCGCCTTCGGCGGCTTCCTCGGTGTGGTCGTCGGCGTGCTGCTGCCGTCGGTGGTGGTCATCGGGATCGGCGCGATCGCCTTCGCCACGGGACAGACGTACGTGACGCTGTCGTTCCGCCGCGGCTTCTCCACCGGCTGGGCGCTCGGCGGCCAGCCGGGCCTGAGCAAGCGCCGCAAGACGACGCAGCGGGGCGGCGAGGCCCAGGAGCCGGTCCTCCAGGTATCCGACCTCGAGTACGAGGCGGCGGGCCCGGCGGGGCCGCCGCCCGAGACCGCTCCCGGCACCGGGGTCTACGCGCCGGAGCCGCTGCCCGACGACACCGGGCAGTACGGCGTCTACAGCGACGCGGCGTACGAGCAGCAGCAGTCCGCCTCGGCCGACAGCGGCTACGGCTACGACACGTACGCCACCGCGGGCTACGACCCCCAGCAGCCGTACGCGTACGGCGAGACGGGTCAGCAGCAGTACGCCGCGTACTCCGACCCGTACATCGGGACGCAGACGTACGGCGGCCAGCAGAGCTACGACACGTACGGCGACCAGCAGCAGTACGCGCCCTATCCCGCCGCCGATCCCTACGGCGCCGGGGCCGAGGCCTACAACGAGACGCCGCCCGGCGGGGTCTGGGTGCCCCAGCAGCGCAGTGTCGAGGACCCCTACGGCCAGTACGGCGGCGAACTCCCGCCGGAGCAGCCCTATCCGTACCAGGGCGAGCAGGCCCAGGAGAACGGATACGACGCGGGGTACAACGAGCAGTACCGGTACTGATCCGGAGGCCCGTGGCGACGGTTTCCGTCGCCGCGGATTCCTGTCCCCGCTGCTCGGCTCAGCTCACTGCGAGCCCCGGAAGTCCGGCCCCTCCACGATCAGCCCCGCGACCAGCGTGCCCGACATGCCCGCGTGCGGCAGACCGCCGCCCGGGTGCGCCCAGCCGCCGACCGCGAAAAGACCCGGCAGGCGCGTGCTGTTGGCCGGGTGGAGCAGCCGCCCATCGCCGGCCGCGAGGGACGGGGGCGGGACCGCGCCGCCGTCGGCGCCGGTGGCCTGCGCGATGTCGGCGGGGGTGCGGACCTCGTGCCACAGCAGCCGCCGGCGCAGGCCGGGCACCACGGCGTCGGCACGGTCGAGCAACCGCTCCACGTCCGCCTCGGTGATCTCCGTGTGCGCGGGCACCGTCACCGTCAGCGTGACCGCCTCGTGCCCGGCGTCGGGCGTGAGCGCCGGGTCGCCCGGGCGCAGCACCGTGAGGGTGGGGGCGCTCGGCAGCCCGGGACCGTCCCCGAAGAGGCGGTTCAGCTCGTCCTGGCGGTCGGGGGTGTGCTGCACCGTCCGATGCGGCGTCCCCTGCGGCCGTGCGCCGGTCAGCGCCAGGAAGACCATCAGGCGGCTGGGCAGTCCGGAACGGGCCCGCACCTCACCCTCCGCCCGTATGTTCACACCGGATCCGCCGGGCATGCCGGATACACTGGACAGCAAGCCGTCCAGTGCGCCGGGCGCGACACCGGCGACCACGAAGTCCGCTTCGCACGCCGTCCCGTCCGCGAGCTCGACGCCCGCCACGCGGCCGTCCTTCTCGACGATCCGGGTGACGGGGGAGTCGAACGCGAACTCGACCCGCCGGGCCAGGCACCGCTCGTACACGGCCCGCGCGAGCGCGCGCATTCCGCCGCGCACGGACCAGGCGCCGAAGGTGTGCTCCAGGTAGGGCAGGACGGCCGCGCTGGCCGGCGTCGCCCGGGGGTCGAGGCCGTGCGCGAGGGCGTACTGCTCGAGGAGCGCCAGGAGCCGTGCGTCGCCGCCCAGTTCGAGCTCGCCGACCTCGGTGAGGGTGCTCGCGCGCCGCTCGCGCCGCAGCAGGCGCTTGTGCGGCACCGAGGGGTAGGGCTCACGGTCGGCGAGCACCTGCCAGTTCGGCCAGAGGGGCTCTTCCAGGAGGGGGCGGCGGGTGCGGTCCCAGGCCTCCCGGGCGCGGTTCATGTACGCCGACCAGTCGGCGCCCGCGCCGCTGCCGAGCGCCGCGTCGAGGGCCTCGCCGACGCCCGCGCGTGAGGCGTTCGGCAGATCGGCCGCCGTGCCGTCCGCGAAGACGTGCCGCACGGCGGGCTCCACCTGGGACAGCTCGACGCACTTGTCCAGCGGCTCCTTGCCCGTCTTGACGAACAGGTCGCGATAGACGGCGGGGAGATGCAGGAGAGCGGGGCCCGTGTCGAAGACGAAGCCGTCACGCTCGAGGCTGCCGAGCGCGCCGCCGTACGAACCCGACCGCTCGTGCACCACCACCCGGTGGCCCGCGACGGCCAGCCGGGCGGCGGCCGCCATCGCGCCCATCCCTGCGCCGATCACCACAATCCGTGCCATGCCAGGGACCTTATCGGCCACCACTGACAGTCACGCCGGGAGCCCTCAGTCCGGTGGCCGTCCCGCGTGCGCCGCGAGCTGCTTCTCCTCGCGGCGCTGGGCCCTGCGCCGCCAGAACCGCCGGATCCGCGAGATCAGGAAGTACAACAGGATCAGGCCGAGCACCAGCAGCACGGCCGCGATGATCGCCGCCGCCTCCGGATAGAACATCGCGAAGGTGACGATCCCGCCGACCCCGAGATCCTCCGCCGTGCTCACGATGACGTTGCTGAAGGGCTCGGGCGAGGTGTTGATCGCCATCCGCGTCCCGGCCTTCACGAAGTGGCTCGCCAGCGCCGTCGAACCGCCCACGGCTCCCGCGGCCAGATCGGGGAGCGAACCGCTCTGGCCCGCGAGCAGCGCACCCACCACGGCGCCGGACACCGGCCGGATCACGGTGTGCGCCGTGTCCCACACCGAGTCCACGTAGGGGATCTTGTCGGCGACGGCCTCGCAGGCGAAGAGGATCCCGGCGACGATCAGCACATCAGGACGTTGCAGCGACTCGGGAACCTCGTCGGTGATCCCGGTCGCGCCGAAGACACCGAGCAGCAGGACAACGGCGTACGCGTTGATCCCGCTCGCCCAGCCGCTGGTGAAGACCAGGGGGAGTACGGACACGGACGCGATCGTAACCAGTTGGGAACGACCCGGCCTGGGGTTGAGCACCCAGGTCTGAGTATCCGTACCTAGTAATGGAGATGAGTACCAGCGCGGATAGGTCCCGACCTGCGAAGACGAAAGAGTGAGGGACACGGAGAAGGGCGCAGCGCCCGTACCGCCGACACGGGGCGGCGGAACGGCGCGGCGCCCTTGGCCGCTCCTCCCACCCCACCGAAGGTGGGAGCGAGGCACGGGGGTGACGGACGGCGACCTGGGGATGACCACCCGGGGGGCCGAACGGGGGAATGCGGGGGACCGCGGGGGAACAAGAGAAGCGCCGGTCCGGCGCCGCCTGGCGATCAGGCGGCTCCGGACCGGCGCTTCTTTTTCGTATGCGGCTTCGGTTTCGTACGCGGCTTCGGGGCGGCTCAGCGCCCGCCGCTCACCCGGCCCTGCAACAGCCGCGAGAGCGCCGAGTGCACGTCGTCGAGGGAGCGCTCCGGCTGGAAGGCCTGCCAGTCGAGCGCGGCCACCAGGACCATCCCGACGAGCGCGGCGGCCGTCAGCGGGATGTCGATCTCCTCGCTGAGCTCGCCGTTCTCGACGCCTGCGCGCAGGACGTCCTCGACGACGGCGACCGCCTGCTGCCTGACCACCATCAGGGTGGACTGCCAGGCGCGGTTGGTGCGCCACAGCTCGGCGACGTAGAGCTGGGTGAAGGCCGGGTAGCGGTCGATGAAGACCAGGCCCGCCCGGATCATCGCGTCGAGCGCGTCCACCTGCCTGCCGTCACTGCCCGCCGCCTTCTCGGCCGCCTCCTTCAAGGAGGCGGTGAGCAGCCCGACGCCGTGCCGCAGCAGCTCTTCGAAGAGCACCGACTTGCTCGCGAAGTTGTAGTAGACCGTGCCTTTCGCGACCCCGGCCCGCTCGGCGATCTCGTCGACCGTCGTGGCCGAGAAGCCCTGCTCCGCGATGAGGGTGACGGCCGCTTCGTAGAGCTTCTGCCGGGTGGCCTCACGCCGGGTGCTGGTTGCGCTGCTGTCCATGGGCCTGATTCTCACAGGTCTTGGCGCTCGTACAGGCTCGGTTCCGGGTCTCACAGGCTCAGCTCCGGGTGCAGCCGGTCCAGGGTCCACACCTGCTTGCGGCGCGCGGAGAGCGCGGTGAGCGCCAGGGCGCCCGCCGTGAAGGCCGTGAGGACCACGCACGCCTGCCAGACGGGGCCGAGACCGCCGCCCGTGATGAGCCTGCGCAGGGCGTCGACGACGTAACTCATCGGCAAGAAGGGGTGGATCGCGCCGAAGAACGACGGACTCGTCTGGACGGGATAGGTGCCGCCCGCCGAGGTCAGCTGGAGCATCAGGGCCGCCAGGACGAGGATCCGCCCCGCCGCCCCGAAGCGCGCGTTCAGCCACTGCACGATCGCCGCGAAGCAGCAGGTCACCAGGGAGAGGAAGCCCACCGTCCCGGCCGCGTGCGCCATCTGCAGGCCCAGGCTCCAGTGCAGGACGGACATCAGGGCCGCCGTCTGGAGCACGCCGAGGGCGGCGACCGGCAGCCAGCCCGCGAAGGCGATCCGCCAGGAGGAGGCACCGGCGGCCAGCGCACGCCGGTTGAGCGGCTGGATCAGCATGTACGCCACCATCGCGCCGACCCACAGGGACAGCGGGATGAAGTACGGGGCGAAGCCCGTGCCGTAGTTGGGCGCCTTGTGCATCGACTGCGAGGCGAGCTGGACCGGGTCGGCCATGACGTCGGTGCGCTGGTCGCGGTCCTTCTTGTCGTAGTCGGGGATCTTCTTGACGCCGTCGTGCAGCCCGCCGGACAGCTTCTCGGAGCCGTCGGCCAGCTTGAACATGCCGCCCTTGAGGTGGCTCGCGCCCGTCTTGAGCTTGCCGACGCCCGTGTCGAGGTCCGTGGCGCCCGTCTTGGCGGTGCCGAGGCCCGTGTGCAGCTTCTTGGCGCCCTTGGTGACCTTCCCCGCGCCCGTGTTGAGGTCGTTGATCTGGGTGACGGCCTTGTCCAGGTCCTCGTTCAGGTGCGGTGCGCGGTCGGCGAGCGCCTGGGACCTCTTCTGGAGCGTGGTGAGCTGCTTCTTGAGCTTCTTGACGTCGCTGTTCTGATCCTTGACCAGGGTGTTCATGTCGTCCGCGATGGTCGACACGTTCTCGGCGGCGGTCTTGGCCTCCTTGAGCTCCGGGCAGGCCGGGTCGGGCACCGGCAGGTCCGTGCAGCGTCCCTTGTAGAGGCCGCCGATGGTCTCGGAGCCCTTCTTGGCTCCCTCGGCCGCCACGGGCGCCAGCTTCACCCAGGTGTCCAGGTTGTGGCGCAGCGCCTTGGAGGAGTCCGCGACGAGCTGGGCCGTGTCCCCGATGGTCTTGCCGTTGTCCTTCAGGAAGGGGCGCACCTGGTCCGCGGTGCCGTTGACCTTGTCGGCCAGCTTCTGGGTGCCGTCCGAGACCTTCTTCGACCCGCTCTCCAGGTCGCCTGCCCCCTTGTCGAGCTTCTTGATGCCCCCGGCCAGGTCACTGCTGCCCTTCTTGGCGTCCTTGAGGCCGGTCACGAGCTTCTTCGAGCCCTTCTTGGCCTCTCCGATGCCGCTGTCGAGCTTGTCGGCGCCCTTGGCGGCCTTCGCGGTCGCCCCGTGGATGTCGGAGAACGAGATGAAGATCTTGTCGAGGAAGGAGCGCGACGCCTTGGTGGAGGCGGCCGTGCGCACCTCGGAGAAGACCGTCCGCGAGATCTGCCCGACGATGTAGTTGTTGGCGTCGTTCGTACGGACCCGCAGGGCGCCCGTCTCCGGGGAGTCCCCCGAACTCGACGCGACGCGCTTGCTGAAGTCGGACGGCATCGTCAGGGACAGGTAGTACGTCCCGTCCTCGACGCCCTCGCGCGCCTCGGCGGAACTCACCTCGTGCCAGTCGAACGTCTTGCTGTCCTCCAGGCCGTCGACGATGCCGTCGCCCACGGCGAGCTTCTTGCCCGCCGCCGTGGCTCCCTTGTCGTCGTTGACGAGCGCCACGGGTATGCGGTCGAGACGGCCGTACGGGTCCCAGAACGAGCACAGGTACAGCGCGCCGTACAGCAGGGGCAGCAGCAGGAGCGCGACGAGCGCCATCCGCGGCAGCTTCCCCCTGCCGAAGCGCCTGAGCTCAAGAGCGGCCAGCTTCGGCGAGCGCATCCGCCGTCTCCTTGTCGTTGTCGTCGGCGTCCGCCGATGAGGCGTCCGTCGATGCGGCCGGAGCCTCGGTGGACTTGCGGTCCGTGGACACGGTGACCGCGTCGTCGGGCGCCTCGTTGCACACGGCGACGACGGTGGTGCCGCTCTCCGTGATGGACCTCAACAGGGCCCAGGCCTGGTCCCGTTCGGCGTCCGACAGCTTGAGGTCGACGTCGTCGACGCCCAGCAGCCGCGGACGGCCGATCAGGGCCAGGGCCACGGAGAGCCGCAGCGCCTCCAGGCGCTCCAGGTCGCGCACGGACGTCCGGCGCCCCTTGGGCAGCGACTCCGTGTCGAGCCCGGCCGCGGCCAGCGCGGTGTCGATCCGCAGCCGCGCCTCGGCGGCCCGCTCGGCGCGCGGCCTCAGCAGACCCCGCAGGGCGCCGCCGAACCGCCGCTCCAGCAGCGCCCGTTCGTGCAGATGCTCGGCCACGGTCAGCGCCGGGTCCAGATCCGTCACGCCGGGCACGGGCCCGAGCGCGCTGATCCGGCGCACCGCGGCGAGCTGCTTGGGCAGCCGGAAGCCGCCCACGACCGCCTCGCCCTCGGTGGGGCGCATCCGTCCGGTGAGCGCGAGCAGCAGACAGGTGCGGCCCGACCCCGAGGGACCCTCGACCGCGATCAGTGCTCCGGGCCCGGCCTCGACACCGACCCCGCGGAACGCCCAGCCGCGCGGTCCCTCGAGCCCGAACTCCCGTGCTGTGACGGCGACTCCCCGCTCGTCGTCGCTTGGCCCGTCCACAGTCCCCCCTCGCGTTCTTCTTTTTGAACTGACTGGTCAGTGCAAAAACTAACGCGAACCCGCGATCGGGGCAAAGCCGCATGTCGGTTCTCGGTCGACGTGGCGAATGTGCACGTGAGCTGTCGAGCTGCGTGGCGAGTTCTCAACTGATCTGGCGAGCGAGGGGTGGCAGCTCCTGGCGGGTCGGGGGTTAAGGGGCGTCGGAACGAAAACCGGCGCCAAGCCCCGGGTGCGCAGCCGCCTGGGACTCCTTCGTGCCCGGTCCGGGTCCGTTCTCACTCCTGCCAATTTCGTTTGTTGCGTTTGCTTCATTTATTGCGGATACTGGGTGTCGTAAGGGACCGGTAGCTATTCACGACCACAGATCAACTCGACACAGAGAAACAACTCCTGCAGGGGCTCCGAGCGGCCCCGGCCCACCCATATCGCCAGCCCGCGGGACCCACCCGTCCTCACGAGACGGCCGCGGACTTCTCTCTGGCGCCGCCCGCACACCACCAAGGGGCGCACCATCATGACCAAGATCGCAACACGGCCGGTTCGTCTTCCGGACGACCAGCAGCACACTGCCAACCTCGCCGTTCGCCGCGTCTGCGCGTACCTAGACGAGCACCGGGAAGCAGACCCGATCAACGTCACCGTTCAGGACGGCGGCGACCGCGAGCCGCTCACGCTGCCCCGCGAGGCAGTAGTGCTCCTCGCCAACCTGCTCACACACCTCGGCGCTGGCCGAGCCGTGTCTGTCGTGCCGTCGGACGCAGAGCTCACCACTCAGCAGGCCGCCGACATGCTCAACGTCTCCCGTCCATACCTGATCGGACTACTCCAGTCCGGCCAGATCGACTACCGGACCGTTGGAACCCACCGCAGAATCCTCGCGTCGTCCCTGCTGGAGTACCAGCGCCAGGACGACACCCGTCGCCGAGCGGTAGCCGATGAGCTCACCCAGCTCGGCCAGGAGATGGGAATGTACTAGGCCATGGCTTTCACCGCCGTCTACGACGCATGCGCCCTTTACCCGTGCACCCTGCGTGACGTGCTCATCCGCGTCGCCTTGGGAGGGCTGGTACAAGCGAAGTGGACGGACCAGATCCTCGATGAGGCCTTCGATAACCTGAAGGAGAACCGCCCCGACCTGGACCCGGATAATCTCGACCGAACCCGTGATCTGATGTCCCGCTCCGTCCGGGACGTACTGGTCACCGGGTACGAGCCGCTCATCGGCATCCTTGAGCTGCCCGACCCCGACGACCGGCACGTCCTCGCGGCCGCGATCCGCTCCAAGGCTGAGGTCATCGTCACGTCCAACCTGACGGACTTCCCCGCGGACCGGCTGGAGCCCTGGAATGTTCAGGCCGTCCACCCGGACGACTTCGTCCTAGCCCAGATCGACCTGGACTCGCACCTCGTGTCCGAGATCCTCCAAGACATTGCTAAGTCCTGGAAGAACCCGGGCGCGACGGTTCAGGACGTGATCGCGTCGTTGGAGAGCAACGGTCTGCCGAAGTCGGCGACGGCGTTGAGAGCCCTGCTTTGAGATCTGAACCGGATGCCCCCGGCCTACCTGGTCGGGGGCATCGGCGTGTCCTGAGTCTGAGATGTCCAGGATGAGAGTGCCTAGAGAGACCATGTGAGCTAGGTCGACAGGCTATGTGGCGCCCGTGCCGGGACAGCGGGCGAATGCGTATGACCTCGCGCAGGCTCCGGCGGCAGGGCGGGCCTGCGCGTCACCCATGACACCCTTCCCGTGAAGCGTGAAGCACGTCACTTCCAGGGTGAGATGCCGCCTACTCCGGTCGGAGTTCCTGTCAGATCTGGCGAATTGGTGGCGGGTCTCATTTGACATAGCGAGCCTGAATGGGTGAGCGCACGATTGCGAAGCGTGGTGGGCGGGGCTCCGGGAAGGTTCGGGGGCTTCGAGGTGAGCTACATGGGTGGGGACGGGGTGGAGCGCCGGGTGCCGTTGGTCCGGGCGGCGAAGGTGCCGTTCGAGGACGGGCGTCCGGTGCGTGAGTTCCCCTCGTACCGTGGCCAGCGGAACTATCCAGGCCTGTACTGGTCGGCAACGCTGGGGACGCACGTCGGCTATGAGTCGTGGCTGGAGCGCGACCATTTGATGGCGCTCGACTTCGATCCGCAGGTGTCTGCGCTGGTCTCGCAGCCGTTGTGGCTGTTCTGGGAGGACGAGCGGGGCAAGACGGTCTCGCACGCGCCGGACTACTTCGTACGCCGGGCCGATAAGTCAGTGCTGCTCGTGGACTCCAGGCCCGAAGAGCGGCGGCCCGCGCGGGACATGTCGAAGTTCGACGCGACCAGGCGGGCCTGCGTTGAGGTCGGCTGGAGTTACGCCCTGTGGGGCGAACTGGACCAGGTGGAAGCCGTGAACCTGCGATGGCTGGCCGGATACCGGCATCCGCGGTGTTTCCGCGTCGAAGTCGCCGGGCGGCTGCGGGAGTTCTTTGCCGGGCCGGGGCTGCTGATGGAGGGGGCCGAGGCAGTGGGCGACCCGATCGCGGTGCTGCCGGTGCTGTTCCACCTGCTCTGGCGTCAGGAGTTGGTCACCGACCTGTCGGTCCTGCTGGGTGACCGGAGCGTGGTTCAGCTGACTGTCGGGGAGGCTGAGTGATGAGCGGTCGCCCGCTGTTGAAGGTCGGCGACCGGGTGGTCTTCGGCGGCCTGGAGCACACCGTGGTGGCCATCGCCGGAACTACGGTGCGGCTTCTGTCCGCTGCTGGGGAGCCGTCCGTGGTTCTGACGGCCTACTTGTTCGCCGCCGCCGACTTCGAGGTGATCGGCTCGGCGCCGGTGGCGCCGCTGACCTCGCAGGGGCTGTTGGAGGGGCTGCCGAAGAGTGTCGCGGACACGGCCTGCCGGTGGGAACGCCATCTGATTGAGGTGGAGACAGGCCTACCGCCGGACGCCCCAGAGGGGGCTGTTCCCCGCCCCGCCTACGATCCGGGCTGTCAGTCTCTGGCAGAGCGAGAGAAGGCGAAGGCCGCCGAGCTGCAGGCCGGACTGCGGACAGTGCAGCGGATGCGTCGGCGTTATCGCGAACAGGGCCTGTGGGGTCTGGTCGATGGTCGGTATGCGCCGCGGCCGAGGCCGACGGGGAACGTCGATTCGCGGATTGTGCAGGCCGCTGTGGTGGCGATCGAGGCTCAGACCGGTACGTCGACGGGCACGAAGGCCCGGATACTGCGGCAGGTCGAGCGTTGTCTGGCCGAGGAGTACGGCGAGGGAAGGGTGGCGATGCCGTCTCGCGCGACGTTCTACCGGTTGGTGGACGCACTCTCGGCGGGTCGGCACACCTTCGGCTCGGCCATCACGCGTCGTCAGACCGCCAACCGGCCCAGCGGGGTGTTCACCGCGACCATCGCGGCGAGACCGGGTGAGCAGGTGCAGATCGACACCACGCCGCTGGACGTCATGGCCGTGATGGATGATGGGGTGCTCGGCCGCACGGAGCTTACGATCGCGGTTGACATCGCGACGCGGACGATCTGCGCAGCGGTGCTGCACCCGGCCGGAGCGAAGGCGGTGGATGCTGCGCTGATGCTCGCCCGCATGGTCATTCCGGAGCCGGTGCGGCCTGGTTGGGACGCGTTGTTGCGCATGTCCGCGTCCCGGATGCCACACGGCCGCCTGGTCGACGTCGACACACGGCTGGAGCTGACAGCGGCCAAGCCAGTCATCGTTCCGGACACCATCGTGGTGGACCGCGGCAAGGTCTATCTGTCTGAGACATTCCTGCGGGCTTGCCGCACCCTCGGCATCTCGGTGCAGCCCTGCCACCCTCGCTCACCTGCGGAGAAAGGTGTGGTGGAGCGGACCTTTTCCTCGATCAACTCGCTGTTCGTCCAGTACTTGGCGGGCTACACCGGCCGCGACGTCACCCGCCGCGGGAGCGACGTCGAGACCCGGGCCGCCTGGCCGGTCGCCGACCTTCAGGACCTGCTAGACGAATGGATCGTCGCCGGCTGGCAGATGCGTCCGCACGAGGGCCTGCGTCATCCACTCACGCCTGACCGTCCGTTGTCGCCGAACGAGGCTTACGCCGCGATGGTCGCCGCCGCCGGATACGTTCCCGTCACGCCCACCGGTGATGACTACATCGAGATGCTGCCCTCGCTCTGGCGGGGCATCAACGACTACGGCGTCCAGATCGACTACCGCACCTACAACAGCACCGCGCTCGCCCCCTACCGCAGGCGAGCCTCCGGAGTGACGGCCCAGCGAGGGGCCTGGGAAATCCATTACGACCCCTATGACCTGACCCGGATCTGGGTTCGTGACCACCACAAGGGCGGCTGGATCACCGCGGAGTGGACCCAGCTCCCGCTGATCAGACAGCCGTTCGCCGACTTCACCTGGCGCTATGCCCGCACGGTCGCGGCGCACCGGGGCGTCGACGCCACCAAGGAGTCCTCGGTGGCCGTGGTCCTGGCGGGCATCCTCAAGCGAGCCGAGGAAGGCCCCGGGCCCGAGAGGCGGGCCACGGCCAAGGCCCGCGCGGCGACCGCGATGCCTCACCGGCTACCGATTCCCTTGCAGACCCCGCCTCCCGTCGACGAACCGGACGACGAGGAAGCCGTAGCTGTCGAGACAGCGGTCGGCGGAGAGGTTGTTCCCTTCGGGCTCTACGACCCCTACGCGGAAGGGGACGATCAGTGAGCCGGGACATTGAGGGGATGCCGCCGCTGGCCAGCCTGGACGGTTGGCGCGCGTTCATGTCACAGAGCCTGCCCGAGCCGCCCCCGCTGCTGCCAGCAGAGGCATGGCAAGGCCTCAGCCGCGTCGAGCGGAATGTCTACGACCAGGCCCGCACCGCCTACCACGATGAGCTCCTGCTGGTCAGCACCCCGGCGATCCGGGGGATCACGACCACCGGGATGAAGCTGATTGCCCGCAACACGCGCCGCCAGACCGGCCGCAAGGGGCTGATCGTGTCCGGGCCGTCCGGCACCGGCAAGACCACCTCGGTTTCCCAGCTCGGCAAACGCCATCAGCTCAAGGTCGAGCGCAGTTCGCCCGTTGATGTCACCGGCGAGCGCATGCCGGTCGTCTACATCGTCACCCCGCCTGCGGTGAAGCCCCGCGACCTCGTGGTCGAGTTGGCCGCCTTCCTGGGCCTGCCCTACGCCTACCGCGAGAGCCCGCAGGTGATCACCCATAACGTGATCTCCGTGCTCCACAAGGTCTGTTGCCGCCTGATTGTGGTTGACGAGATCCACAATCTGGACCTCACCACGCGCAATGGTCAGGACGCCTCCGACCAGCTCAAATACCTCTTCGAGCAGATCCAGGCGACGTTCGTCTACGCCGGAGTGAACGTCAGCGAGAACGGCCTGTTCTCCGGCCTGCGGGGCCGTCAGCTGGCCGGACGGTTCATCACCCTGCACACCGGCCCGTTCGAGCACGACACACCCCAGCAGCGCGAGGACTGGGAACGGGTGGTCATGACCATGGAGGCCACCCTCCGACTGCACCGCCACCCCACCGGGACCCTCCTGCGGCACGAGTCTTACCTGCACAAGCGGACCAGCGGCATGATCGGCAGCCTTGACCAACTGATCTACGAGGCCGCCAACGACGCCATCGCCGACGGCACCGAGAAGATCACCAAACGGCACCTCGAAGCCGTCGTCCTCGACACCGCCGCCGAGGAGGACCGGCGATGAAACGCTGGGAGAGACCAGCTCGCCCGCTTCCGCTGCGGGCGCGGCCCATGGCCGAGGAGACCGTCGTGTCCTTCGTCGCCCGGCTGGCCGCCGCGAACGACTTCCCCGCCACGCTGCTGCTCCGCACGATCGGGGACTGCACCCCGGGCAAGCACGTCCTGCACCGCGATGCCTACCTCAACGATCCCGCCCAGGACCGGCTCGGCATCCTCGCCCGCACTCCGGTCGCCCAACTCCGCAAGGCCCTTCCCACGCTGAGCTGCACACCCCGATACGTGGCGCTGCCCCACCAACATCCTTACCTCCGCTTCTTTCGCGGCTCCCCCTATCCCGTCCTGGCCTGCCGCAACTGCACACTGCGGCACAGCCCGGCCACTGCCGTCGGATGGGAGTACCGCGACCGAGACCGCTGCGTCTGCCTCACACACAACCGGTGGATCAGCAGCGCTCCACAGTTCAATCTCGCGGCGGCCCCCGAGATTGCCACGGCCCAGGCTGACTACGACGAGCTCGTCGTGCGCTACGGCCGGGACAAGGCATCCGCTGCCCTCTTCCAGGCATGGAACATGACGACCCGCTGGGGCACGGAACAGAGGCATCCCGCCCTGCTCGACCGCTGGCACACCCGAGGCGCCGCCATCGGCGCTACCGGCCCCGGCAAAGCAGCGGTGAGGTTCCCCGAAATGGTGCAGCTTGCCCAAGTGCTCACCGACCCGGACTGGCGACGTCACATCGCCATGGTCGAGCTCCACCACCTCGACAACTTCTACCGCTACACCGCCCGAGTCCTCGGCGCTGATCGCGAAGGTTTTATCACTGATCGAGGCCGCGTGGACCCGCTCTGCGCATGGGCTCAGGATCTGCGAACCCGCCACGCGGGAGCCCGCCTCGGGTTCTGGGCCGACCTCCAGAAGAACCGCTACCGCTATGGGAGCGTCCCGCGGTCGTTCCCCGAAAGTTGCCACTTCGAATGAGAAAGACGACGCATGGATGTCTCACGCCAAATGGCGAAGGCCAGCTCACGACAACCGCCCTCGCGCCAGGTCAGGACAGAACCAACACCGCAGGTCAGAGCCGATTGTCAGTGGCGTACTACACGATGTGCACATACGGCCACATAGCCGTTACGCGACGACAGGAGGTTCGTCATGGCCAGCACTTCCGCAGCAGCCGCACGTCGGCACCGCCCCGTCGGCCCTGCCCCCGTGACCGCCGGCCCCGCGAGCGACGTCCACCCCGTCCTGCGCCGGGCCACGGCCCCGCCCGCCGCACTCGAACTGCTCGCCCAGGCCCGCGCCGGCATCGACGAGGCCGCGCACCTGGAAACGTCGAACGAGCGCTACGCCACCGCCCACCTGGCGGCCCTGCGCACCGCGGCCGCGGTCCTCGCCGCCCGCGGCCGCCCCGAGGCGACCCCGCGACGCAGGCAGCGGATCCGGAGCGCCTGGGAAGTGCTCCCCGAGATAGCCCCGGAACTGACCGAGTGGAGCGCCCTGTTCGCCTCCGGCGCGGCGCGCAGGGCCAGGGCGGAGGCGGGGATACAGGGCGCGGCCACCATCCGCGACGCGGACGACCTGCTGCGTGACGTGGCGATGTTCCTGCGCCTCGTCGAGCGGATGCTGGTGCTGCAGCCGGTGCTGCCCCAGCCCAGGCAGGAGCAGCCGGACACGGGCCGGGAGGGGTGACGGGACGGACTCCCGGAGGGGCGCCGGGACGAGTGACGGGGCAGTCGGCCGAAGGCAATAGGGTGGGAGCGCCCGCACCCTCCTGTCTGCGGCAAGAGCAGGTGGAGGGAACCCCCTAGCTCCGCCGCGGACGTGCGGTGGACGCGCCGAGGAGTCAACTGCCGTGTCGGACCCGATGCGCCCCCGCGCTTCTCTCCGTACCGCCGTGGTCTGGGATGTCCTGAAGGACGCCCTCGACCGCCGGGTCAAGGCCACGGGCCGGGAGTCACACTCCCTCGACGTGCTCGACACCGGAGGCGGCAGCGGCAACTTCGCCGTGCCCGTCGCCCGGCTCGGCCACCGCGTCACCGTCGTCGACCCCAGCCCGAACGCCCTCTTCGCGCTGGAGCGCAGGGCCGCCGAGGCGGGCGTCGCCGAGCGGGTGCGGGGTGTCCAGGGCGACGTACACGGACTCTTCGACGTCGTGGAGCGCGCCGGGTTCGACGCGGTCCTGTGCCACGGCGTCCTGGAGTACCTGGACGACCCCGCCGAGGGCGTGCGCAACGCGGTCGGCGCGCTGCGCCCCTCCGGCACCCTCAGCCTGCTCGCCGCCGGCCTCGGCGGAGCCGTGCTCGCCAGGGCGCTCGCCGGGCACTTCACCGAGGCCAGGCAGGCGCTCAGCGACCCGGCGGGACGCTGGGGCGAGGGGGACCCGGTGCCCCGGCGCTTCACCGCCGAGCAGCTCACCGAGCTGGTCGAGGCATCGGGCGTCAGGGTCGACGCGGTGCACGGCGTGCGGGTCTTCGCGGACCTGGTCCCCGGCGTCCTCGTGGACACCGAACCGGGCGCCCTGGAGGCCCTCCTCAAGCTGGAGGCGGCCGCCGCGGAGCTCGCCGCCTTCCACTCCGTGGCCACCCAGTTGCATGTGCTGGGTGAGACCCGGGATGCCGACGGGGCCTGACGCTCGGCGCGGCTGCCTCGCTGATCAGCGACGCAGCCGCACATGGAGTACGGCACACACCCCCCGAACGGGCTATGGGCGCCGTATGATCGAGGCAGACCGTCCGGCATGCCGGACCGGCCGCTGGGGAATGCACGCTTCAGCGAGCCGGAGCGGCAGGGTGGTCCGGTTTGGCGAAGTTGGCGCAGAGGGGCGGGTTTCACGGGGGCGATTCCCTGCCTATCCTGAAGGGGACCCCCGGTCGCCCCGGCGACTGCACGATGAGGAGGACTCCGTGCCGCTCTCGGAGCACGAGCAGCGCATGCTCGAGCAGATGGAGCGAGCGCTGTACGCCGAAGATCCCAAGTTCGCGACAGCGCTCGAGGGAAGCGGGCTGCGTACGTACACCCGGCGACGGGTCTACCAAGCGGTCGCGGGCTTCCTTGTAGGTATCGCCCTTCTCATGGCCGGAATGGTCGCCCAGCAGATCTGGGTGAGCGTGGTGGGATTCCTCGTCATGCTGGGATGTGCGGTGCTCGCCGTCACCGGATGGCGCAAAGCGCCCAAGCCAGGTGAACAGCCGGCCGCCGGTACGCCCGCGGCGCCGGGAGCCACTCCTGCCGCCCGTCGGCAGACCAGGCAGCGCCGGTCGATGATGGACCGGATCGAGCAGCGCTGGCAGCGTCGCCGCGACGAACAGGGCCAATGAGTTCTTAGCTGTGCCAGTCATGCGTAAGGGGTGACCGCCCAGGGCGGTCACCCCTTACGCATGTCCTCCTGCGCGGGCCCTCAGCCCTCCTGCTGCGAAGGCTGCGAAGGCTGCGGCGGCTGCGAAGTCCGAGAGGGCCTGCGCAGCGCCGTCCACCGCTTCGCGATCCGCTCGGACCACCGCTCCTTGAGCGCCGTCCAGCGGTCCGAGACCGCCCACACCACCCGAGCGGCCGAACGCGGGGCGAGCGTCGCCCGCAGCCGTGCCGGACGGCTCGCGGTGGCATCCAGACCGTCACGAATGCGGTGCACGTCGTCGGCGAGGCCTGCCGTCGGCTGGGGCCGCGGCGCGTAGAGCACCTGCTCGACCGCGGCAGCCAGGCGGTGGACGGACTCCGCGGGCGCCGCGGCGAGCTGCCCGATCCGTACGATCCGGGCCGCCGCCTTGCGCGGCGTCTGCGACTCGTCCGGCGCGATCCCGTGGTCCCAGGCCGTGTCCGTCACTTCGAGCCAGGCGGCAAGAGTGCGCGCTGCCGCATCCGCCTCGGTGCGGCCGGGCGAGCCCAGACGCACCGCACGGATCCGCTTGCGCCACAGCATCGGCAGCAAGGGCAGACCGAGGGCCAGGAGCGCCCCCAGGGACACGGCCACGATCGTGCCGATTGGCGGTCCTTCGCCGCCCGAGCTGCCCGCGAGCGCCGGGGCCGTGCTCGCGCAGCCGCCCTGCCGCTGCTGGTCGGGCGGGCAGCTCGCGGAGGCCGAGGGCTCGTCGGACGGAGCCGACGACGCACTCGACTCGGGCGCCGCCGGGTCGCTCGCACCGTCGGTCGGGGTGTCCGGGCGCGTGTAGTCCGGCACCGTGCCGCGGTTCGGGGTCGGCTCGAAGCGGGTCCAGCCCACGCCCTCGAAGTACAGCTCGGGCCAGGCGTGCGCGTCCCGCAGGCCGACCGACATCGAGCCGTCCCCCTTGGCGGTGCCGGGCGTGAAGCCCACCGCGACGCGCGCCGGGATGTCCAGCGTCCGCGCCATCGAGGCCATGGCGAACGAGAAGTGGACGCAGAAGCCTTCCTTCTGCTCCAGGAAGCGGGCGATCGCCGCCGGACCACTGCCCGCACGCACCTGCGTGTTGTACGTGAAGCCGCCCTCGGAGGCGAACCAGTCCTGGAGCTTGACCGCCTTCTCGTAGTCGTTCGACGAGCCCTTGGTGATCTTGCGGGCCTCGGAGGCGACCACGGACGGCAAGGTGTCGGGCACCTTGGTGAACTCATCGGCGATCTGCTTGGGCGGCTCGGAGGCGCCCGCCAGCTGCTCGGCCGTGGGCTCCACGACGAGGCTCTTGACCTCGTACTGCGCGCCCCGCGTCGTCTGGCCCCGGTCGCCCACCAGGGCGCGCCCCACCGGCTCGTACCGCCAGCGGCCGTTGATCTTCACCTCGCTCGCCGGGTAGGGCATCGGCAGCCAGTTCTGCCCGTAGTTCTCGGCGGCCGAGATGTTCGTCTGGATCTCGCTCCTGGGGACGTCCGGGTAGAGGCCGGGCGGGTCCTCCAGGCGTCGCGGTACGTCCTCGATGCTGCGGACCTTGCTCTTCCAGTTCGTGCCGTCGAACTGGTCGAGCGAGACGATCCGCAGGTAGAGGTTCTCGGTCTCCTTGGCGTTCGTCTTGTACGAGATGACCTCGCGGTCGTCCGGTTCGTTCAGGCTGTCCTGGAGCGCGACCAGCGGGTTCACCGCCGAGATCGTGCCGCCACCGCCGGAACCCGAGCCTCCGGCGCCACCGGAACCGTCCAGGAGCCCGCCGTCCAGGGCGGGCAGCGCCAGCGGCACCACCAGGGCGATGCCCAGCGCGACGGCACCGATGCGCCGCCCCGTGCGGACCGGAGCGACGGCGCCGCCGTCGGTCTCCAGGCCTCCCGCGATCCTGCCGGGCGCCCGTGCGGCGCCCCCGAAGACCCGCCCCCACTGGGAGAGCCGGTCCCGGCCCTCCGCGAGGAGCAGCAGCAGATACCCGGCGGCGGCGAGCAGGAACCACAGCCACCCCGCCCCGTCCCCGGAGAGCCCCGCGGCGACCGAGTACAGCGCGAGCAGCGGAAGACCCGCGGGCGCCGCCGTACGGAACGTCACCGCGAGGGCGTCCACCGCGAGGCCGATCACCAGGACGCCGCCGACCAGCATCAGCCGGATGCCGTCACTGAGCGGCGCCGGAATCGCGTACTGCCCGACGTCGTTGCCGCCCGCCTCAAGGAGCAGCCCGAACTCCCGGAAGACATCGGGACCCGGAAGCACCCCGCCGATCGCCTGCCCGCGGGCGAACACCAGCGTGAGGAGCAGCAGGGTCACCAGGGCCTGCACCGCGACCGTGACCGGCCTCGCCAGCGGGACCCGCCGGGTGAGCGCGCCCACACCGCTCTGCAGCGCGAGCAGGATCGCCGCCTGGACGAACCACGTCGCCGGATCGACGAGCGGCAGCATCGCCCCCGAAGCCATCAGCGTCGCCGCCGTGGCACAGAGCGCGAGTCGCGCGCGCCCACTCATGAACGTCCCCCTGTTGTCGTGCCCGTGGTCATCCTGCCGGGCAGGCCGCCGCTCATCCCCAGCCCCCGGTCGTCGTCCCCGCCGCCGGAGCCGGGCCCGTGCTCGCCCGCAGCTGGTCCGCCTGGCGCCACAGGTCCACCAGAGCGACCCCAGGAGGCACCGCCACGGCCGTCCAGCCCGCCTCGCGCAGCATCCGGACCCGCTCGTCGCCGGGGCCCTGCAAAGCGCCACCGGGGCCCTGCGCCCAGGCCGTGCTGTCCAGGACGAAGGCGACCGCGGCGCCGCTGCGTTGGCGCATCTTGGCGGCCACCGTCGCCTGCTCCTCGTCGAGGTCGCCCAGGAAGGCGATCAGCAGGCCTTCGTTGCCCCCGCGCAGCACGTCGTACGCGGGGGAGAGCCCCGCGCCGTCCGAGTGGTCGATCACCGCGAGGGTGTCCATCATCAGTCCCGCCGCGTCCGCCGACTCCTGGCTCGCGCCCGCGAAGCCGTCCGAGCCCTCGCCGGGCACGGAGTTGCCGGTGTCGGTCAACAGTCGTACGGAAAAGCCCCGTTCGAGCATGTGCACCAGGGCGGACGCCGTGCCCGACACCGCCCACTCGAAGGCCGAGTCCGGTCCCGCGCCCCGGAAGGCGTGCGCCCGGGTGTCCAGCAGGACCGTGCAGCGGGCCCGCTGCGGCTGCTCCTCGCGGCGCACCATCAGCTCTCCGTAGCGAGCCGTGGAGCGCCAGTGGACGCGGCGCAGGTCGTCGCCGTGGCGGTAGCCCCGCGGGATCACGTCGTCCTCGCCCGCGAGGGCCAGCGAGCGGTTGCGCCCGTCGCCGTACCCCTTGGCCTCGCCGGTCAGCCGCACCGCGGGCAGCGCCTCCACGCGCGGGATGACCGTCAAGGTGTCGTACGTCGAGAAGGAGCGGGTCAGTTCGCACATCCCGAAGGGGTCCGTCAGGCGCAGTTGCAGCGGGCCGAGGGGATAGCGCCCCCGCAGGTCCGAACGGACGCGGTAGGACACCTCCCTGCGGCCGCCCGCCTCCACCCGGTCGAGCACGAACCGGGGCCGCGGCCCCAGGACGTAGGGCACCCGGTCCTGGAGCATCAGGAGGCCCGTGGGAAGCCGCGAGACGTTGTCCATCCGCAGATGGACACGGGCCTCGGAACTGGCGGGCACGCGCGCGGGGGAGAGCCTTCGGCTGCCCGCGACGCGGTAGCGGGTGCGGTAGAGCACCGTCGCGCACACCAGTGGCAGGACGGCGAGCAGCAGCCCGACCCGGAGCAGATCGCTCTGCCCCAGGACGTACGCGCAGATGGCGGCGGCGACACCGGCCGCGAGGAACGAACGCCCGCGCGTGGTCATGCCCGCGAGCGCGGTCCGCAGCCCGCCCTTGCCCTCCTCCGCCTGCGCCGGCTGCGGCCCCCCGGCCGCCATCACAGCCTCCGCGCGCCGGGCGGCTGCTGACCGAAGTAGCCGCTGTTGGGCTGGACGGCGGCCGGTACGGGCGTGTGCTGGAGGATCTCCAGGACGACCGACTCGGCCGTACGCCGGTTCAACTGGGCCTGTGCCGTGGGCAGCAGACGGTGGGCGAGCACCGCCACGGCGAGGGCCTGGACATCGTCCGGCAGGGCGAACTCCCGGCCGCTGAGCGCGGCGGAGGCCTTGGCGGCCCGCAGCAGGTGCAGCGTGGCGCGCGGGGAGGCCCCGAGTCTCAGGTCCGGGTGGTTGCGGGTCGCCCCGACGAGCTCGACGGCGTACCGCCGGACGGAGTCGGCGACGTGGACCGTGCGGACCGCGTCGATGAGCTTCACGATGTCGTGCGCGTGCGCCACGGGCTGGAGGTCGTCCAGCGGCGACACGCCGCCGTGCACGTCCAGCATCTGCAGCTCGGCCTCCGGGTTCGGATAACCGATCGAGACGCGCGCCATGAAGCGGTCGCGCTGCGCCTCGGGCAGCGGATAGGTCCCCTCCATCTCGACGGGGTTCTGCGTCGCCACCACCATGAAGGGGCTCGGCAGTTCGTAGGTCTGCCCGTCGATGGTGACCTGGCGCTCCTCCATGGACTCCAGGAGCGCGGACTGCGTCTTGGGAGACGCGCGGTTGATCTCGTCGCCGATCACGATCTGCGCGAAGATCGCGCCGGGCTTGAACTCGAAGTCCCGGCGCTGCTGGTCGAAAATGGACACACCAGTGATGTCCGACGGCAGCAGGTCGGGCGTGAACTGGATACGCCGCACGGAGCAGTCGATGGACCGCGCCAGCGCCTTGGCGAGCATGGTCTTGCCCACGCCCGGTACATCCTCGATCAGCAAATGCCCCTCGGCGAGGAGCACGGTCAGCGAAAGCCGTACGACCTCTGGCTTACCTTCGATCACACCCTCGACCGACCTGCGGACACGCTCCGCTGTGGCGGTCAGATCTGTGAGGCTCGCTCGATCGTCATAGGTCGTCACCCGGCCCTCCTCGGACACGTTCTCCGGGCCGACGCATGTGTGTGCGGCCCGGCCCACCCCGAATCACGGACACCACGCACGAATCGTTCAGCGTGGTGCCCCACCCGCATTCTTGTTGGGCATACCGGGTTGTGTCACTCGCCCGCGGATAACTGGCGGCGATATGTCGTGGCTTGCGGCCTTATGCCGGGCGGACCGTTCCGGAAAGGTCCGGTCCGGAGCCCGTCACCCAGGGTCGATCTCCCGCAGCAGACCGGTGGTCACATCGAAGACGAATCCGCGCACATCGCCGGTGTGCAGAAGGAACGGCGACGTCCGCACGCGCTGCATCGACTGCCGCACGTCCTGGTCGACGTCGCGGAAGGCCTCCACGGCCCAGGCGGGCCGCTGGCCGACCTCGAGCTCCAGCTCGTGCCGGAACTCCTCGGTGAGGCTCTCCAGACCGCAGCTGGTGTGGTGGATCAGCACGACGCTCTTCGTGCCGAGGGCGCGCTGGCTGATCGTCAGGGAACGGATGACGTCGTCGGTGACCACGCCGCCCGCGTTGCGGATGGTGTGGCAGTCGCCCAGTTCGAGGCCGAGCGCGTCGTGGAGGTCGAGGCGTGCGTCCATGCAGGCGACGACGGCCACGCCCAGCACGGGACGTGCGTCCATGCCGGGATCGGTGAAGCCCGAGGCGTACCGGTGGTTCGCCTCGACGAGGCGGTCCGTGACCGTGCCGTCGGTGGCTATGTCACCGATCGGCTCTGCGGGGGTGCGGCCCGTAGGAGATGCGGAAGTCGACATGACTATGACCGTAGTCGGCACCGATCGCTCGGGCCCGCTGTGAGAAGGGACAAAGAACGTCAATGACTCTTGTTGTGAGGCAACCCACAAAGGTGGGCCGCGCGCGCCCGAACGGGTGACGGAGCCGGATCCACGACTCCCACGAGGACCCGTCCGCGACGCGCAGGCCAGTTGATTGACCGGGCGACACCGTGGACTAAAGTGACGCGAAGTGGGAGCCGTGACCTGCTCCCCGCTGGACTGTTCACCCGGGGATTCCCTGAATCCCCCCACGTGCGCGGCGCGTACGTACGGCTCGGCCTCCTCCCGCTCCCGGTCGGCTGACGCCACTTCCCCGGCGCCAGCAGGCCATTCCCCTTTCCGAGCGGGCGGGGACCCGGCCGTGCGCACGACGTCCGTGCCGGACCTGAGAGGGCCCTTTGAGCCAGACCCGACACGTCCCGGTGATGCTCCAGCGATGCCTGGACCTGTTGGCTCCGGCGCTCGCGGAGCCCGGCGCGGTCGTCGTGGACTGCACCCTGGGACTCGGCGGCCACAGCGAGGCGCTCCTTTCCACCTTCCCGTCGGCCCGCCTCATCGGCCTCGACCGCGACAAGGAAGCCCTGCGGCTCTCCGGGGAGCGGCTCGCCCCCTTCGGCGACCGGGCCGAACTCGTGCACGCGGTCTACGACGAACTCCCCGACGTGCTCGACCGGCTCGGCATCGCGAAGGTCCAGGGCGTCCTCTTCGACCTCGGCGTCTCCTCCATGCAACTCGACGAGGCGGACCGAGGGTTCGCCTACGCGCAGGACGCGCCCCTGGACATGCGCATGGACCAGACGACCGGCGTCAGCGCCGCCGAGGTCCTCAACACGTACGCGCCGGGCGAACTGGTCCGGATCCTGCGCCAGTACGGCGAGGAGAAGCAGGCCAAGCGGATCGTGAGCGCCGTGGTGCGCGAGCGCGACAAGGAGCCGTTCAGCAACAGCGCGCGGCTCGTCGAGCTGATCCGCGACTCCCTGCCGCAGGCCGCCAAGCGCACCGGCGGCAACCCCGCCAAGCGCACCTTCCAGGCCCTGCGCATCGAGGTCAACGGCGAGCTGAGCGTCCTGGAGGCGGCCATCCCGGCGGCCGTGAAGACGCTCGCCGTCGGCGGCCGCATCGCCGTCCTGTCGTACCACTCGCTGGAGGACCGGCTGGTCAAGCAGGTCCTGGCGGCCGGCGCCGCGACCACGGCCCCGCCCGGTCTGCCGGTCGTCCCCGAGCGCTACCAGCCCCGGCTCAAGCTGCTCACGCGCGGCGCGGAACTGCCCACCGAGGAAGAAGTCGCCGAGAACCGCCGGGCGGCCCCGGCACGGCTGCGGGGTGCGCAGCGCATCCGCGAGGAGACTCCGTGAAGCGCGCCCTGCGGGAGCACCCGTGAACGGCGTCCCTGAGGAGGCCCCATGAGCAAGAAGCCCGAGCTGCGCGGAAGGGCCGCCCGGCTCGCGCGGCTGCTGCCGTCGGGGCCGAGCCAGGCCGCGCGTACGCCGTTCGTGCTGCTGGTCGTGCTGCTGCTCGGCGGCGGACTGATCACCCTGCTCATCCTGAACTCCTCGCTGAACGAAGGCTCGTTCCAGCTGAGCGAGCTCAAGAAGGAGACGACGGAGCTCACGGACCAGGAGCAGGAGCTCCAGCGGGACGTGGACGCCTACGCCGCTCCCGACGCCCTCCAGCGCCGCGCCCGCGAGCTCGGCATGGTGCCGGGCGGCGACCCGGCCTTCCTGAACCCGGACGGCACCGTGCGCGGTGTCCCCGAGGCCGCCGAGCAGTCCTCCGCCCTGCGGCCCGATCCGCGCCCCCAGGAGGTCGCCTCCCCGGCGCCCTCGGTCTCGATCCCGGTGGCGCCCACGGCCCCGCCCTCGCCGACCCCACCGCCCCAGGCATCCCCGGCGCCCTCCGCCACAGCCCCGTACGCCCCGCCCACGCCCACCCTCTCCGCGACGCCCGGCCCCACGACCTCCGGCAGGTGACGTAAGTGACGGACCGCCAACCCCCGCGACGCAGGGTCCCGGGTCCCGCGCGGCCCTCGCGCCCCGCCCGCCCCGGCGAACAGCGCCGCCCGGGAGCGGGGGCCCGCCCCGCGGCCCGCCGCCCGCGCCCCGCGGCCTCCAAATCCCGCACGATCCGGCTCGGCAGCCCGCGGCCCCGGCTGCGCATGGTGAGCCTCGGCCTGACCCTGGTGATGCTGGCCTTCGTCGTACGCCTCCTCCAGGTGCAGGCGGTCGACGCGAGCGTGTACACGACCAAGGCCGAGAAGAACCGCTACTTCAGCCATGTCCTGACCGCCGAGCGCGGTGGCATCACCGACCGCGGCGGCGTCGAGCTGGCCGCGAGCGTGGACGCGTACGACATCACGGCCGACCCCACGATGTTCACGGCCAAGGAGATGGGCATCAAGGACGCGCCCGAACAGGCCGCGGCCCTCCTCGCCCCGATCCTCGACAAGGACGTCGACCGGCTCACCGAACAGCTCAGGACGCCCAAGACCCGCTACGTCCTGCTCGCCCGCCGGCAGACCCCGCAGGTCTGGAAGCAGATCAAGGACCTGCGCGGCGCGCTCGCCGACAAGGAGCAGGCCGACGAGAAGAGCGCCAACGTCCTCGCGGGCGTCTTCCAGGACCCCAGCAGCAAGCGCGTCTACCCGAACGACACCCTGGCCGCCGGAATACTGGGCTGGGTCAACGCCGAGGGCAAGGGCGCGGGCGGCGTGGAGCAGCAGCTCAACAAGGAGCTCGCGGGCAAGGACGGCAAGATCAGGTACGCCCAGTCGGGCGGCCACCAGGTGCCGACCGCGGGCAGCACGGAGACGCCCGCCGTGCCCGGCTCGGACGTCGAGCTCACCATCGACCGCGACATCCAGTGGGCCGCGCAGAACGCCATCACCGAGCAAATGGAGAAGTCCAAGGCGGACCGCGGCTACGTGATAGTGCAGGACAACCAGACCGGCGAGGTCCTGGCCATGGCCAACTCCCCGGGCTTCGACCCGAACGACCTCTCGCAGGCCGACGGCACGGCGCTCGGCAACGCCTCGCTCCAGGACGCCTTCGAGCCGGGCTCGACCGCCAAGGTCATGTCCATGGCCGCCGTCCTGGAGGAGAACGCGGCCACGCCGGGCACACACGTGACGGTCCCCAACCGGCTGCACCGCGGCGACCGGCTCTTCAAGGACGACATCGACCACCCGACCTGGCACCTCACGCTCAGCGGCGTGCTCGCCAAGTCCAGCAACATCGGCACGATCCTGGCCACCGGCGAGCTGGGCAGGACCCAGCGGGAGGCCAACCGGTCGCTCTACTCGTACCTGCGCAAGTTCGGCATCGGCAGGGAGACCGGACTCGGCTTCCCCGGCGAGACGTCCGGCATCTTCGCGGCCCCCGACAAGTGGTCCACCTCGCAGCAGTACACGATCCCGTTCGGCCAGGGCTTCTCCATCAACGCGATGCAGGCGGCCTCCGTCTACTCGACCATCGCCAACGACGGCGTACGCATCGAGCCCACGCTGGTGCGCGGCATAAAGGGTCCCGACGGCCGCTTCACGCCCGCCCCCAAGCCCAAGAAGACCCGCGTGGTGAGCGAGAAGACGGCCAAGACGGTGTCGCAGATGCTGGAGTCCGTCGTCGACGACGAGGAGGGCACCGGCACCAAGGCCCGCATCTCCGGATACCGGGTCGCGGGCAAGACGGGTACGGCCAACCGGGTCGACCCCGAGACCGGCAGGTACAAGGGTTACACCTCGTCGTTCGCCGGGTTCGCGCCCGCCGACAAGCCGCGTGTCACCGTCTACTGCGCCATCCAGAACGCCACCAAGGGCAGCTATTTCGGCGGCCAGATCTGCGGCCCCATCTACAAGGAAGTCATGCAGTTCGCCCTCAAGACGCTCCAGGTCCCGCCCACCGGCAAGGGCGCGGCCAGGCTTCCCGTCACCTTCGAACCCTGAGCCCTGCCAGGCCGGCGCCCCACCAGGACAAACCCGTGACAACGATCACCCCGAGGCCGGGGAACCAGCCCCCGCCACACCGCCCGCTTCGCCCAACAGCCGGTGCGCCCGGTACGCTCACCGCCGTGCCACACGCCGATCAGTCCCAAACCACCCAGAAGGGCGTTCCCGTGACATATCCGGGACCGCCGCGGCCGGTCCAGGTCTCCGCGACGCCGCTCGCCCGGATCGCCGACCAACTGGGCGTCGCCGCCCCGGGCACGGGGGAGGTCAGCGGCATCACGCACGACTCCCGTGCGGTCCGCCCCGGCGACATCTACGCCGCGCTGCCCGGCGCCCGGCTGCACGGCGCCGACTTCGTCGCCCAGGCGGCCGACCTCGGCGCCGCCGCGATCCTCACCGACCCGACGGGCGCCGAGCGCGCGGCCGTCACGGGCCTGCCGGTCCTGGAGGTCGCCGACCCGCGCGGTTCCATGGGGGAGCTCGCGGCCACGGTGTACGGCCATCCGGGGCGCGATCTGCTCCAGATCGGCATCACCGGTACGTCCGGCAAGACCACGACGGCCTACCTCGTCGAGGGCGGCCTCAAGGGCATCCGGTCGACCGGCCTCATCGGCACGGTCGAGATGCGCATCGGCGACGAGCGGATCAAGTCGGAGCGGACGACCCCCGAGGCGACCGACCTCCAGGCGCTGTTCGCGGTGATGCGCGAACGCGGCGTCGAGGCCGTCGTCATGGAGGTCTCCAGCCACGCCCTCGTGCTCGGCCGGGTGGACGGCTGCGTCTTCGACGTCGCCGTCTTCAACAACCTCAGCCCGGAGCACATGGAGTTCCACTCCGACATGGAGGACTACTTCCAGGCCAAGGCGCAGCTGTTCACCAAGCTGCGCTCCCGGCTCGGAGTGGTCAACTTCGACGACGAGTACGGCCGCAGGCTCATCACCGAGTCGGAGGTCCCCGTCACCACCTTCTCCGCCGAGGGCCACCCCGACGCCGACTGGCGCGCGCAGGACGTCGAGGTCATGCCGTTCGACTCCACGTTCGTCGCGGTCGGCCCGAAGGGGGAGCGGATCACCGCCAGGTCCCCGCTCGCCGGCCCCTTCAACGTCGCCAACACGCTCGCCGCGATCGTCTCGCTGGCCGTCGCGGGGATCGACCCGCAGCAGGCCGCCGACGGTGTCGCCGCGGTCCCGGGCGTCCCCGGCCGCCTGGAGCGCATCGACGAAGGCCAGCCCTACCTCGCGGTCGTCGACTACGCCCACAAGACGGACGCCGTCGAATCGGTCCTGCGCGCCCTGCGCAAGGTCACCGAGAACAAGCTGCACATCGTCCTCGGCTGCGGCGGCGACCGGGACAAGACCAAGCGGATGCCGATGGGCGCCGCGGCGGCCAGGCTCGCCGACACCGCCGTACTGACCGCCGACAACCCCCGCGGCGAGGACCCCCTGGCGATCCTCGCCACGATGCTCGCCGGCGCCGCCGACGTGCCGGCCCACGAGCGCGGCGACGTCGCCGTCTTCGAGGACCGCGCCACCGCCATCCGCGCGGCCGTCGCCCTGGCCGAACCGGGCGACACGGTGCTCGTCGCGGGCAAGGGCCACGAGCAGGGGCAGGACATCGCCGGGGTGGTGCGTCCCTTCGACGACCGCCAGGTACTTCGCGAAGCTATCCAGCAAACCCAGGGATGAATCTGTGATCGCCCTCTCCCTCGCCGAGATCGCCACTGTCGTCGGCGGGCAGACCCACGACATACCGGATCCGTCCGTCCAGGTCACCGGCCCGGTCGTCAGGGACTCCCGTGAAGTGGAGCCCGGCAGCCTCTTCGTCGCCTTCGTCGGCGAGCGCGTCGACGGCCACGACTACGCGTCCGCGGTGGTCGAAGCGGGCGCCGCCGCCGTCCTGGCCGCGCGCCCCGTCGGCGTACCCGCCATCGTCGTCGACGACGTGCAGGCGGCGCTCGGTGCCCTCGCACGGCACGTCGTGGAACGCCTGGGCGCGACGCTCGTGGCGCTCACCGGCTCCGTCGGCAAGACGAGCTGCAAGGACCTGCTCGCCCAGGTCCTGCGCAGCAAGGCACCCACGGTCTTCACGCCGGGCTCGCTCAACAACGAGATCGGCCTGCCGCTCACCGCCCTCAGCGCCACCGACGAGACACGGTTCCTCGTCCTGGAGATGGGCGCCCGCGGCATCGGCCACATCCGCTACCTCACCGGCCTCACCCCGCCGAAGATCGGCCTCGTGCTCAACGTCGGCACCGCCCACATCGGCGAGTTCGGCGGACGCGAGCAGATCGCAGTGGCGAAGGGTGAACTCGTCGAGAGCCTGCCCGCCGACGGCACCGCGGTCCTCAACGCCGACGACCCGCTGGTGCGTGCCATGGCTTCGCGCACGAAGGCGCGCGTCCTGCTCTTCGGAGAGGACGCCGACGCCGACGTACGTGCCGAGAATGTCCGGCTCACGGACAGCGGACAGCCTGCCTTTACGCTGCACACACCCACCGGGTGCAGCGACGTGACCTTGCGGCTGTACGGTGAGCACCACGTGTCGAACGCGCTTGCCGCGGCCGCCGTCGCCCATGAGCTGGGCATGTCCGCAGAAGAGATCGCCCGCGCGCTCTCCGACGCTGGCACGCTGTCCCGCTGGCGGATGGAGGTCACCGAGCGCCCGGACGGCGTGACGGTCGTCAACGACGCCTACAACGCGAACCCCGAGTCCATGCGAGCCGCCCTGCGCGCGCTCGTGGCCATGGGCAGGGGACGTCGTACGTGGGCGGTGCTCGGTCATATGGCCGAGCTCGGTGACGAGGGGCTCGCCGAACACGACGCGGTCGGACGGCTCGCCGTCCGGCTGAACGTGAGCAAGCTCGTGGCAGTCGGGGGCAGGGAAGCGTCCTGGCTCCAACTGGGCGCATACAACGAGGGTTCGTGGGGTGAGGAGTCGGTGCACGTGTCCGACGCACAGGCGGCGATCGACCTGCTGCGCAGCGAGCTGCGCCCGGGAGACGTCGTGCTGGTGAAGGCTTCCAGATCGGTCGGTCTCGAGCGGGTCGCCACGGCGCTGCTCGACGGCTCCGCGTCGTCCGAGGGGCAGGTCGCCGGCCGATGAGGCAGATCCTCTTCGCGGGTGTGATCGGGCTCTTCCTGACCCTGGTCGGAACCCCGCTCCTTATCAAGTTCCTGGCCCGCAAGGGCTATGGGCAGTTCATCCGGGACGACGGCCCGCGCGAGCACCACAGCAAGCGCGGTACGCCGACCATGGGTGGCATCGCCTTCATCCTCGCCACGCTCATCGCGTACTTCCTCACGAAGATCATCACGGGTACGGAGACCACGCTCTCCGGGCTCCTCGTGCTCTTCCTGATGGCGGGCATGGGCCTGGTCGGCTTCCTCGACGACTACATCAAGATCGTCAAGCAGCGCTCGCTCGGCCTGCGCGCCAAGGCGAAGATGGCGGGTCAGCTGATCGTCGGCATCGGCTTCGCCGTGCTCGCGCTGAACTGGCCGGACAGCCGCAACCAGACCCCGGCCTCCACCAAGCTGTCGTTCGTCACGGACTTCGGCTGGTCGATCGGCCCGGTGCTCTTCGTGGTCTGGGCGCTGTTCATGATCCTCGCGATGTCGAACGGCGTGAACCTCACCGACGGCCTCGACGGCCTGGCCACCGGCGCCTCCGTGATGGTCTTCGGCGCGTACACCTTCATCGGTGTCTGGCAGTACCAGGAGTCCTGCGCCAACGCCGTCACGCTCACCAACCCGCAGGCGTGCTTCGAGGTCAGAGACCCACTCGACCTCGCCGTCGTGGCCTCCGCACTGATGGGAGCCTGCTTCGGCTTCCTGTGGTGGAACACCTCGCCCGCCAAGATCTTCATGGGTGACACCGGCTCGCTGGCCCTGGGCGGCGCGCTCGCCGGACTGGCGATCTGCTCCCGCACGGAGCTGCTCATCGCGCTCCTCGGCGGCCTGTTCGTCCTGATCACCATGTCCGTCGTGATCCAGGTCGGCTCCTTCAAGATGACCGGCAAGCGGGTCTTCAAGATGGCGCCACTGCAGCACCACTTCGAACTCAAGGGGTGGTCCGAAGTCCTTGTGGTGGTCCGCTTCTGGATCATCCAGGGCATGTGCGTGATCGTCGGACTCGGCCTCTTCTACGCAGGATGGGCAGCCAAGAAGTGACCAGCTGGCAGGGGAAGAACGTCACCGTCGCCGGGCTCGGCGTCTCGGGGATCCCGGCGGCCCGCGTGCTGCACGGCCTGGGCGCCGTCGTCACGGTCGTGAACGACGGCGACGACGAGCGCTCCCGTACGCAGGCCGAGGAGCTGACGGCCGAGGGCATCACCGTCCGCCTCGGCGACGGGGCCACCCTGCCCGAAGGCACCGAACTGATCGTCACCACGCCCGGCTGGCAGCCGGACAAGCCGCTCTTCGCGGCGGCCGCCGCGGCGGGCGTGGAGGTGTGGGGCGACGTCGAACTCGCCTGGCGCCTGCGCGGGCGGGACGGCAAAGAAGCAGCGCCGTGGCTCGCGGTCACCGGCACGAACGGCAAGACCACGACCGTGCGCATGCTCGCCTCGATCCTGGAGGCGGCAGGTCTGCGGACCGCGGCCGTCGGCAACATCGGGGTTTCGCTCCTCGACGTCGTCACGGGTGACGAGCCGTACGACGTCCTCGCGGTGGAGCTCTCCAGCTACCAGCTGCACTGGGCGCCCTCGCTGCGCGCCCACTCCGCGACGGTCCTGAACCTCGCGCCCGACCACCTCGACTGGCACGGCTCCATGGAGGCGTACGCGGCCGACAAGGGCCGGGTCTACGAGGGCAATCAGGTCGCCTGCGTCTACAACCTCGCCGACAAGGCGACCGAGGACCTGGTCCGCGCGGCCGACGTCGAAGAGGGCTGTCGCGCCATCGGTTTCACGCTGAACGCGCCCGCGCCCTCGCAACTGGGCGTCGTGGACGGCATCCTGGTCGACCGTGCCTTCGTGCCGGACCGCCAGAAGCAGGCGCAGGAGCTCGCCGAGATCTCCGACGTGCAGCCGCCCGCGCCGCACAACATCGCCAACGCCCTGGCCGCCGCCGCTCTCGCGCGCGCCTACGGCGTGCCCGCGACGGCGGTCCGCGACGGTCTGCGCGCCTTCCGTCCGGACGCCCACCGCATCGAACACGTCGCCGACGTGGCCGATGTGGCGTACGTCGACGACTCCAAGGCCACCAACACCCACGCGGCCGAAGCCTCGTTGGCCGCCTACGAATCGATCGTGTGGATCGCGGGCGGACTCGCCAAGGGCGCCACCTTCGACGAACTCGTCACCAAGTCGGCCAAGCGGCTGCGGGGCGTCGTCCTGATCGGCGCCGACCGCGCGCTGATCCGTGAAGCCCTCGCGCGACACGCCCCCGAGGTCCCGGTCGTCGACCTCGACCGGACCGACACTGGGGCGATGTCCGATGCGGTACGACAGGCTGCGCGACTCGCCGAGCCGGGGGACACCGTACTGATGGCCCCGGCCTGTGCGTCGATGGACATGTTCACCAACTACAACAAGCGTGGTGACGCGTTCGCGGACGCGGTCCGCGAACTCGGCGCGAGCGCCTGACGCGGGCCCCTGCGGTCCGGGGGCGCCCGGCACCCTTAGGAGGGCACGTGGCAGCGTCGTGGTGTCTTGGCGGGGGGCCTGATGGCCGGCAGTAGCGGACGGGCGCCCACGCGCCTCGCCAGGCGGCCCGCGCCGGTCCGTTCCCCGGGCCCACCGCGCCCGCGGGGCGAGAACGCGGTGCGGCGGTTCTACACCCGGGTCAAGCGCGCCTGGGACCGGCCGCTGACCGCGTACTACCTCATCTTCGGCAGCAGCCTGCTGATCACCGTGCTCGGTCTGGTGATGGTCTACTCGGCGTCGATGATCCAGGCGCTCCAGCTGGACCTGCCCGCCGCGTACTTCTTCCGCAAGCAGTTCGTGGCGGCCGTACTCGGCTCGATCCTGCTGCTCGTGGCCATGCGCATGCCCATCAAGCTGCACCGGGCGCTCGCCTATCCCATCCTCGCGGTGACCGTCTTCCTGATGGTGCTCGTGCAGGTCCCCGGGATAGGGCGCAGCGTCAACGGAAACCAGAACTGGATCTATCTGGGCGGCCCGTTCCAGCTCCAGCCCAGTGAGTTCGCCAAGCTCGCCCTCGTCCTGTGGGGCGCGGACCTGCTCGCCCGCAAACAGGACAAGCGCCTGCTGACCCAGTGGAAGCACATGCTGGTGCCGCTCGTCCCGGTCGCCTTCATGCTGCTCGGCCTGATCATGCTGGGCGGCGACATGGGCACCGCGATCATCCTCACGGCCATCCTCTTCGGCCTGCTCTGGCTCGCGGGGGCGCCGACCCGGCTCTTCGCGGGGGTGCTCTCGATCGCGGCCCTGCTCGGCGTGATCCTCATCAAGACCAGCCCCAACCGCATGGCGAGGCTCGCCTGCATCGGCGCCACGGATCCGGGTCCCGGCGACCAGTGCTGGCAGGCCGTGCACGGGATCTATGCGCTCGCCTCCGGCGGATTCTTCGGTTCCGGGCTCGGCGCGAGTGTGGAAAAATGGGGTCAACTGCCGGAACCGCACACCGACTTCATCTTCGCCATCACGGGGGAGGAACTCGGCCTTGCGGGGACGCTGTCGGTGCTCGCCCTGTTCGCGGCTCTAGGCTATGCGGGTATCCGCGTGGCCGGACGCACGGAGGACCCCTTCGTACGGTATGCCGCGGGAGGCGTGACCACCTGGATCACGGCGCAGGCCGTGATCAATGTCGGTGCGGTGCTCGGTCTGCTGCCGATCGCCGGTGTCCCGCTCCCGCTGTTCTCCTACGGGGGTTCGGCCCTGCTGCCGACCATGTTCGCCATCGGACTCCTCATCGCCTTCGCGCGGGAGGATCCGGCGGCAAAGGCGGCCCTGGCCATGCGGCAACCTCGGGTGAGATGGAACACGATGAGACGGCGCGTCAAGGCGCGTTCGTCCGGAGAGCGGTGAATTTCGGTGCATGTCGTACTCGCCGGTGGGGGGACCGCCGGCCACATCGAGCCCGCGCTCGCCCTCGCGGACGCCCTGCGGAGGCAGGACCCGACCGTGGGCATCACGGCCCTGGGCACGGAGCGTGGACTCGAGACCCGGCTCGTACCCGAGCGGGGCTACGAACTCGCGCTGATCCCGGCCGTTCCGCTGCCGCGCAAGCCCACCCCTGAGCTGATCACCGTCCCGGGGCGGCTGCGCGGCACGATCAAGGCGGCCGAGCAGATCCTGGAGCGTACGAAGGCGGACTGCGTGGTCGGCTTCGGCGGCTATGTCGCGCTGCCGGGATACCTCGCGGCCAAGCGGACCGGTACGCCGATCGTCGTGCACGAGGCCAACGCGCGTCCCGGCCTCGCCAACAAGATCGGCTCGCGGTACGCCCACGGGGTGGCCGTCGCCACGCCGGACAGCAAGCTGCGCAACTCCCGCTACATCGGCATTCCGCTGCGCCACACCATCGCCACGCTCGACCGGGCCCGGGTCCGCCCGGAGGCGCGCGCCGCCTTCGGCCTCGATCCGAACCTGCCGACGCTCCTGGTCTCCGGTGGCTCGCAGGGCGCCCGGCGGCTCAACGAGGTCGTCCAGCAGGTCGCTCCGGTGCTCCAGCGCGCCGGGATCCAGATCCTGCACGCGGTCGGCCCGAAGAACGAAATGCCGTACGTCGAGAACATGCCCGGTATGCCGCCCTACATCCCGGTACCGTACGTGGACCGGATGGACCTCGCGTACGCCGCGGCGGACATGATGCTCTGCCGTGCGGGCGCGATGACCGTCGCCGAACTCTCCGCCGTCGGGCTGCCGGCCGCCTACGTACCGCTGCCCATCGGCAACGGCGAACAGCGGCTGAACGCCCAGCCGGTGGTCAAGGCGGGCGGTGGACTCCTCGTGGACGACGCCGAACTGACGCCCGAGTGGGTGCAGGGCAACGTACTCCCGGTGCTCGCCGATCCGCACCGGCTGTACGAGATGTCCCGCGCCGCATCGGAGTTCGGGCGCCGGGATGCCGACGACCTGCTCGTCGGCATGGTGTACGAGGCGATCGCGTCGCGCCGCAACGGGTGACGCGCCACTAGAAGGCACAAGAAGGCAGGGGACCGTGGCCGGACCGACCACCGCCGAACGGCAGAAGTCTGCTTCTGGTGGGTCCCGCCCGCCCCGTCCTCCCCGCCTGCCCCGCCTTCTGGGAGGTCGCGTACGTATCCCGCGACCGCGCACCCTGATCCTCTCGCTGGTCGCCCTCGTGCTGCTCGGCGCGGGAGGCGTCTGGCTGTTCTACGGCTCGCAGTGGCTGCGCGTGGAGCGCGTGACGACTTCCGGCACCCGGGTCCTGACCCCCGAAGAGGTGCGCGAAGCCGCCGCGGCGCCGGTCGGCTCGCCCCTGATCTCGGTCGACACCGACGCCATCGAGGACCGGTTGCGCGAGAAACTCCGGCGCGTCGACTCGGTCGAGGTCGTCCGTTCCTGGCCGCACGGAATCGGTCTGAAAGTGACCGAACGTAAGCCGGTTCTCCTTATCGAAAAGGGCGGAAAGTTCGTCGAAGTGGACGCCAAGGGCGTGCGATTCGCCACGGTCGGACACCGGGCGAAGGGTGTTCCACTCCTGGAATTGAGGCCGGATCGGGAGAACGCGGCGGCGAGTCTGCGCCGTTTCGACTCCCACCGCTTGCGCCGCGAGTCGGTACGGGTCGCGGGCGCGCTTCCGGCCGCCGTGGCCCGCGATACACGGGCCGTCAAGGTCCGTTCGTACGACTCGATCTCGCTGGAGTTGAGCGGCGGACGCACCGTAGCGTGGGGCAGCGGCGAGAAGGGCCGGACGAAGGCAAGCACACTCACCGCCCTGATGAAAGCCGCCCCCAAGGCACGGCACTTCGATGTGAGTGTCCCCACCGCCCCTGCGTCATCGGCGAGTTGACGCATATCGTCGCAGGCCAGCACCCTGGTTCTGCAGCGCTACGGCTGATCACATAGGGTGAAAAGAAAAACGGGAGGTTCGGCGTGTTCGTTGAACGTGCGCCACTTGTCGACTTAGTGTCCTGTTCGGAAGAGTCCAAGGAACAGACACACTGGTAACCCTAAACTTCAGCGTTAGGGTTCGGGTCGGCGTTCGGACCGTCCCATTCGGCATCAGTCGTCGCGGCGCGAACCCGCGAGGCGGCGACACGTAACTCGAGGCGAGAGGCCTTCGACGTGGCAGCACCGCAGAACTACCTCGCAGTCATCAAAGTCATCGGTGTCGGCGGCGGTGGTGTCAATGCCATCAACCGGATGATCGAGGTCGGTCTCAAGGGCGTCGAGTTCATCGCCATCAACACCGACGCGCAAGCCCTGTTGATGAGCGACGCCGACGTCAAGCTCGACGTCGGCCGTGAACTCACCCGTGGCCTCGGCGCCGGAGCCAACCCGGCAGTCGGCCGCAAGGCGGCAGAAGACCACCGCGAGGAGATCGAGGAGGTCCTCAAGGGGGCCGACATGGTCTTCGTCACCGCCGGCGAAGGCGGTGGCACCGGCACGGGCGGCGCACCTGTCGTCGCCAACATCGCCCGCTCCCTGGGCGCCCTGACCATCGGCGTCGTGACCCGGCCGTTCACCTTCGAGGGCCGTCGTCGCGCCAATCAGGCCGAGGACGGGATCGCGGAGCTGCGCGAAGAGGTCGACACCCTCATCGTCATCCCCAACGACCGGCTCCTGTCCATCTCGGACCGGCAGGTCAGCGTTCTGGACGCCTTCAAGTCGGCGGACCAGGTCCTGCTCTCCGGTGTCCAGGGCATCACCGACCTCATCACGACCCCCGGTCTGATCAACCTCGACTTCGCCGACGTCAAGTCGGTCATGTCCGAGGCGGGTTCGGCCCTCATGGGCATCGGTTCGGCGCGCGGCGACGACCGCGCGGTGGCCGCCGCCGAGATGGCGATCTCCTCGCCCCTGCTCGAGGCGTCCATCGACGGAGCGCGGGGCGTCCTGCTCTCCATCTCCGGCGGCTCCGACCTGGGTCTCTTCGAGATCAACGAAGCGGCCCAACTGGTCAGCGAGGCGGCCCACCCCGAGGCCAACATCATCTTCGGCGCCGTCATCGACGACGCCCTGGGCGACGAGGTCCGGGTCACCGTCATCGCGGCGGGCTTCGACGGTGGGCAGCCGCCGTCCAAGCGGGACACCGTCCTGAGCGCCTCGTCGGGCAAGCAGCGCGACGAGCAGCCGGCGGCCACGAGCCGTCCGGCCGAGTCCCGTTCGCCGTACGGCGGCCTGGGCAGCGTCACGTCGCACGACGAGGCGTCGGCTCCGGAGCCCGCCGAGTCGGCTCCGGTCAACGAAGCCCCGTCCGCGCCCGTGGCCCCGCCGCAGGTTCCGCCGGCCCGTCCGTACTCGGACAGCCAGGCCGAAGAGCTGGACGTGCCGGACTTCCTGAAGTGATAAACGGGCACAGCACCGCGAGCGGCGCGCACTTCGCCTTCACCGACCGGTGGGGCGGGGTGAGCGCCGTTCCGTACGAAGAGCTCAATCTCGGCGGCGCGGTCGGCGACGACCCCGAGGCCGTGCGGACGAATCGTTCGCTCGCGGCCACGTCGCTCGGCATCGACCCGCAGCGGGTCGTCTGGATGAACCAGGTGCACGGCCCCGACGTCGTCGTGGTCGACGGACCCTGGGGCTCCGAGGCCGAGATCCCGGCGGTCGACGCCGTGGTGACCGCCCGCCGCGGCCTCGCCCTGGCGGTCCTCACCGCGGACTGCACGCCCGTCCTGCTCGCCGACCCGGTCGCCAAGATCGCGGCGGCGGCCCACGCGGGACGGCCCGGCATGCTGGCGGGGGTCGTCCCCGCAGCGGTCGAGGCCATGGTGAAGCTGGGCGCCGACCCGGCCCGCGTCATCGCCCGCACCGGCCCCGCGGTCTGCGGCCGGTGCTACGAAGTACCCCAGGAGATGCGCGCCGACGCCGCGGCGATCGAGCCCGCGGCGTACGCCGAGACGAGCTGGGGCACCCCGGCGGTCGACGTGACCGCGGGGGTGCACGCTCAGCTGGAGCGGCTCGGGGTGCGCGACCGGGAGCAGTCGCCGGTGTGCACCCTGGAATCCGCTGACCACTTCTCCTACCGCCGCGACCGGACCACCGGTCGTCTCGCGGGCTATGTCTGGCTGGACTGATAGGGCATGACGGACCGTAAGGCACAACTCACCGCGAACCTGGCGGAGGTCGAGGAGCGCATCGCCGCGGCGTGCGCGGCGGCCGGTCGCAAGCGGGAGGAGGTGACCCTGATCGTGGTCACCAAGACCTACCCCGCGAGCGATGTGCGGATTCTCTCGGAGCTCGGCGTGCGGCACGTCGCCGAGAACCGCGACCAGGACGCGGCTCCCAAGGCCGCCGAGTGTGCGGATCTTCCCCTTACTTGGCACTTTGTCGGTCAATTGCAGACCAACAAGGTCCGTTCCGTGGTCAGTTATGCGGGTGTGGTCCAGTCCGTGGACCGGCCCAAGCTCGTCACCGCCCTGTCGGCGGGGGCGGTGCGCGCGGAGCGGGAGCTCGGCTGTCTGATCCAGGTCGCCCTCGACGCCGAGGAGAACGGCCGGGGCGAGCGCGGGGGCGTGGGCCCCGGGGGAATCGAAGAGCTGGCGGCGCTCGTGGTCGGGGCTCCGGGGCTGCGGCTCGACGGTCTGATGACCGTGGCGCCGCTCACCGGTCCGTACGCGGGGCGGCAACAGGCGGCGTTCGAGCGGCTGATGGAATTCTCAACCCTTATGCGCGCGGCTCATCCGGCTGCGAACATGGTGTCGGCAGGGATGAGTGCGGACCTCGAACAGGCCGTGGCGGCCGGGGCGACACATGTGCGCGTCGGAACGGCGGTACTCGGAGTCCGACCCGGGCTCGGGTAACGTCGCCAAGAAGTCGGACCACAGCAGAAAATATGGTCATTCTCGCTGTTGGGCGGGGAGACCTCGTGGATCGCGGGCAGTTGGTGACGACAGCCGATCCACCACAGAGCGGAGGACTCAGAGCATGGCCGGCGCGATGCGCAAGATGGCGGTCTACCTCGGCCTCGTGGAGGACGACGGGTACGACGGTCCGGGGTTCGACCCCGATGACGAGTTCGAACCCGAGCCGGAGCCCGAGCGGGACCGCCGGCGGCATGAGCCGCCACATCAGTCGCACCAATCCCGTCAGGCGCACGCGTCTGAAAGGGACGAATCGGTACGAGTGGTACAGCCCCCCGCACAGCGTGAGCCGGTCGCCCATTCCGCTTCGCTAGGCGCGGAATCCGGACGTCCGGCGCGAATCGCCCCCGTGGCATCCATCACACCTGAACGCCAGAGCCTGGAGAAGAACGCACCGGTGATCATGCCCAAGGTCGTGTCCGAGCGGGAGCCCTACCGCATCACCACGCTGCACCCCAGGACCTACAACGAGGCCCGTACCATCGGGGAACACTTCCGCGAAGGCACTCCGGTGATCATGAATCTGACCGAGATGGACGACACCGACGCGAAGCGACTTGTCGACTTTGCCGCCGGTCTCGTGTTCGGTCTGCATGGCAGCATTGAGCGAGTGACGCAGAAGGTGTTCCTGTTGTCGCCTGCTAACGTCGATGTAACGGCGGAGGACAAGGCTCGCATCGCAGAGGGCGGGTTCTTCAACCAGAGCTGAGACGTAAGTGACGCAGTAACGCAGAACCGGCAAACGCAGCACGAGTAACAGGGGAGAGGGAACCGCCAACATGGGCGTGGTCTTGCAGGTGCTTTACATCGCGCTGATGTGCTTCCTCATCGTGCTGATCTTCCGGTTGGTCATGGACTACGTCTTCCAGTTCGCCCGCTCATGGCAACCCGGCAAGGCGATGGTGGTCGTTCTGGAGGCCACCTACACTGTCACTGATCCACCGCTCAAGCTTCTGCGGCGGTTCATTCCGCCGCTGCGTCTCGGGGGCGTGGCGCTCGACCTGTCCTTCTTCGTACTGATGATCATCGTCTACATCCTGATCACCGTCGTGAGCGGCTTGTGAACGATACGGTCTTGCCGAATGCCGACGACTACGTTGAGGTGAAGAGATGCCGTTGACCCCCGAGGACGTGCGGAACAAGCAGTTCACGACCGTCCGCCTCCGAGAAGGCTATGACGAGGACGAGGTCGATGCCTTCCTCGATGAGGTCGAAGCCGAACTGACTCGCTTGCTCCGCGAGAACGAGGACTTGCGCGCCAAACTGGCCGCAGCCACCCGCGCCGCTGCGCAGAACCAGCAGCAGGGCGGGATGCGCAAGCCTCCAGAACCGCAGGACCAGCGCGGTCCTGGTGCTCCCGTGCCCGCCGCAATATCGGGCCCGCAGCCGGTGCCGCCGCAGCAGCAGCACCCGCAGCAGCACCAGCAGCAGCACCAGCAGATGGGCGGTCCGCCGCAGCTGCCCGGTGGTGCGCCGCAGCTGCCCGCCGGTCCCAGTGGGCACGGCCCGCAGCAGGGTGGTCCGCAGGGTCCAGGGCCGATGGGCCAGGGTGGCCCGATGGGCGGCCCCATGGGTGGTCCCATGGGCGGTCACGGTCCGCAGATGCCCCAGCCCGGTCAGGGCCCCGGCGGCGACAGCGCCGCTCGTGTGCTCTCCCTTGCCCAGCAGACCGCCGACCAGGCGATCGCGGAGGCCCGTTCCGAGGCCAACAAGATCGTCGGCGAGGCGCGTTCGCGTGCCGAGGGCCTCGAGCGTGACGCCCGTGCCAAGGCCGACGCCCTGGAGCGGGACGCGCAGGAGAAGCACCGCGTGGCGATGGGCTCCCTGGAGTCCGCTCGCGCCACGCTGGAGCGCAAGGTCGAGGACCTGCGCGGCTTCGAGCGCGAGTACCGCACGCGTCTGAAGTCCTACCTGGAGTCGCAGCTCCGTCAGCTGGAGACCCAGGCCGACGACTCGCTGGCCCCGCCGCGGACCCCGGCTGCTGCTTCGCTTCCGCCGTCCCCGGCGCCTTCCATGGCACCGGCCGGCGCGGGCGCCCCTTCGTACGGCGGCCAGCAGTCGATGGGCGGCAACCAGCCCACCGGCGGCCCGTCCTACGGTGGCGGCCAGCAGCAGATGTCCCCGGCGATGACTCAGCCGATGGCGCCGGTGCGGCCGCAGGCCCCCCAGCCCATGCAGCAGGCTCCGTCGCCGATGCGTGGCTTCCTCATCGACGAGGACGACAACTGACGGCCGTTTCCACGCCTTAGGCGTCGGCAGCGTTCAGGGCGAGGCCCCCAGTTCTTCTGGGGGCCTCGCCCTTTTCCGTCCCCTTTTCCGTCCCACTTCCGTCCTGACCCGCAACCCTGGCCCGCATCGACGAAGGCCCGGTCCCGCCAAGCTTCTGGC